>CAMASK010000001.1 GCA_945860895.1 Bacteriovorax stolpii
CGTAAGATGTAACACCCACAAATATATCATTAGCAGCAACTACTGTGGGCATATTAACTCTTACTTGGACCATTGATCTTTGTAAATTTCCCATTTGTCCCCACTGAGCACCTAGAATACATGGATTTTCCTGCTGAACTCTAACTAAACCAATACCATTTGCTGCATAAGGTGAACTATATGGCATAGTATTTTGGTACTGTGAACACTGACCATTTGCTGAGTAGCTCACACATGTTCCATATCCGCTGCCATAAAGATTACTCCTACCTGATTCATTTCCCTTTCCGCAACCACCGAGTGAGAGCATTGCTAGCAAAGAGATTAATAAAGGTGCCGCTTTCATGTAAACTTCTCCTTCGTCTTAAGACGATTACTTTGAGCCTATCGGATGAAACCCTCCTTGAACTTTAGTAAATATTTTTTGATGGACTTAATTGATAGATCTTGTCGGTATTAGTTGACTTTTTCTGCCTAGTTTTAACCCTTTAGCGAACTGTTATGATGGAAAGATGAACAATATTTTTATTCGCCCTCGAGAAGAGTTGAAGAGAGTCTTCAAAACAGAGGATACCCGTTTTTTGATTTACACCGGTTTAAAGGTCTCCGGCATCTCTTTTATTATCAATCTTTTTATCTACTCCGCTCTCTTTCAAGTGATGCGTTTGAATTATGCATTTTTTAAGGCCCATGGTTTTCCCGATATGCAGGATGAATCTGTTTTCTATAATTACTTATTATCTGAAGCAGCTGATAACTTAACGATTTTTTTTCTCTTTCACATCTTTCTCTTCTTCATTGGTACTTACGTCGGATGGTTAATTTTAAGACCTTTCCGAATGATGGGGGAGTACTGTGTAGAGGCTTTGGAAAATCCCAATGCTGTTTTTAAAGTGGATGAATTCAGCACTTATAAGTTACTTATTCGTTTTTCTGAATTCTTTTTTGAATATTTACGCGAATCACGCCTAAAAGGAGCTATTTCCACTAATAGCATTCCTCCACAGTATTCACGGATTCATAAACCAATTGCTGACAAGATCTTCATGTTACACTTTGGACTTTTACTTATCATCATTGCGATCTGCTCCAATGTCTTTTTAATTGAAAATGCCAGTGCGATTTATCAGAACATGATTGAGCTGGCGACAAAGACTCTCACTAGTTCGAAAGAGGCCAATCGTTTTTTTGGCCATCAGATGTTTATTATGGATGATATTGTGACTCTTTCCATTGTGTTGATCACTTTTAGTTATCTCGCATTAGGATTCCATCTTTATGAAAAAGTTTCTGGCGCTGCGTTTGGAATTTTTTCTACTATGCGATCATTCATGAAGGGTAACTACTTCAGTCGGGTACATCTACTGGGTTATGCTTATCTAAGGGACTATACGCGCAAGCTTAACAAATATCTCGACTACATTGAGAATAATTTGGTGAAAGAGAAACCGAAAGGTTGAAATAAAATCGTAGTTTCATTAACATAGTGGGAATAAAACAATAATTGTTCTCAAAAGATAGAAAAGGAAGTTTATGAAAAGTCGTTTCATTATGGTTTTGGCCTTGGTTTTGGCCAGTGCCTGTACATCAAAAGATGATCTTAAAAAAATGATCAAAGAAAATCCTGAAATCATAACTGAAGCCATTGAGGCTAATCCTGAAAAATTCATAGAGGCACTTAACAATGCAGTGAAAGCTTCTCAGGAAGGTCAGGGTAAAAAGCGTGAAGAAGAAGAGAAGAAAGTACTTGAAGAAAGTTTCAACAAGCCACTTTTAGCGGAAATTCGTTCTGATGAAAGTTTCCGTGGTAATGCTGATGCTCCTATTACGCTAATTGAATATTCAGATTTCGAATGTCCATTTTGTTCGCGTGGATTCAATACTGTTATGGAATTAATGGAAAAATATAAAGGCAAAATCCGTTTTGCTTATAAGCATCTCCCACTTAGCTTCCACCCTCAGGCAATGCCAGCTGCTCAGTATTACGAGGCCATTCGTCTTCAGTCTCCTGAAAAAGCATGGGCTTTTCATGATGCTATCTATAAAAATCAGCGCGCTCTTCAAAACGGTGAAAAATTCCTGAAAGAAGAAGCAAATAAACTGAAAGTTGATATGGCGAAATTAGCTAAAGATGTTAAGTCTGATGCAGTTCAGGCACGCATTGATGCTGACATTGCTGAGGCTGGTAAATTTGGATTTCAAGGAACTCCAGGGTTCTTGTTAAATGGTATTCCAGTTAAAGGTGCTTACCCAGCTTCTCACTTTGATTCTCTTATCGCTGAACTTAAAAAGCGTGGAAAAATCTCTCTTTAATCTTTTTGATAAAAGTCTTTTAGATAATAAACCCCGGCCAGTCCGGGGTTTATTATTGAATATATTGCTTGGCAATATGTCAGAAAATAACTGGCAAAATTTGCCTCCCGCCCTAAACAAGGCAATTTATTCCCCGGCCAAATGGTCATCCTTGCTTCAAACTCAAGTGAAAGTTATAATTTTGACAGAGACTCCCACGGACTGGGAAATGCTATAAAGGTACAAATGGCAGATGAAAAATCAAGACAGGTTGCAACCTCGTCAAAAAATCCGTTACTCACTTTGCTTATGGCAATCAATATTATTGCTATGGGAACCGTTGCTTATTTTCAATATCGTTTTATGGATATGGAAGCTAAACGTCCGGATCTCAGTCAACTCCTAAAAGAAAAAGATGCTCCAAGTGAAGGGGAAGCAGATGGTGAAGCAAAAACAGTAGAAGTAGTGAAGAAAGAAAATCTTCTTCCGCTAGATAGCTTCACAGTAAATCTTGCACAAGGTGAAGGTCCTCGACGTTACGTTCGCCTCGATGCTGTACTTAAAATGAGTGATGATGCTAAAGCTCCTGAGTTTGAAGCTAGAAAGCCACAAATCAGAGATTCCATCATCAGTATTTTAAATACTAAGCGAGCTGATGATTTGCTTAAGAAAGAAGGCAAAAGCTTTTTGAAAGAAGAGATTAAAGCTTCTATCAATTCATTTTTAATTGATGGAAGAGTGGAAGATATTTATTACATAAGCTTCCAGATTAACTAGTAGCAGGATGCCACTAGTTTAAACTCCCAGGAGGGGAACCCATGGCCCAAGTATTGAGCCAAGAAGAAGTAGATGCATTACTAAGCGCTGTGAATGATGGCACAGACGGTGACGGTAATGATGAAAGAGGTGGAGTTTCCGGACTAGGTTCGTCTGATGAAACCAATATCCAGCCTTATGATCTAACTAATCAAGACCGAGTTATTCGGGGGCGAATGCCGATCCTCGAGATTATCTACGAGAGATTCATTCGTCAATTTCGTGTTTCACTCTCAAACTCACTAAGAAAAATTTCTACTATTTCAATGATCTCAACTGATCTTTTGAAATTTGGTGAGTTCGTAAATACGCTTCCGATTCCATCTTGTATGTGTATCATGCGTTTCAACGAACTTCGCGGTCCTGCTTTAATTGTGTTTGAATCAAAACTGGCCTACGCCATCATCGATTCATATTTTGGTGGAACAGATCGCCCTTTCACAAAAATTGAAGGGAAAGAATTTACCTCAATCGAACTTTCTTTCATGAGACGTGTGATGGATATGGCCATCAGTGATTTAGAAGAAGCCTGGGCACCGGTACATAGAATTGATGCTCAATATTCAAGAACTGAAATTAATCCTCAGTTTGTGGGTGTGGTTCCACCTTCTGATGTAATCATCACCACCACTTTCGAAGTAGAATTTGAATCGGCTTCGGGAACGATCATGGTAGTGATTCCTTACTCAACGATTGAACCGATTAAACAAAAACTTTCCTCCAGCTTCCAGGCCGATAATGATGTTGTTGATACACTCTGGAACCGTTCGATGCAGGAACATGTTCATCATTCTGAAGCCTCAGCGGTTGTTAAATTAGGTGAAACAGACATGACTATCGGTGATTTAATCAGTCTTCAAGTAGGAGATGTTATTCCTCTTTCTCAGGAAGTTTCAGGTGAACTTGATTTAGAAATTGAAGATTCAAAAAAATTAAAATGTTTAATTGGTGTCTATAAGGGCAACCGCGCTGTTCAAATTACAAGAAGAATTAGATAAAAGGAAGAAACCATGGCAACTCAAGAAATGTCAGAAAATAACAAAGATGCGATTCGTGAACTTGCTGATGGAATCAAAGCAGGTGATGATGCCCTCAATAAACTCAAAGTACAGAACCTCGACTTTATTCTGGATATCCCGCTTAAAGTAAGTGTGGAACTAGGTAGAGCTAAAGTGATTATTAAAGATCTTCTTCAGCTGGGTCAGGGTTCAGTTGTTGAGTTAGATAAGCTTGCAGGTGAACCATTAGAGGTTCTTGTTAATGGCAAACTGGTTGCAAGAGGTGAAGTTGTAGTGGTAAATGAAAAATTTGGGATTCGTCTTACCGATATTATAAGTCCATTAGAACGTATTGAATCTCTGAAGTAAGTCGCTGAAATTTACGTCAACCAGGAAGGATGACCGTTATGAATAAGATGTTCGCAATTACAATTTTCTCTCTTTTATTGTCGGGCCTGGCTCTAGCGGGTGTCAAAGTGACTTCACTAGATCTAACTACCAATGGCGATAATGGCTATGTCAATATCACTCTGGATGGGCGATCAAATGATCTGCCTGATTTAAAGGTTTACGGTAAAGTGATTGAACTTACTCTTTCCAATGCTGATGGCTTTGAATCCATTTCAAAAAATATTAAAGGTGCTCAACTTTCTGCCAATAGCCTTAATGGAAAGGCGATTGTAAAAGCAATTCTTCCCTATGATGTGAAATCTTCATCTGTGGACGTAGGATGGAAAAATTCAAAAATTGAAGTGGTTTTTCCGCGTGGAAAAGTGGCTCCGAGTAAAACAGCTTATGAAGGTTCTGGTATTGGTCCGAAAGAAACTCAGGATGCTAAACCTGTAGCTCCAACAATTGATAAAAAAACAGAAAATAAGGTTTCTAAAGATCTTCTTAATGAAGATTATCTGAATAAACTTATTAAAGAAGAAGCGACTGTCGCCAAAGAGCCAGAGAATACTGCCATCGTAAAAAATGATGAAGTTAACACGAAACAAGCTGCCATTGCTAAAGTTAATACTAAGGTGATTGGAACAAATAATGAAGTTCCAAAGGCAGTTGGCTCGAGTGATAATTTTTCTTTTGCTGGCTATGCTGCCAAATTCACAATTTTCCTCGCTCTTGTGCTTGGTCTTTTTTACGGCGTAGTTCAGTTGCTGAAAAAAGGTGTTTTTAATCGTGGAAAACTTGGCTTTTTAAATAACACTCAATTGATTGAAGTTCTGAGTACAACTTATGTTGCGCCTAAACGCTCTCTCATGGTGATTAAGGCCCACAAACAAATCTTTCTGGTTTCAAACTCTGAAGCTGGGTTAACTTTTCTTTCTGAGATGACTGATACTACTGGTCTCATCAAAGAAGGCGAAAAATTCATGACCGGAACAAACTTTGACTTAAATCTTGCTGCTGAAAATAACTCTGATTATGAATCAATGATTAAACTTAAAGACAACATCAATGAATCTACTCCTGTCAATGAAGATAAGGGGCTTTCAAAGATTGCCATCGCTAAAGACATTGTGAAATTTTCAGATGAATTAAAGAAGAAGGCCAAGAAACTTAAGCCGATTGAGTTTAATTAGTCTTTAACCAAGGTCTGGCATGAAGTTTTTTTTCCGAGCTGCTCTTGCTGTCTGGTCAATTTTTTTGACCAATGTTGCATTTGCTCAATCAACGACTAATCTTCCCGGTGTAGCTTTGAATTTTGGACAAGGAACGAATCTCGTCGATACGATGGAAGTCCTTTTATTGTTCACTGTTTTGACTCTGGCCCCGGCGATTATCATTTTATGTACCTCTTTTACCCGTATTGTCGTTGTTTTGTCTTTCATGAGACAAGCCTTGGGGACACAAAACATGCCACCCAATCAGTTGTTGATTGGCTTTGCTATGTTTCTTTCGGTCTTTGTGATGATGCCAACTGGACAGTCTATTTATAAAAATTCCATCCAGCCTTATCAGGCAAAACAAATTGATGCCACTCAGGCGATCAAGGGACTTGAGACTGATTTGCGCGCTTTTATGCAAAAGCATGTGAGAAAAGCAGATATAGGATTATTTTATGATGTCACTAATGCTGCGGCTCCGGCAGATATCAATGCCGTACCAACTCATTACTTAATTCCAGCATTCATTATTTCAGAACTTAAAACTGCATTTCAGATTGGATTTTTACTTTATATCCCTTTCATTGTTTTAGATATGGTGGTGGCCTCTGTTTTGATGGCAATGGGAATGATGATGCTTCCTCCAATGCTGGTCTCAATGCCTTTTAAACTTCTGCTTTTCGTCTTAGTTGATGGATGGCAATTGGTGACCGGAGCGATTTTAAGATCGTTTAACACCTAAGGAAGACCTATGGAAAATGATTTTGTAATTGAAGTTGTGAATCAAGCCATTCGAGTCACTTTAATGCTTGCAGCACCAATGTTAATCGGCGCACTGGTAGTAGGTGTGGTGGTTTCGATTTTTCAGGCAGTGACCCAAATTAATGAACAAACTCTTTCTTTTATTCCTAAAATACTTGTGATTATCGCGGCGCTGGTTATCTTCAGTCCATGGATGATGGAGACGATGGTTACCTACACGCGTGAACTCTTCATTAGTATTCCGGAATTGATCAGGCGTTAATGAATTTTACCATTGCCGATCAGCAAGTTTTCCTGGCTTTCTGGATAGGCTTCTCCCGTTGGATTGCAGTCCTTTTTCAATTACCTTTATTTGATAACGTCTCAGTTCCTATGACTGTGAAAGTTCTGACTAGCTTTCTGATTGCTTATGCATTTTTTCCGGGACTTGAGGGCACACTACTTGCAGAGGTGAATACAGTAGGAGTGGACAACATCTGGGTCTTGATGATGTTTCATACGACTACAGGCTTAATTATTGGATTTTTGGTGAAATGTATTATGAGTTTATTTGTAGCAACCGGTAGCATACTGACCCAACAGATTGGATTCTCCTCTGTTAGCTATTTTGATCCCACTCAGGGCCAGCAGGTGGGACCGTTTGAGCGTCTGATTGAATGGACCATGGTTATCTTAATACTTTCCTCCGGTGCCCTGGTTCCCATGTTCAAAGGGGTCTATGAATCCTTTTTTTCTGTCAATTTCTTAAATGCCGATAAAATGCTCAAATCGCCTGAGTATTTTGTGTTATTCTTTAAGTCAGCTTTCAGTGCTTCTATCCTTTTGGCGGGACCATTGATTTTTGCAAATCTTCTGATGAATTTAGTAATGGGGATTGTGGCCCGGACTGTTCCTCAAATGAATGTTTTGCAAGTTAGTTTCGTATTGAATATTGGTTTTGGACTGCTTCTCTTCTTAGGAATAGGAGAGGAGTTTTTCCAGGTAAGTTTTGATTTGTATGTTGAAAAGTTAGGTGATTGGTTTCAATTTATCACTAATTAATCAGCACAAAATATAGAGGCACAGGATGGCCGACGAAAACGACGACGAAAAAACCGAAGAACCCTCCCAATATAGGCTCGAAGAGTCTCGTAAAAAGGGTGAGGTTGCAGTATCTAAAGAGCTTACTAGTGTGCTCCTCCTTTCCGGCTCACTTCTCACTCTCATTGTTTGTAGTGTATTCGTTTATGAGCAATTCACTCATTACATTGAATGGATTTATCGTCTTGATTTCAAAACAATTTATACGGCTGAAAAATTTAGTGATGTAATCAGTCAGACGGCCTGGACTTTGGTGAAATGTGCCGGGCCATTTTTTGCAGCTTCAATTTGCTTAGGCGTATTTGCAACTTTCATTCAAATTGGTTTTCTTTATTCTCCAGAAATTATGGAAGTAAAATTTGAAAGATTGAATCCAGTACAGGGGATTCAGCGACTCTTCAGCAAAAAAGCTTTGGTTGAAGCCATCAAGGGTGTTTTTAAATTTGCGGTCGTCATAGTCATCACTTACAACGTGATGAAAGAGAATATTGTTTCATTTTTAGGTTTTCTCCATGCCGACGTTGCCTCCAGCCTGGGTTTTGGTAAATACCTGATGATTAAGCTTGGATTTTCAGTATTGCTAGGATTGGGAGTTATTGCTCTGGCCGACTTTGCTTGGGAAAAGTGGAGTTATCGCAAAAAGATGATGATGACCAAACAAGAGGCAAAAGAAGAATCCAAAGAGAAAGATGGTAATCCTGAAATCAAAAACCGTATCCGCCAGATTCAAAAGCAAATGGCCCAAAAGCGCATGATGAGTGATGTGAAGAAGGCCGATGTAATTGTTACCAATCCAACTCATATTAGTGTAGCATTGAAGTATGATGGAGACGCGATGGTAGCCCCATCCGTTATGGCAAAAGGTGCCGATCATTTGGCCCTTCGGATCCGAGAGATTGCAAAGGAAAATGATATTCCAATCGTTGAAAATATCATGTTGGCGCGAACGTTATATAAAACAGTGAAAGTGGGACATGGAGTTCCTCGCACATTGTACAAAGCGGTCGCAGAAATTTTGGCTTTCGTTTATAAATTAAGACGTAAAGAGAAAGCCCTAAAATAAATTTTTAATGCTCAGGATGAGCACTTCTTAGTAAGAGGTAACCATGGAAGGATTCGTTTCAAAATTCAAATCCTTAACGCAAAATTCGGATGTGGTCATTGCCATCGGATTAATGATTGTCCTTGGGGTAATGGTTGTTCCTATTCCACCATTTCTGCTGGATTTGTTTCTTACGCTTTCTATTGGAATTTCAGTCGCAGTTTTATTAACTGCAGTTTATTCTAAGAAGCCCCTGGATTTTTCAACTTTTCCAACTGTGCTTTTAATCACAACGTTATTTCGTCTATCACTTAACGTTGCATCAACCCGAAATATTTTGCTTCACGGCTCCAGTGACGGAACAGGAGCTGCCGGGGAAATCATCAAAGCTTTTGGTGATTTCGTCGTTGGTGGTAATTATGCCGTAGGTATTGTTATTTTTATCATCCTTGTGGTGATTAACTTTATGGTAATCACTAAAGGTGCTGGTCGAGTAGCCGAGGTTTCTGCACGATTCACTTTAGATGCAATGCCAGGTAAACAAATGGCCATTGATGCTGATTTGAATGCCGGATTAATTGATGAAAAAGAAGCTAAACGTCGTCGTACTGAAGTTGCACAAGAAGCAGACTTTTACGGGTCTATGGATGGTGCTTCGAAATTTGTACGAGGAGAAGCCATTGCGGGGATTTTAATTACTGCCATTAACATGATCGGTGGGATTATTATTGGAGTTGCTCAGCAGGATATGAGTTTTTCTGATGCTGCTCAAGTTTTCACACTTTTAACTGTTGGTGATGGTTTAATCGCTCAGATTCCTGCTCTGATTATCTCAACTGCTGCTGGTATTATCGCCACTAGAAATTCCAACACTGATTCTCTGGGGACACAGGTAGGAAATGAATTTAGTGCCAATCCAAAATCATTTTATATTACCGCCGCTTCACTTACCATTTTCGGCTTGATTCCAGGTTTTCCAGGACTTCCGTTCATAATGATGGGGGGACTGGTTGCCTTCACTGGTTTTAAGATTGAAAAGAATAAAGAACTTGCGAAAAGTGCCGCCAGTTCAAGTGCTGTGGAAGAGACAAAAGCTAAAGTCGAAACGCTTGAATCTCTACTACCTGTTGAATTAGTTCAACTTGAAGTTGGTTACGGAATTGTGAGTATAGTTGATGCTAAACAAAATGGTGACCTGCTTGAACGTATCTCTCATATCAGAAAACAGTTTGCTGTGGATTGGGGAGTCATCATTCCTTCGGTACGCATTAAAGACAATCTGGAATTAAAGCCAGGTGGTTATTCAGTTAAATTAAAAGGTGTTGAGATTGCTAAAGGTGAACTCATGCCAGATCACTTAATGGCCATGGACCCTGGGACTGTGATTGAGCAGATGGACGGAATTGAAACGAAAGAGCCTGTTTTTGGTTTACCGGCGATATGGGTGACAGATGATCGCAAAGATGAAGCTCAATATAATGGTTATACCGTTGTGGATCTTTCAACAATTGTTGCGACTCATTTAACAGAAGTCTTAAAGACTAACTTAAGCGAACTTTTTGGACGTCAGGAGTTAGTGAAGGTTTTAGATAACTTTAAAGAAGAAAATCCTAAGATCGTAGCGGACCTAGTCCCTGATATAATGACTCTTGGGTCCGTTCTGAAAGTCCTTCAAAATCTTCTAAGAGAAGGTGTTTCAGTACGCGATCTTCGGTCTATTTTAGAAACACTCGCTGAATTTGGAACATCCACTAAAGATACCGAAGCACTAACTGAATACGTTCGACAGTCCCTATACCGTTCTATTACAGAAAAAATTAAGAGCTCGGCCGGGGATGTTCCTTTGTTCACCCTTGATCGTGCTTTAGAAGAAACCGTCGCCAGATCGATTATCCATACCGATCATGGAACACAATTAAACCTTGATCCAAAAGTGACTCAAACTATTTTGGCATCTTTAAATGAAAAGATTGAAGAAGCTACCTCTCAGGGGGAAAAGATGGTTGTACTATGTTCACCAGTCATTCGACGCCATTTCAAGAGGTTGACTGAAAAATTCATTCCCAACATGATTGTGGTGAGTCATAATGAATTAAGCCCCGAAGTTAATATTAGATCCCTCGGTACGGTGAGGTTATAAAGAATGTTCGTTAAGAAATTCGAAGCCGATACATTAGAGGAAGCACTCAAAGCAGTTAAATTTGAGCTGGGTCCTGATGCAATTATTCTTAAGACTATTACTAACAATGGTCTAAAAGGTGCGTTCAAGAAAAAGCGCATCGAGATTACGGCAGCAATCTCGGAAAAAAGTTTCGAGAAAAAAGCCAAGGTGGACAAAGTGCTAAACAATGACCAAAAAGAATCCCTTTATCAAAAACCAGCTTCTTCCATTAAGGAAACGATTACCAAATATAATGGTCAGCCTGGCCAGAATTCAAATTCAGCTGGTTATGGAAGTATGGGCCTGAACAAAGTTGTTAATACTTTGGCAAAAGGTACTGCGAGTCTAGGTGATATCACTACTAAAACTTCATCTTTAATTAAAAATAGTCTGGATGATTTTTTAACAGATGGGGAAGAAACATCTGGATTTGATCTTGATTCAAGTGATGATGAGCCAATTACTTATTCTCGCTCGCAAAATCGTGGAAAATATTCTGAGCCCCCTCAGGAAAAACCGGCTCCACGAGCGTCGCCTTCCAGACAGATGTCAGACGAGCAGGTTGAGTTCAATCAACGTCAGGCCCGGCCTCAAGCTGAAGCTCAACCAGTAAATACAGTGAGCCGTGATGCTTATAATGAGCTCAGGTCTGAACTAAGAACTCAACAACATAAAGTGGAACTTCTTGAACAAAAGATCATGGAGCTTTCTCAGAATTACCATTTCAATCAGAAGCATCTCAATGAAGCCAAAGGTGTTTACCAGTTAAGAACTACGCTTAAAACTTTGGATGTTGATGAATCTCATATTCTTGATTTAATTAAAAAAGCCAATTATGAGCTATCGAAAGAAGATCTGGAAAATCCAGATGTGATCTTTGAATTTGCACTTAAAGAAATGGCTGTATCCATCAATACAGCTATTCCATTATTTGCCAAAGTTGTTAACGGTGAGCCTGTAATTACTGTTTTAGTATCTGAGGCTGCTTCCGGTCAAAGCACCATGGGTATGAAAATTGCCGTGCTTAAAAAAGATGTGGTAGTGATTCAATACTTTCATGATGCTCAAAATAACGCCTCAACCGACTTTGCCGCTCAGGTTTTCGGGATTAAAGTCGAAAAAGTGCAAAACTTCTCAGAAGTGGTAGGTCTTTGTCGAAAAGCGACGGAAGCTGGCAAATCTGTTCTGGTGGATGTTCGCCTGAATAGCAAATTTAGCGATGAAACAAAAAAATTCGTTGAGACGCTTAAGCGTGGTTTCCAATATGTAGAAGTCCTAGGCACACTTTCGGCAATTCATTCTGAACTTTATAATCGAAAAATTATTGCCCGATATAAGGACGTCGTAGACGGTGTTAT
The DNA here is from genome assembly GCA_945860895.1 of Bacteriovorax stolpii. Lineage (GTDB taxonomy): Bacteria > Bdellovibrionota > Bacteriovoracia > Bacteriovoracales > Bacteriovoracaceae > Peredibacter. The sequence continues at coordinate 12,117 of CAMASK010000001.1, forward strand.
AATTTCTCATGTGGATCTTTGCATGAATTTTGGGGCCCTTTTCAATATTCATAAAACCCATAACAAGTTACCTCTTAAATTCTTTGGAACAGGCCCGGTAGTTCCAGATGATATCGAAGGTGCGACGGCTGAAAGATTGATGTCAGGTCTCTTTCAGTTCTAAAAATGTTTGTTCCTTGATTCTTTAAGGCCCGACAGGATGTCAGGCCGTGCGGTTACAGGAGTTATATGCACAAGACCAGTGAGTGGTTGCTTTCTTTTAGTTCAAATCAGAATATTAAGTCTAATTCCAGATCTCTTATCAAAAATGGCTTCAGGCGATGTTCAAAAATTTCCATTACAGGTGGAAAGGGTGGAGTTGGAAAGACCTCAATTGCACTTAAAACGGCAATGGAGCTGGCAAAATCAGGCTTTCGCACTCTTCTGATTGATTGTGATTCTAATCTTTCCAATACTGCTATTAAATTAGGTCTTCCTCTTGAAAATAAGTTTGAAAAACTTCTTTCTGCAGAAGCAACCTTTGAAGAGATCATCATTCAACTTGGTAACTTTCATTTACTTCCCGCCTGTAACGGCTCGATTGAAGTTTTTGAATCAAGACTAAATTTTGATGAAATCATCATCGATATTATTAATTCACATGAGCACGAATATGATTATATTCTGCTTGATTGCCCTGCTGGTGTCTCCCGTGAAGCTCTGACTTTAAATGCTTTTTGTGATTATCGCTGGGTGATTGTAACCCCAGATAAATCTTCTATTACTGATTCTTATTCACTCGTTAAATTGCTCGCAAATCGCTTTGGCATTAAAGAAAACCATTTGATGGTTAATATGTATCAAAATGATAAACAATATCAAAAAGTAGTCTCTACCTTGAGTGAAACAATCGAGAATTTTCTTGGTTTAAGTACAAAAGTGCTTGGTGGAATCCAAAAATTGGAAGTTTCTGCCGAAGGATTTGATACTTTTTTCCTATCTGAAACAAAAACTGAATGGCAGAAAAACTTCGTTAAACTTTTATATGGGTTCACCGAAAAAGATGGTGGACCGACGGCACTCCATAAAAACGGAAGTAGCCTGATGGCCAATGAACAAGACGTTCACTAAACGGTAAGCACAGGAGAGCTCAATGTCATCACTTACGGCCAAACTCAAGAACCTTAAAGATTACCGTTCAACCGTTGAACCAAAAGTAAAAGAAGAAATCATTCTTGAATACGCACCACTGGTACGTTACATCGCCCAGAAGATTGCTTCAAGACTTCCACCAAATATTGAACTCGATGATATGATTTCGTGTGGGGTCATCGGATTGATGGATGCGATCGAAAAATTCGATCCTACTCGTGATAATAAATTTAAAACATATGCTGAGTTCCGTATTCGCGGTGCCATCCTGGATGAACTTCGCTCTCAAGACTGGGTTCCACGTTCAGTACGTGAAAAAGCTAAAGTTGTTGAGAAAGGTTATGCGAAACTTGAAAAAGATTTCGGTCGTCCGGCAACGGATGAAGAGATGTGTGTTCACCTTCAGTGCTCAATGGATGAGTTCCATGAACTTATCAATAAATCAAAATCAGTTTCTTTAATGAACATCGATGATGCAGCTGCCATGAGTAAAGGCGATAAGCGTTTGATGGTTTCTCTTATGGAAACTTCACGTTCGGCTAACCCTCAATCAGCTGTTGGATACAAGCATGCACAGGAAATCATCAAAGATGGAATTAAGTCATTGCCTGAAAAGCAGCGTCTGGTCCTTTCACTTTATTACTTCGAAGATCTGAACCTTAAAGAAATTGGCCAGGTTTTGGATGTCACTGAATCACGTGTCTCTCAGCTTCACACTCAGGCGATTTTAAAGCTTAAAGCGAAGCTCCGTAATCAGTTCGAGTCTCATGAAGACATCGCCAGTTAATTAAAAATAAAATTAATCGCTTAAAAAGCCCTCGTATGAGGGTTTTTTTTTGATAAGAATTGCTAAACTGCCCCTACGGCTTGCTTGAAATAATCCCTTCCCAATCCCTGCATTTTTGTCGGAAAATTAACTATTGAATATCACAAAGTAAAAGGCTCATCATGGACTGGAAGAAGACCTTTAATCAAGGGCAGTGGGTAATCCACGGAATCTTTATTATTTCTGTATTAGTTGCAATTGGTTCTACACTCTTTGCATTCAGACTAAATCACTTACAGAGTACTGAAGAAGAGCAAATCATCAAGATCAATTCTGTAATCAAAGATCTTAAACAAGACAATAGTTTCGAGAAGATTGGTAAATATCTTTCATGGGCTCAGCCAGATAAGGCCAATGATAAAATGCGTGAACTGACTCAAAAAATTGCTGAAACTGAAGAAATGCTTGAAATAAAGGCAAGTAAAGAAGTGGGCCTAGGCCTCAGGACTTTCAATAAATTGATTAATAATAATACCGGCATGAGTAATCCAACAGATGCCCTAAAAGTTTTGAATCAGAAAATCAAAGCTCTTCATGCTGTGAGTGAATCGCAAAAATATAGAACGATCATTACTATCACTGAAAACATGCTGGAACGTACTGGCAGTTTAAACTCTAAAAACGTAGGCGGCTCAATTCAAGTAAGTTATTTGAAAACTGATCTTAAGCGACTAGAGCAATTGATTGAGGGTTCAACTCTGGATGAAAATGCTAAAAATGCATTGAATAACCGTTTTCAATCCATGAAGTACGAAATGGATCTTTTAGAGAGTCTCAATTCTCAATCAAGAAATTTAAAAGTTCATATTAATCAATCTGCCCTGGCCCTTGGTCAATGGTTATTAGATGTAGAGAAAAAGGCAACTGAGATCAAAGGCATGCGGGCAGGAAAGCAAAATCAATTGATTATTATGCTAACTGGACTCGTAGCCTTCCTTATTTTGTCTTGGATTGGCCTTGCGTATTTGTTTAGATGGCAAAAGAATAAAATTTCCCTTCAAATGGAAATGGAAGTCAAAACGGTAATTGAAAAAGGCATTATTAGCGATCAAAGGTATATGATTGATCATTATTCTGATAACACCCGTGATGAAATCGTAAGACTCCTTGATGAATTAAAAATTAAGTTAAATCTTGGAACCTTATTGCATGAGGGGTTACCGTTTGCAGGATGCATGATTGATTATAACTTTAAGCTTACCTGGTACAACAATCTCTTCCTTGATCAACTCTATTTGAGTGATGAAGAAGTAAGAAGTGATGCTTTTAATTGGGATTATGTTCGTGATTATTTAAATCTTGAAGAAGATCCAATTTATCAGGCCATGGTCAACAAAATCGCCGGGATTTACCCTGTTAAAGTAAAGCAGGATGAGCTTACACCTGCTCAGCCTTACGAAATGTATGTAACACCTGTTTTAGAAAATCGTGAAAGCAGAGTGATGGTATTCTTCTACCCATTAATTTCTGTTAAGGAAGCCATTAAAGAACAGGTTAATTTGACTGAAGCATTTATTCATAAATTTATTAATCTTTGGGACCAAAATCTTTTGGATGAGGATGAACTCAGATTGATGGAGAAGAATTTTAAAAGCAATGACATGGATAAGCTATATCTTGACCTGCATTCAATTCATGAGCGAGTTATTGCAGAGAAGTCAGAATGCATCTCGGCGATCCGCTCATTGGAAAAAGAAAATGAAGATTATTCTCATGCTCTTCAGCACATGCAAGAAATTGAGATTGAGAGAAAGTTGATTATTAAAGAAGAAATTAAAACGGCTAATGATCTGAGAAACTCATTTATTACTTCAATTGAGAAAAGTGAAAGTCTTCTTCACATCAATAAGACTATTATGCAACAGAATGATGATTACAAGAATGAAGCTCATCGTTTGCACATGGTTTCATTAGAAGCTTTGAAAAAAGGAAAGGAGTCCATGGAAATTCTCAATCAACTTGATAGTGTTAAAACAGATTACAAGAAACTTAAATTCGAATTAATGGAAGTTAAGGCAAAACTGATTTCTATGAATAACTCTCTTTTAGCTCAATTACCCCCTCTGGATGAGAACCAACAAAAAATTGCAACCAGATACAAAGATGAACTTGCCCGACTTGATTTCAATGTAGCCACTCTTGATAAAAAGCTTACTCAATTGGATGTGCTATTATCCAAACTAAACATGATTCATGAAAAGCAGCCGGTAGAACAGACCGCTTTTAGTTTTCAAACTTCACAAAAAGATCATGAACTTCGTGAAGCTTTACTCGAGATTCAAAAAATTCTTAACCTAGAGGAGAATAAAATTCTCGATCATTTTCAAACTTTGCATGGTCTTATAAAGAAAGAGATTAAACCCATTACGAATACTAATGCCTTTTCTCCTTCGATTGAAGGGGAAAATGTTCTCTCTTAAATGCGTTCTTTTAATATAAATGTTTCAAAGTACTTCACGGCTAAAATAAAACTCGGTGAAGTACTTCATAAAGTAACATCTCTTGACCCATCTATTCTATCAGATGCTGCCCAAAAGGGTGCTGTCTGGATCCAGAAGGGTGGTAAGGGTAAAATTCTTAAGCTACGATCAACTGATGCGATAGTTGATCCTGATGACAAAGTTAATTTCTATTACGATCCACGTGTCCTCTCTTATCCTGAATTGACTAATGCTGAATGTGTGCTAGAAACGCAAGATTATGGCATCTGGATAAAACCGGCCGGTGTTCTTCCACAAGGAACGCAAACTGGAGATCATACTGCGCTTCTAAGAATTATTGAAAAACTCAAAAAAAAAGAAGTTTACCTGATTCATCGTCTGGACCGTGAAACTGAAGGCTTAATGGTCGTTGGTTATACCTCGGATGCAGCATCTCGATTAAGCGATTTATTTGCAAAAAATAAAATCATTAAGACTTACCAAGCTATCGTTAAAGGTGAGCTAGAAAGAGGACTTCGAAAAACAATTACAGATTCACTTGATGGAAAAGAGGCGATTACCCATTTTGAAGTATTGGAAAATGCGAATGGAAAAAGTCTCTTAGAAATTAGGATCGATACAGGTCGCCTTCATCAGATCCGCCGTCACCTCGATGGAATTGGGTATCCAATAATGGGGGATCCAAAATATGGTAAGGGTAATAAGAATCGCGAGGGGCTGAAGCTATTGGCAAAATCCTTAGCCTTTAAAGATCCATGGACAGGCCAAAAAGTGGAAGTGGCGCTGGGGTCTCAACTTGTAATCTGATCAAGTTATTGATTTTAATAGCTTATTTGTGCCTCTCCAATATTTTTACACCTTTGTAAAAACTTCATTTCTTCGATCATTCCTACCAATAAAGTCGCTGAACCCATAAGATAGCGCCAAGCGTTATCTTCTTTTTGGAGCCAGTATGTTCAATTCAAGTTGGTTAGTATTAGCAGTACTTGTTTCGACTTCCAGTTTTGCTGGAATCAGTTTCAAGCAAAAACAATTGAGAGTTAACTCTCTTATGAAACTGCAAAAACATGCTCCTGCCATTGCCTTAGAGGCCTATCAAAGAGAATTAGATTATGAACAAAGAGGGTTGTCAGTTGAAAGCCGTGCAAAAATTGAAACAAATCTCTTAGCAGATAAAATACGCCAACAAATTCACGTCGCTTATAGGGCTGCCTTAGATCAGCATCAGGATTCAGATTCTGCTCGTGAAGAAGTCAGAGCAGGAATTGAAAAGGATCTGGAACTTGCAGCACCTGAATTGAAAGAAGAATTACTTACTCTCGCAATGAATACTCTTGATTCAATTGACCAAGGTGGAGTCAGTCAGAATGTTGAATTGGCCACCTTAGAGCAATCCATTAAAGAAGAAGTCATTGTTAGAAAGAAATTTTTAAACGCCGAAGTTCCAGACGCAATGATATTTATTCCTGAAACACAAATTTCTGATCCTAATAAGAAAGAATATGCTTCCAAAGCAGAGCTGATGGAGTCTCTGGTTTCAAATCAGGAGAGTAGCGGTTGGGTATCTACCAGTAACCAAACTGTAAATACTGCCGTTATAACAAAGGTGGATTCGAAAATTTCTCTACAAGTGAAATTCTCTTTCCTGGGGGTTGCAGTTGAGGCTGGACCCAGTATCATTTTTAAGCGTGAATACATCACTAACGCCACAATTATCGCCGAAGGTTTAAGCCCTGTTCTGATGAGGGATGGAAATTTTGATTATTGGAAGCGTGACAGTAATAACAAAATTGTTCTTAAAAATGGGGTACAACAAAAAAGATTCATTTCTTTTACTTGTGATACTCAACTCCAATTTGGAACGGAATATGAAGGGGCTGGTGGATTTAAATTCTTAGGTCTTGGTGGGACCAGCTCGGTTTCACAAAAATTTGTTAATACAGTAATTATGACCTCTCGTCGTATTGCCTTGCCTGAATATGTTGAGGGTAAAAGCATGACCATCAAATATCTTTCCGAACTTTGCCATAATAATTTTCTTTCAGCTCACTATAACAATACGATGACAGTAGCGGATTCATTAAATGCCATGATGAGAAATGTGGTAGCTGGTCTTGAATTTTCTCACCCCAAAACAAAATGTGCCGTGGATACCCAGTGTTACAACTGGTTCAATAAAGAAGTTATCGCATTGGTTAAATATAACAACTTTCCACGTTGTGCAGAGGAAAATAGCCGTGAAAAATTCCGTTCTTGTCAGCTGCGAGGTCTTAAAGGACAGAATTGCCCCGTTTATGAGAAAGGACAGCACACCTCTGATGGACAATGGGAATACACTTGTGATGTTGGATTAAAATGCGTGAAATCTGAAGGGAGAACTTATTTCTTAGGCGCAGTATGGTCTTATTCTAAAGGAAGCTGCCAGGTAATTAAACCTAAGACTTATAAGAGTCCTTTTGAAAAGAAAGTTCCTCAATATATTGAACTAGATTTATCCCCTTAATTATCAAATATCTGGCGGAGGAATTGATTAATCTCTTCTGCCATTTCTTCCTCTGTCAGAGAATTATTGATAATAAATTCTGCTTTTAATTTTTTATCTTCGATATCCATCTGTTGATTTAAAATGTTCTCTGCCATTTCTTCAAGAAGACCATCTCGTTTCATGAGACGAGTCCTTTGAATTTTTCTTGGAGCATAAACCAAAACGTTCAAATCAAATAATCTTTCCAGATTTTTCTCAAATAACAGAGGCACATCATAAATCACAAATTCAGGATTAGTGAGTTTTAAAAAAGCGGCTTCAAAGGCTTTGGGCAATCGCTGGTAGATAAAATTTTCGACCTTCGTCTTAACTCCTGTATTTAAAAAAACTTTTTCTCTTAAAGTTGGAAAATGGATGGTTCCATCTTTTATTGCTTCAGGGATTTCTTTAGAAATAAAAGAAAAAGTTTCAGGCAGTGTATAGATCTCCTTAACCAGATGATCAGCGTTGATTATAGGAATTCCATGTTTTTTGAAAGCTTCTGCGACTGTCGTTTTTCCGGAAGCTATTCCACCTGTTAAACCGATAACTGGAACTTTTAATCCATACAAACGGTGATCTGGTGTTAAGCGCTGGTACTTTGCCTTAAGTTTCATTTCTTTTTAACCTCAATCCATAATTTTTCCAGCTCCTCCTGAGGGGTTTGTTCAAGAGTGGCACCCATTGATTTCACTATGTCTTCTACTTTTTGAAAGCGTTTAATAAATTTTTTATTGGCATCCTTCAAGCATTCTTCAGGGTTTAAATTTAAATGCCGAGCCAGTTGGGCTACCGAAAATAATAAATCCCCAATCTCTTCTTTTACTCTGTCTGAATTAAATTTCCCACCTGGTGGAAGTTCTTCTTTTACCTCTTGCCACTCTTCCTCAACTTTGGAAATGACTTGATAATAATCTTGCCAGTCAAAATTAACAGTCGTGGATTTTGTTCCTATTTTAAAGGCTGCCTCAAGGGCGGGAGCATGAAGAAACTTAGTATCAATAGAGTATTTTTTTTCACCTTTTTCTTTAGTCTTAATCTCCTTCCAATTTGCCACCACCTCATCGCTTGAAAGATTATTCGATTCGTTTCCAAAGACATGGGGATGGCGGCGAATAATTTTATCCGCCAGAGTCTTTGCCACTGATTCCAGTGAAAATTTATTTGTTTCCTGGGCAATTGTAGAGTGGAGCAGAATTTGTAACAAAACATCTCCTAGTTCCTCCTCCATGAGCTTGGGATCTTTTAATTCAGTGGCTTCAATAAACTCATAAGTCTCTTCAATAAGATATTTCAGTAAGGATTCATGAGTTTGCTCTAAATCCCAAGGACAACCTTTGATGGGATCTCGAAGTTTCTCGATAACTTCTATACATCTAAGCAGTTCTGAGTGACTCAAACTTGGCTCCTTCTTATTGCCTGGTATTCAAGAAAAGGATAACATGGCCATTATGAAGAAACACGCTTTCATCCAGGTTGATTTTCAATCCTCAGTTAGGCTGAGTGCCTCCGAAAAGCATAAAATTGCTAATTGGCTTAAGATGGCTTCTGGGGTCATAGAAATATTGATTAAGAATCATAAAATTATTCACTCTAGTTGGCTTAAAGATACTTCATGCATAAAAGTTTCGGTTCTTCTTTGCGGAGAAGCTAAAATAAAACAGCTAAATTCTGAGTATCGTAATAAAAATAAAGTGACTGATGTCCTCTCATTTCCCTCTTTTAATTCTTTACGCAGGGCCAAAGAGAAAGGTGATTTTACTACTGAAGAGCTATATCTTGGAGACCTGGCCATTTGTCATTCAAGGACAAAGCAGCAAGCACGAGACTTTAAAATTTCGTATTGGGACGAATTTATTCACTTGTTCATGCATGGAATAATTCATCTTTTAGGTTATGATCACGAGCTTTCTCAAAAAGAAGAGAAAGTGATGCAGAATTTCGAAAATTTAAGTCTTGATATGTTCTCAAAAGCAAAAAAAAAGGGTCCATAATTAGACTGTACCCTTAAAAAAGTACATTTAAAAAAAACAGCTCAAAAGCCCCCGGCACTCTGCCGGGGGCTTTTTGTTTAAACCCTTTTGTGGACGTTCGTTATTGTAATATTCAATTGTCCTTCTGACTTCATCGCTCACTTCTTCATATGTTTTACATTGTTTTACCTCAGCTAAGTCCTTAAATGTTCCAAAAAAGTTTTCAATGGGAGCATTATCTAAACAATTGCCTCTCCTGGACATAGATTGCGTTACACCAGATTGTTCTAACAGATTTACATAATGAGGATGGGTATATTGGAATCCTTGGTCGGAATGAATTAGCAAGTTTGATTTTTTATGCTCTGGAAGTTTAGACAATAATTTTTTAAATTCCTCGATGAATTGGCTAACTGCCGGTGTCTTCATCAAATTGTAGGAAACAATTTCATTAGTTCCGAGATCCTTGGTGGCTGATAGATAAGCTTTTTCGCATTTTCCATAATAAAGGTAAGTCATGTCAGTTGAGTAGGCTTGGTCTGGCAGTGGCTGAACAAAGTTTCTGTTTAAGATGTTCGGGATTAAATCATGCACTTTGGCACTTGTGCTCATTCCTCTGTATGGGTTGCGCCTTCTAATTTTTGTGTGAAGACCATACTGGCTTTTAATTCTGGCTATCTTCTTGTGGTTAAATATGTGCCCATTCCTCCTTAGAATCATGTCTAGAGTTACGATTCCGGCCTTTCTTCGACTTTTCTCAAAATGATGACGAATGACTCTAAGAGAATTAAAGTCTCGAGTTTTTCTAGGTTCTTCGTTCTTCAAAAAGGCGTAATAACCACTCCTGCTCACCTCAGCGTAACGACACATCATGGACAAACAGAGTGATGAATCTTTCTTGAGGGCCTCACGAATCATCTCGAACTTTAAAGTTCGTCGTCCGAAAGGCCCCGGAGCTTTTTTAGATGAGCGATGACCTCTTTCTGGTAAGCATTTTCAGCTTTTAGCTCCTCAATGCTCATTTTGTGTATGGATTTATTTTTTCCACGCCTGTCGAGATAGGAAGGCATCTTACTTTGGGATCTCCAACGAGTGAGGCAAGAATCTATGTAATGTTTATCGAAACAGGAAACACCAAGCAAATGATTAAAAAACTCTACTCTCGTAAACCCATCGGTTGGCCCAGCCAGGATTAACTCTTTGAAAGCTTCAGTGAATTGTACTTGATTCTTAGGGGTAACTTTCGCAACGTAGGGGCTACTAACTAGCTTTTTCCGCTCTGAGATTGATAGGGCCTTCATGATCTGCTCCTTTTAAGGATTTTAACCCGTTTTTCAGGCAAGCAGTTTTATTTGCTTGTCTAAAAAACGGGGTACAGATCATAATGGACCCTTTTTTTAAGTATAATTAATTATCTTAGAGCTTGATAGCTTTCTGATCTTTTGAAAGAGCAGTCTTCAAATTCACTCGTCCACCAGAAACAATTTTTCCTTTAAATTCAGGAACAGCAACTGATGATTTCATAAGCACTGCTTTAAGCTGAACAGCTGTTAATTCTGGATAATATCCTAGAACCATAGCAGCTACGCCTGAAGTATTTGGAGATGCCATTGAAGTTCCTGAGGCCATTCCGTACTTGTTACCAACAATTGTTGAATAAATGTTCGAGCCAGGAGCAGCTAAATCCACGGTGTTTTTACCAATATTTGAAAAACTAGAAAGTGAGCCTGAGCTAGTTGTAGAAGCGATAACCAATAAGTTTTCGCTATCGAATGCTGCCGGATATTTTGGTTCAACATCATTGTCGTGCCAAGCAAACGGACCAGAAGAATCGTTACCAGCTGAAGCTATAACCAGAACGTTGTACTGTTCGCCAATTTCATTGATTACATCACGAACAACCATTCCGCCTTCATTAACTGATTTACCGAAAGAACAGTTGATAACTTTAGCTCCATTCTTGGCAGCATATTTGTAAGCTTCAACAATATTTGAATCAAGTTCATCTGAATCGTCAGGCACAGTTCTGATCGCCATAATTTTCACGTTATTAGCTACACCAGCAATACCTAGACCGTTGTTTTGAGTTGCTGCAATTGTTCCAGCAACGTGAGTTCCGTGCCAGTGAGAAGCCATCGTATTCATAGTTGCGCGGCCTTGAGCATCTCTGACCAGGGTATTGATTCCGTGAATATCATCAATGTAACCATTGTTGTCATCATCGATTCCGTTCGCAGGAATTTCATCTTCATTTGTCCACATGATATCTTTTAAGTCTTCATGATTGTGATCAACTCCGGTATCAACAACTGCCACGATAACTTCCTGGGCATCTTTATTTGGAAGGGAATCATAAGCTGAACTTACATCCATACCAGTACGAGTTGTGAAGGCCCAAAGCTTTGAAGCATCTGGATCATTGAAAGACACAAAGTTGAAATCCGTAAAGCTCTTAATGGCCAAGGAAACATGGTCCAATACTTCAAGCTTAGGCATCATTCTTTTTTCGCCGTAGAAATCTTTTTGAGAATATTCAACAGAGTCATTGATCGAAAGCTCTTGAGTTAAATCCGAAAGATGATTGGTTTTAACTAAATAAAGATTACCGATAACTTTTTTTGCGCTCTTAATTAGGGGAGATTTCACCAAGTTCTGACCTGCTTTCATTTTGATAAACAAATGCTTAGGGTGAAAACGGCCACCAGAAGCCTGGGCAGACAGGGAAATTGCCGTAAAAATCATTAAAATTCCAATACTTAGCTTGTTCATTAAACGCATCCTTTCTATGCAGGTAAAAGTCATCCAAACGATACAAGGAAAAGACTAATCAGCGCAACTTAAAGGTTCTGACTTCTGACAGGTAAGGAAACATTTACATTGTGCGTTATCTTGGTCCGTTTGCCTTGATACAATGGGTCAAGGAAAGGGTTGGTTTTTCTAGGATAATGTTTAAATCACCCATTCTAAAAACAAAAGGTTTGAACCTTCATGGCTTCTTTAACAAACAAACAAGTTTTCTCCTTATGCCTCACCATGATGATGAGTTCTGCCCATGCACTCAATGACACGATTCAAGGTTCTCTTGGTGGTATGAGTAATCAGGTTAATCGAGATATTGGTGACGTTCCAGGTAACCGTTACAATGGTGATTTCAATTTTAATTATCACAGAGATTCTTCTTTTGAGGTTGAGCGTAAGTTTAACCTTTCTGCACAAATTAATGATCAGAGTTTGACCATGTATTCTTTGCAAGAAGCTTACGTTGGATATAAAGGCATTTTTAGAGGTTGGAATTCAGTCACTAAAACGGGTGATCAGGTCAAATTCGGCAGACAAATTCTTCCTTGGTCAGAATTGGATAAAGCATGGGGTTTAGGTAAATTAAATAACCGCAAGAATTTTGATTTCTTTGATCCAGGTCAGGAAGGTTTGATTGGATTAAATTATGAAAATAAATCAAGTTCAGGTTTTTTTTGGAAAGCTTTTGCTTCCGGCCTGTACGCGCCTGAGATGAACCCGGGCCTTGATGTCAATAAATCAGACAACACAATTACTTCTCGAAACCCTTGGGCCAATCCACCTGCTGCAACTACGGTGATTGATGGGAATGTAACTCCCATTCAATATATTGTTCAATATCCTTCTATTTCGGATGTTGTTTATCGCTATTCTTTGGGTGCCAATGTTGGCTGGGAAAATAAGCATTGGGCAGCTGATGGTTTCTTTATTCGTAAACCAGAAAACAATATTTCAACCAATGTAGAAGTTGCCCTCGCTCAAGATGCAGCTTCGGTTAAAGCTTTCATTAAACCTGAAGTTTATTATCATGATGTTTTTGGTGGTGCTTTGAAATATAGAAATGCAGATGTGGAAATGAATGTGAGTGGTCTGGCGGTTTATCCAAACACTTTTCCAGATGGTAACCAGGACGCTACTACCTATACTGAAATCAAAACCGAGAAGCGTCGTGAAGCTTACTTAGGTGGCGGTATTTCTAAAATCAATGACAAATATGGAATGGGTTTTAACTATGTGGCCCGCGTAAGTCCATTTGACCGTCAACGAGACTCACTAGCTCAAGATCCTCGTTGGAACCAGGCAGTACATGGATTTTTGTCCCGAAATTTAGGTCGTAAGTATCGTCTTTCTGGGGACCTGAAATACGACATGCTCACCACTGATCGTTTAGTGATGTTGCGCGCTGGTTATAAAGTATCGAAAGAGTTGCTTATGAGTTTGGGAGTGAATATGATCGGGACCCCAAATAGCGGCAAGTCGTATTGGTCACCATTTACTAATAACGATGCTGTGTTTGCAGGACTTCGCTATATTTTTTAGGGAATGTATGAATTTTTTTAGAACATGTTTAACTTCGCTATTTCTAGCTTCGATGATTCTCATCGGCGGCTGTAATGACATGTTCCAAAAAGAGATCAAAGATAAATCTTTAGAATCGAATCGTTTTAAAGCAAATTGTGAATTAAATGTTGATGAATTTGCGCTGATTCTTGAAGAGCCAATTGAAGAAGCCATCGATTGCCTTGGAAAAAACTTAAAATTATTTATTAAAGCCGTTGAATCGAATAAACCCGGTTATTTATCCCGTAAAGCGCTTGAAAGCTATATCAAGAGAAACCGTAAAGATATTAAGCCGGAAGTTCTAAGAGTTCTTAAGAGTGTTTTTGACATTAATTTTCTGGTCTACGGTGAAGATCCTGACTACATGTCAGATGCCAATGTTGATGCTCTTATTAATTTTACAAAAATCTTCAATGAGCAAGCTTCAAAAAATTTCAAGCCAGTGTTTATGGACGAAGATCCAATTGAATATGAAACTTATAGATTCAGAAGAGACCAGCGAATCAAACCAGCTGCCCTGATAATTTCATCAGGTCTAAGAAACATTTTTAATGCCAATCGTAATGGTAAAATCCATACACTTGATCTGAATTCACTTTTGGATGCATTCACAACTGAGAACAATGAAGATTCATTGGGGAAAATTAAAAAATTACTTTTTCTCAAGAAAGTTGCTCTTGGTGGTTCTAAAGACGAAATAACTCATTTAGAATTGAGCCGTTTAATTGAAAACTTCAGCTCATATGTGCTACTTGCCCTTGATGCTATGAGATCTAAAGACATTCGTCTTGATCAAGAATCTACAATACATTTATTGAATTCTGACCTTGAAATGCTCAACAGCCTAGTTTTTTCAGGCAGTATGGGTGATCGTGAGAACGAGAAACTTTTCTCACTTCGTGAAGCTATTCATGCTATTAATATTTTTGATAAAGATCAAAAGTTAAACTTAGACAAATATTATGATCTTCTGAAAGAAGCCAAAATGATTGTGATGGAAGGAGCTGCTGAATCGATTACCGGTGGTGATCTTCGTCGTTTGTTCACTCATGGTCTAACTTTGCTTAAAACAGGAACTTTTTATCACCGTTTCTGGTCAACAGAAAGAGTCCTTTTGGAGTCTCGTCCAGGACGTCCTATTACTTATGATTTCAAAAATTTATATGCTCTATTTAGAAGTGAAAAAAACCGAGTAGATTCATTTGTCCGTATTCTTAAGTCTTACCGCTTTATGAAAGGGGAGAATCTTTCTGCTTTCTATACTGAGGAGTACCGCCGAAACGCCAATGCCACATTTGAGATTGCCATCTACGAATATGCCATGACTCTGCTTATGAAAAAGTATGGTTGTCCAAATAACACTTTAGACGGAAAAGTGCTTTGTGATGCTGTTGCCAAGCTCAATGGTGTTTATCTAAAAACTGATCATGTAATCAATATTGTGAACAAATTTCGTAAGGTCTTGATCGATAATGAATTAATCTATCCGGGTCGCGAAGAAAAAACCGCTGAGACTATTACTCTTCTTGGTTCTCTCTTTCAGTATCAGTCAGACGAAAATAAAGTCTTTGACGTAAATGAGGCAACCGAATTTGCCGTCAGTTTGTTTACTGCCATTGATATTTCTAAAGACATTAATGAGCATTTCTTAAAGCTGCAAAAAGAAAATAAATGTGAAATGGACAAGTTCGCAAGAGTTTCTCCAAAATGTTTTAAGGAAAATTTCTTTGAGGCTGTTTGTTTCAATTACCCCGATCAGTTTCCAAAATTATTTGATTCATTGGGTGCTACTGTTTATGAAAATAAGAAACTCGTTTGTCGCATACCTCAAGCTGCTACCAATGTAAGACAGAATGCCGCAAACCTGGCATATTTAAATCGGTCCATCATAGCTGCCCGTACTTGCAATATATATCCTAATACAGATGAAGAAATTTATTATTCCAAGAGCGATATGATGTCGATCTTCCTGGCGATGATGCATATTGAAACAACCATTATTCGTTGGGATAATCGTACTCATAATAACGTAATGGATCCGGCAGAAGTTATGGATGCTTATAGTATCTATTCTCCCGCCCTGGATGGATTTTTAGAGAAAATGCCTGGAGTCGTGAAAAAACTCAAAAAACAAATCTATCAATTCATGGTGAAATATGAGCAAGTTCCAGACATAAAAGATTTTGGTTCAATTTGGAAGTTTGCAAAATTTTTAATGACTTTCAATAAGGATGCCACTG
The DNA here is from genome assembly GCA_945860895.1 of Bacteriovorax stolpii. Lineage (GTDB taxonomy): Bacteria > Bdellovibrionota > Bacteriovoracia > Bacteriovoracales > Bacteriovoracaceae > Peredibacter. The sequence goes on from CAMASK010000001.1 coordinate 27,611, forward strand.
CAAATCGTAAAACTATTGCATCTCTTCTAGTGACCATTGGAGAACAAGGAGCACCTTCAACTTTTGACTGTGCACTTTTAAGAGATCCCGATCATATCCCTGATAATACTTCGACTACGAGAACATCGCTCGCCAAACGGAACGAAGAATTTGGGCCAATTGCTTTAATGCATGACGACATGGATATATATTTGGATGTTGAAAGAGAATCGGATAGCTGGATCAAGATCTTCCTGAATACATCCTGGCCGAATTTGTTCCCTTAATAGCTATTAACTTGTTGATATTTAAAGTTTTCGGCGTTTTTGCCGGGGCTTTACCTGCCTTCGTAATCCCCTGAAAATTATAGAATGAAATTTAACTATGGCTTATTGATACTCATTCTTCTGCAACTCTCTCTTGCCGGCTGTGGTGATCTTATAGGTAAAAAGCTAATTGATAGCAGCCTTGAATCAAGTCGGACTCGAGCTAATTGCGAATTGAATATGGATGAAATTTCAGACATCCTTACCAAGAAAATTACCGGTACTATTGATTGCCTTGAAAAGAATTTAGAAATATTCATTGATATGTCTGAACTTGGAAGAGGTGAAGTTCTATCACGAACTTCACTAATAAATTATCTCAAGAGAAATCGTCCAGATATTAAACCTAAGACTTTTGAAGTTATTGATGTCATATTTGCTTTATCGCATTTGATAACCGGTGAAGATAAAGACTTCATCTCTAGAAGACACGTTAATCAAATTATCAATTTAGTTCGTATTTTTAACATCCATGCTTATCGTCATTACTCCCGTACATTTGGTTCAGATCAGCCTGCTACATTGGCCATTCATGAATCCCACCGAAAGCGTGTAGAGGATGCTGCTACAGAAATTAAAGCAGAGCTTGATGAAATTTTTGTAGCTGATAGAAATGGCGAAATTCATTTTCAGGATCTAATGACTTTAATTAAGGCATTTGTAGATAATGATGAAGACCTGGCAAAAATAGAAGGCATTTTGTTTGTAAAAAAAATAATCGCCGGTGGTGATACCATAACAATTAATCACAAAGAATTAGGTTTTATCTTTTCCCATTTACCAAAACTTCTTTCTTTGGCTTTAGATGGAATTCGTTACAAGTATTTACTACTAGAACAAAAAGATACTTTCCAATTTATTAAAGAAGATGTTGAGGATCTGGCGAATATTCTTTTTCATCCTGTCCGAGGTGATCGACGTTTTGAGCCAATGTTTGAGATGGACATGGCAATTGATGGAATGGACCGTTTCATAAAAGATGATAAGAAAAAGATTGGTAAATATCGCGTTTTGATCAAAGAAGTAAAAAAGATTTTAACTAAAACCAGGAATGAAGGTTTTACGCCCGAGGAAGAAGAATGGGTTACGGGTAAGGATCTAGAAAAAATGTTCTCGCATATCTACAACGTTACTGCCAAGGGACTCATATTTCATAAGATATACAATACTCCGAAGATTAAGGCTCTGCTTGATTTACCCCAATCTGTTTATCTTGATCCTAAAATATATGAATTAGATTTCCCTTTAAATAAGACCGAATTGAATGAATTTTGCCGAATCATTAATACTTACCGTTATATGAGAGGCAGTTTTGATATTGCCTACTATTCATTAGATCACAAACGTAATCCCAATGGGCCAGCGGAAATTGCAACTTTCGAATACTTAATTAAAACGACATTTGGATACTACGGAAGTTCACTCTCAATGGGAGATCAACAGCTTCGTGATATTATGAAAAAATTTGAGAATGAATTGATTGAAATGAATATCATTCTTCCACGTCGTTCCAGAAATACGGCAGAAACGATTGCACTTTTGGGATCATTGTTCCAAGCCCAATCAGATGATAATAAAGTGTTAGATGTGGATGAAGCGACTGAATTTGCGATCAGTTTAATGACAGCAATGGATGCTCAGAAAACTCTATTCAAATTTTATGAACAGAAAGTTGTCGAAGATGCTTCAACTTGCCATCTTGATGAATTTGATCGAATCAACCCTGAATGCTTTAATAAATATTTTTACAACGGTGTTTGTACTCATTATCGTCAATATTTCCCAAGATTATTTGAATACCTTGGAATAAGTGATGAGGCGAGCTGTGATGCTAACTTTAATTCGGAACACAACTTTAACTACTTAGTGGCTTCCGCTAAGGCCGCTAGATTTTGTCACCAATACCCAGATGATCTGAGCGAAATTCCTTATACAGAAGGTGACATCATGTCGATTCTTCTGGCGATGATGCACATTGAAACAACCATTACTCGATGGGATTCAAACTTAAATAATTTTATGGATGCAAATGAAGTTATGGATGCTTACAGTATCTATAAACCTGCCATCAATTCAATGTTACCAAAACTCCCAAGTGTTCTTGATACTCCTAAAATTCGCGAAACTCTGGCCAAACAAGTGTTCCTTTATTTGGTAAAATTTGAAGAAGTACCTAAAACTCAAAAAGGTCAGGATATTTGGAAGCTGGTTAAATTCCTTTTGTCATTTAACGCTAAAAAAGCTCCCGCAGAACGTAAAACTATCGCTTCAATTCTTAGAATAGTCTCTGAAGAAGGTAAAAAGAAAGCCGATGCCCAAGGTGAACTGTCATTTGACTGTAATTGGTTAAGAGACCCCGATAATATCCCTCGAGAATAGTGAGTCATCTCTTTTCAAAAGACCTTTCTCTTTGTTAAAGTGAAGAACACTTTTGGAAGGTTCTAAATGGATGATTCGCTGCAACTAAAACTGGCTGATTATAAATCACAGTTCTCTCAAGTAAAAGAAACTCTCGAAACCATTCGGAGGTCGCTTTGACGTCGAACGTAAAAAAAACCGCATCAAAGAAATTTCGGAACTAGAGGCACTTGAAGGCTTTTGGAACGACACTAAAAATGCTTCTAAGATTCAAAAAGAAAAATCAATTTTAGAAAGTACTGTTAAAGGTTATGCCGCCGTGAAGTCATTAGCGGATGACTTCGAAGTATTGCTTGAAATGGGAGAGTCCGGAGACGATTCATCTGTAAATGAAGCGCTGGAACTATTTCCGAAACTTCAAACAGCACTGAACGAGGCTGAACAAAAAGCCCTGTTGTCGGGCGAGACTGATCCCAATAATGCAATTGTTACCATCAACGCCGGAGCTGGTGGAACTGAAAGTTGTGATTGGGCAAATATGCTCATGAGAATGGTAACTCGCTGGTGTGAGCGCAAAGGCTTTAAAGTTACTGTTACTGATTTTCAATATGGGGATTCAGCTGGAATTAAATCTGCCACCCTGCTAGTCCAAGGTCCATTTGCTTACGGGCTTTTAAAATCAGAAAGCGGAGTTCACCGTTTAGTGAGAATTTCCCCTTTTGATTCCAATGCCCGAAGACACACTTCATTTTCTTCAATTTATGTCACAGCAGAAGTCGATGACACCATTGAAGTTGAAGTTTTAGACAAAGATCTAAGAATTGATATTTACCGCTCTGGTGGTGCTGGTGGACAATCAGTGAATACGGCTGATTCTGCTGTCAGATTCACTCACTTTCCTACTGGAATTGTGGTGGCATGTCAGAATGAACGCTCTCAGCTCCAAAACCGTGCTATGGGTATGAAGATTTTAAAATCTCGGATTTATGAGTACATGCTAGAGCAGCGTAGAAAAGAGCAGGATAAGATTGAGGCAGGCAAGAAAGATATTGCATGGGGATCTCAAATCCGTTCTTATGTTCTTCACCCTTACAAATTGGTGAAGGATCATCGTAATGGATTCCACTCCTCTCAAGCCGAAACGGTACTGGATGGAGATTTGGATGATTTTATGAAAGCTTATCTCCAGTGGCAGAGTCTCGGGGGAGTAGTTCAAGATACAGGAATGGATGATTTATGAGTGATATGAATTTAACGACATCGGGGAAAATCATGAAAGACAAACACATCAGAAGATGGACAGAACTATTTTCAGAACAAATGGATGTTCGTTTAGATAAAAGAAAGAAGCTTGAATCATCTGGTTCAAATCCCTATAAGAATGGTTTCAAACCAGACACAAAGTTTAATACTTTGACCGAAAAATATCATCACATGACCAAAGAAGAAATTGGGGAGACTCCCCGTTATAAGGTCGCTGGTCGGGTGATGATGGTAAGAGATTTCGGTAAAGCTGCCTTTCTTCAGTGTGATGATGGTTCAAGTCGTTTTCAGCTTTATGTGAATAAACAAATCACTTCAGAGAAAGGCATGGAAGAATATAAATATCTTGATTTCGGAGATATCGTATATGCTGAAGGCGATGTGTTTAAAACCATGAAGGGTGATCTTGCTCTGAACGTACGTGAATTTGTTATTTTAACGAAATCCATTCGTCCACTACCTGAAAAATTCCATGGATTAACCGATACTGAACTTCGTTATCGCATGCGCTACGTAGATATGATCATGAGTCAAGAAACTCGTGAGAAGCTACGTCGTCGTTCTGAAATCATTCGCTATATCAGAGAGTATTTTTATAAAAATGATTTTTTGGAAGTTGAAACTCCCATGATGCATTCAGTGGCCGGTGGTGCTGCTGCTAAACCTTTCAAGACCCATCATAATGCTCTTGATATGGAACTCTTTATGCGTATTGCTCCAGAGCTTCACTTGAAGCGTCTGATCGTGGGTGGATACAACAAAGTTTTTGAGATTAATCGTTGTTTTAGAAATGAAGGTTTGTCACTAAAACACAATCCAGAATTTACTTCGATTGAGTTCTACTGGGCTTACGCTGATTATTACGATCTGATGGATTTTACTGAAGCCTTAATCACAGGTCTTGCTCATGATGTTATCAAGTCTGATACTGTAACTTTCGGTGAAAATGAAATTAACCTAAAGGGTCCATACGCTCGTTTCACTATGAGAGAAGCTGTGGCGAAATTTACGAACTCCACCATGGAGCAAGTGAATGATCGCATCCATTTATTATCTCTCTTAAAAAATACTAATGCTGATCTTAAAAAAGCTCAAAGCTTGTCATGGGGCAAGTTACTGGTACTTTGCTTTGAGGAACTAGTTGAAGCCAAACTTATTCAACCAACATTTATCACAGAATATCCAACTGAAGTTTCTCCGCTTTCTCGTCGTAATGATGAAAATCCGGAATTCGTAGATCGTTTTGAATTCTTCATGAATGGCTGGGAAGTAGGCAATGCCTTCTCTGAGTTAAATAATCCAACTGATCAACTTGATCGTTTTGCCGATCAGGCCATGGCCAAAGAAGCTGGTGATGATGAAGCTTCAGACATGGACTATGATTTTGTTCGTGCCCTTGAATACGGAATGCCTCCAACAGCAGGGCAGGGTATTGGTATCGATCGTTTAGTCATGATCTTAACTAATTCACACACAATTCGTGATGTGATCCTTTTTCCGCTTCTTAAGAAAGAACATTTCTTTTCTGAAGAAGATGCTTAATTCTTACCTTAGTATCTTAAAAATTGTTCTTCATGGGCGCTCAGCGGGTAAAATCCTGCTAGCGACCATATTTAGTTTTACATTTTCCATTTCAGTTATTCTTTGTACTTTTGGCCTGATGGATGGCTTTGATCATTTATTAAAGTCTGGTCTCAGGCATTCATCCGGTGATTTACTGATTACCTCTAAAAAAGGTTTCTTTCCCCTCACTTCAGAACTAAAAAAAAATCTCGAATCGATCCATCCTCTGGCGATGGCTCCGGTCATCCAGACGGAAGCATTTGCGATTCATGAAGGAATTAGTAAGGGAGTACTCGTACGAGGCATTGAGGGAGAGAATTTTTCACAAGCAACTGGTCTTAAGCTTCATGTTGAAAATACTGGACTGATCATCGGAATCGAACTGGCCCACGCTTTAAAAGTGAAAGTAGGTGATGAAATTGCACTTACTTTTGGCAGAGGAAATGCCTCATCTGAATCATTGCCTACAGTCAGGCAATTTAAAATTACTGCCCTTGTTACTCATGGGATTTATCAAAAAGATTTACGGCTAATTTATCTTCCTCGTGAGGTACTGGCCGAGGTTTTAGGAGTCAGAGACTGGGTTAATCTTGTGATTCTTTCAACTCAGGATCCGGCAAAGCCACTTGAATCTTTGGATTTAATTCAGATTGATCAGCAAAAACTTCGCCGTGAATTATCTATCGATTTTTTTGTTCGTCCTTTCTGGAGCGAATATTCATTCCTTATTGAAGCTGTGAAGGTTGAGAAAATTTCAATTTCTTTAATTTTACAATTAATTGTAGTTGTTGCTGTTTTCAACATTATCGCTTTCGTCATTTATATTATGGAAAAGAAAGCACAGGATTTTTTCTTTCTGAGGGCAGTGGGTATGTCCCTTCACCAGATCATGAAATTCTGGTTCATTTCGATTTTTATCGTGTGGGCACTTGCTTGCGGTGGAGCTTATCTTCTGTCGTTATTATTTAATTGGAGTCTGGCAAATCTTTCATTTTTTCAGATACCGGGAGAGATTTATGTTCTCTCCTCGTTACAAATCCGATTAGATAGTAAGGCATATGTTATTGTTTATCTGGTTTCCTTGTTATGGGTTCTGCTGGCAGGACTTTTTGGATACTGGAGATTAAAAAATAGACCAATCGTGCAGGGTCTTCGTCAGGAGTTCGCATGACTTTTATTCGCCTCGAACAGGTGGAAAAATCGTTTGGAAAAACACGCGTTCTACGTGGTCTGAATGTTAGTATTGCTGAAAAAGAACAAGTGGCCATTCGTGGAGCCTCGGGGTCTGGAAAATCGACTCTACTTTATTTATTGGGTGGGCTAGACCAGCCAACCTCCGGAAAAGTGATTATTAATAATAAAAATATTTCCGCCATGGGTGATGAGGATCTGGCCCGTTTTCGTAACGAGTCAGTTGGATTTGTTTTTCAGTTTCACTTTTTACTTCCTTCTATGACTTGTCGGGACAATATTTTACTTCCGGCTAGAATTGGGGGAAGAAATTTAGCTCAAGTAGAAAAAGATATTAGTAAGCTTTCGGAATACTTAGGCGTTAATCACTGTTTAGAGAAGTATCCTTTTGAAATTTCTGGCGGTGAGCAGCAGAGAATAAATATTATTCGTGCTTTAAGTTTACGTCCTAAGATACTTTTGTGTGATGAGCCAACTGGTAATCTAGATTCAAAAAATTCGGAAAAAGTGACTACACTTCTCAAAAATCTAACGACTGATTTTAATGCTACCTTATTAGTGGTGACTCATGATGATAAGGTGGCTTCGCACTTTCCTCGGAAAATAGTCATTGAAGATGGTCAGATAATTGGCTAGTATTCTCAACTGCAAATAAAATTAATAGGATAGCGTTTCGCGCCAAGGACTCCGCAGTTGAAAAAAGCCCTGCTTTTGACATTCATTTTTATGTTAACTTTTGGATCGTCCGCCGTTTTCGCTCAGGAAATCATTGGCCCCATCCGAGAATTTTTTCGTGTCGATTCGGTTGAAATTGAAGGCAATAAAAAAGTTGAGTCTGAAGCAATCACTGAGAAATTAAGCATCCGTCCAGATATGATGCTGGATAACTATCTACTCAGAAAAGATCTCTCCCGCATTTATGACATGAAATATTTTGAGGAAGTTGAAGCCTATCACAAGATAAAAGATGGAAAAAATATTCTTCTTTTTAGACTTAAAGAGAAACCAATCATAAGTAAGATAACTTTTGATGGTAACGATGAAATCAACGATGACGATTTAAAAGAACAAGTTAAGACTAAAGAATTTAATATTCTTGATATTTCCACCCTTAAAAATGACGTTCTCCTTCTTCAAAAACACTATGAAGAGAAAGGTTATTTTCTAGCTCAAGCCACTTACAAGCTGATTGATAACAAGAACGGCTCCGTAGAGGTTAAGTTTAAAATTAAAGAATGGGACAAGGTAAGAGTTAAGAAAATTACTTTCCTGGGAAATAAAGCTTTAGCTGATGAAGAATTAAAAAGCTTCATGCAGACTCACGAAGAGTCCTATTTTTCCTTTTTGTCTGGCTCTGGAAACTTCAAAGAGATTAATTTTCAAACGGATGTGGAAAGACTTAAATATTTCTATAAAACTCGCGGTTACTTGCAGATTAATATACAAAATCCTGAAGTCACGGCTTCTGAAGATAAAAAGTGGATTTTTATCACCGTCAGACTAACTGAAGGTCCACAGTTTTCAATCAACAATGTTTCTTTCAATGGCGAACTTCTTTTCACTGAAAAAGAGATGATGGAGAAATTAAAGATTAAGTCTGGTGACATCTATAACGAAGAGAACCTTCGACTTGATATTCAGACCTTAACTGAGATGTATCAAGACAAAGGTTATGCTTTTGCCAACGTACTCAGGACTTTAGAAATTGTTCCAGGTGAAAATAAAGTCGATGTAATTTTTTCTTTCGAGAAAGGGGTCATCGCTTACTTTGGTAAAATCATCATGAAAGGCAACACCAAGACCAGGGATAAAGTTATCCGTCGAGAGTTGCGAATTCATGAGGGTGAAATGTACTCCGGCTCCAAGCTCAGGTTGTCTAAGGACAATGTTAACCGACTCGGATTTTTTCAGCCTGAAAGTGTTATTTTCAATACCATTACCCGAAAGGGGACTGATAATATTCTTGATCTTGAAATCTCAATTAAAGAGCGCCCAACTGGGCAGATCTCTTTAGGTGCAGGTTACTCAACGGCTACGAAAGGATTTATCCAAGCTTCTGTGGCTCAGAATAACTTCCGTGGACTTGGTCAGAATATTAACCTCAACCTTTCTTATTCTAATCGCCAACAGATCTATAACGTGGGTTTCACTGAGCCTTATCTTTTTGATACGAAGTGGACAGCTGGAGCAGATTATTATCAAACGGTTTCATATTTTATTCGTTCTTTTGGTTATCGTAAGCATGGTGCTGATCTTCGCGTTGGTCACCCCATTTTTGAATACACTCGCTTATTCTTGACTTACCGATACGAAGACAACATGGTTACGAATGTTATTAATCAGGGAATTAAGAAAGAAATAGAAAATGGCTCGGCTTCATCTCTACAAGCTTCAATAATCCGAGATAAGCGTAATAATATTTTTGAACCCAGCAATGGTTACTATGGCAGTTCATCCCTGGAATATACTGGTCTAGGCGGTACTATGCGTTGGATAAAAGCCGATGTTGAGGGCCGTTACTATAAACCTCTTATAGGCGAACTGGTGATGCGTACCCGTCTTAATGCTACCCAGTTATTTAAAACGACACCGAGAGAAATACCTCGCGTTGAAAAATTCTCAATGGGTGGCGCTCGTAACATGCGAGGCTTTAACCTGGAGGATATTGGGCCAAGAAGATTCGCGTTGAACACTGAGACTAATAAGCAGGAAGTGTTTAACTTTGGTGGTCTTTTTAGTCTTTTAGCAACCTTGGAATTTGAACATCCTTTGATAAAGGAAGCTGGACTAAAATGGGTCGTATTCTACGATGCTGGTAACGTTTTTGAACAACGCATCGGCGAAAATAATGATTTTGCATTAAGAAGTGATTACGGTTTTGGATTCCGTTGGTTTTCACCAATTGGTGTTCTTAGATTTGAATTTGGTTTTCCTATCAATCCCAAGGACGATAAACTCCATCAGGAATCAGGGAATCAGTTCCATTTTGACATAGGACAATTGTTCTAATCAGTGATAAAGTTTGGCTACTTTAAGGAGAAAATATGAAGTTTTTATTAGCATTATTGATCACTACATTTAGCATTACTGCTCAGTCAGCTGTTCTTGTTGGTTTGGTTGATATCCAAAAAATCATAACTACAATTAAAGAAGGTAAAAGCGTTCAAAAGCAACTTGAGAAGGCTTTTACTGATAAAAAGGTCATTCTTAAGAAGGATGAGGATAAAATTAAAAAAGCTCAGGAAGATTATAAAAAACAAAGCATGGTTTTGGCGGAAGCTGCTCGCATGAATAAAGAGCGCGAAATTCAGGAATCAATGATGAAGCTTCAAAGTAAGACTATGGAGTTTCAAAAAGACATCCAGAAAATGGAGCAAGACATGAAAAAACCAATTCTTGAAAAGCTTCGTCCAATCATTGATGAAATTTCCAAAGCGAATGCTGTTGCTATGACTTTTGAGCTTTCAGCTGCTCCGATTATTTATGCTGAATCTAAAAAAGATATCACTGATGAAGTGATTAAAGCTTACGACAAGAAATATCTTGGAAAATAAATGAAACTAAGCGATCTTCTAAAGTTTGATACAACTTTAAAAATTGTTAAAAACCCTGAATGGCCAGAAGAAATTCTGGCCATTTCTGCATTAGACGCCATCCTTCTTCAGAGCTTTATTTTCATCAGGAATGCTAAGTTTTTGGCCAAGATGATTCCTAAGCTACAAGAATTACATTCTTCGAAAGTAGGGCTGATCATTGATGAGAAATTTTTTAATCTCATGAATGCTGAGACTAAAGTCGAAATTGAAAAAATGAGCTGGATTGCAACGACTCCGAACGTTGCCCTTTCACTTACACTTTTATCAAAACCATTTTACGATATGAAAATGAAGTTCCTCAACACTCAGGTTGATGGACGTCAGATGGGTACGACTGAAATTGATCCAACTGCTCGCATTTCTCAGAATGTATTTATCGGAGAAAATGTAAAAATTGGCGCCAACGTTGAAATCATGAGTGGTTGTGTGATCAATCCTTACGTTACGATTGACGATGACACTAAACTTTATCCAAATGTTACGATTTATTCTTATTCAACCATTGGCAAAAATTGTCGCTTCCATTCTGGAGTGGTGATTGGGTCGGATGGTTTCGGATATACCTTTCATCAGGGCAAGCACCAAAAAATCTGGCACATGGGTGGAGTGAATATTCATGATGATGTTGAAATTGGTGCAAATTCTTGCGTAGATATGGGAACTTTTTCTCCGACAATCATTGGTTCAGGAACAAGGATCGATAACCTCGTTCAGATTGCTCATAATTGTAAAATTGGAAAAGGTTGCATCCTTTGTGGTCAATCAGGCATTGCTGGAAGTGCAGTGCTGGAAGATTACGTTGTTCTTGGAGGACGTGCGGCCATTGGGCCTGATTGTCATATTGGTATGGGAACTCAAGTGGCAGGTGGAGCAAAAGTTAATGAGGGTGCCATCTGGCCTGCTGGTTCTAAATTAGGCGGTCATCCTGCTAAAGATTTAAAAGAATGGATGAAAGGCGTGGCGTATTTAAGAAATATGTCACTCAAATCAAACAAAGAATAAGGAGTTTTTATGTTGATGGATAAGAAGCAGGTGATGAACTTTCTTCCTCACAGAGATCCCTTTCTCTTTATAGATTCTGTTGAAGCTATAATTATGCCGCAAGAGCTTAAGGACAAAAAAGGTCCTTTTACTCCTCAGCAATTAATTGGTGGAAAAACTATTTGTAAATTCAAAGTCGATAATACAGTTAAAGTTCTTGAAGGACATTTTCCCGGTAATCCAATTCTGCCGGGTGTAGTTCAGATTGAAATGATGGCCCAGGGGGCTTCGTTTCTGGCGGTTAACTGTCTTGAAAAATCTTTTGAAGATTCCAAGTTAGAAGTGGCTCTTTTGGGTGTGGATTCAGCCCGATTCAGAAAACCAGTTAACCCGCCAATGGATCTGGAGATACATTCCACTTTGACTAAAGTTCGTGGCGCAATTCAAATGTATGATTGTGAAATTTATGCTAATGGTGAATTAATGAGTCAGTCCACCATCATGGCTTCTTTAAAAATAACTTATAAATAATTAAGAGAGAGTCTTTTATGTCAAAAAATTACGAAGCTCATCCAATGTCTTTTGTTCATCCTGAAGCGAAAATCGGTAACAATGTAAAGATTGGACCTTTTTGTGTCATTGGCGCCAATTCAGTTATTGGTGATGATTGTATTTTTCACTCAAATGTTGTGGTCGATGGTCATACGACCATCGGTAAAAATAATAAGTTTTTTCAATTTGGATAAATTGGTGCCCCTCCTCAGGATAATTCTTATATAGGCGAGCCAACTGAAACGATCATTGGAGATAACAATACATTTCGTGAATATGTCTCTATTCACCGTGGAACACTAAAGCAGGATAAAAAAACCATTATCGGTTCAAATTCACTATTCATGGCCTATTGTCACATAGCCCATGATTGTACTTTGGGTAACAATTTAACTTTCGCCAACTCAGTGAATCTTGCGGGTCATGTGAATATCGGTGATAGAGTTATCATTGGTGGTAATACCGGTATTTCGCAATTTGTGACAATTGGTAGAGGGGCTTATATTGGGGGCGGTTCTGGAATTGATCGTGATGTACCCCATTTTTGTACTGCTTACGGAAACCGCATTCGTTTAAAAGGTATCAATATAATTGGACTTAAACGTCAGGGACATTCAAAAGAAATCGTTTCTGAAGTGGTAGACTTCTATCGGACTATGGAAGCTTCCGCACTTGCTCCAAGGGCCTTTGTCTCTCATGCTGAACTTATGGAAGATTACAAAGCAAATGAAGTGATTCAGGAAATCGCTTCATTCATTAAAAAATCTGAAATTGGTATTGCGCCGTTCATGGCAAGCTAGGTAGAAAATGAAAAAAGTTCGTGTTGCAGTATTAGGTTATGGGCACTTGGGTAAATGGCATTGTCAGAAAGTAGAGGCCCATAAAGATATGGCAGAGTTTGTCGCCATCGTAGAAAAATTTCCCGCGGGACAAGAGTCGGCTAGAATAAATCATCCTCAGGTAAAAGTTGTAAGCGACATAAAAGAGATTATCAATGATATTGATGCCGCTTTTGTTGTGACTCCCACCTCCACTCACTTTGAGCTGGTTAAATATTTATTAGAAAATAATAAGCATGTTTTTTGTGAGAAACCGATTTGTTCCAACGATGAAGAAGGTAAGGCGTTGGCCAGAATTGCCGCTGATAAAAAGGTTGTTCTACAAGTAGGTCATAGTGAGCGTTTTCATGAAGCTTGGGAAAAACTGAAAGATAAATTTGCCAAACTTACTCCACCTTACACAGTTCGCATGAACCGTGTAGCACCCTTTAAAGGACGTGCGACTGATGTAGATGTTGTTCAGGATCTAGCGATTCATGATCTTGATCTCGTGCTGCATTTATTCAAACAAAAGCCTCTTCGAATCACAGCTCAAGGGCAAAAAATCAGAACTAATAATTGGGACCATGCCAATATTCATTTGGCCCTCGAAGATGAATGCCATGTTTTTCTGGTTGTTGGAAGAAATGCCGTAAAAGAAATGAGAGACGTCGAAGTGATTTCTAAAGATGGTATGATGATGGTTGATTTGTTTACGAATAAAATCTTTGAAGCTACAAATACTAAATACGAAGATGGTACTTTTGTAAAAGATCAGGATTACAGCAAGCGTGACCACCTTCTGCTTGAGCACAAATATTTTTACGATTCAGTTTTAAAATCAAATCCTGCCATAATTGGACTTCGGGATGGATTGAATGCAGTTCACTTAGTCGATTGCACATTAAAATCCATGGAAACCCAGAAAACAATCCAGGTGAACCTTGGCTAGTTGTCTGCTCATCGCCGGAGAAAAATCCGGTGAAGAGCATGCCCTGAGTTTTTTTCCTGAACTTAAAGCTCTTACTCCTGGAGTAGAGTATTTTGGTGTTGGTGGAGAAGAATTAAAAGAACATGGTTTAGATCTGCTTTATCACTTAAAGGATTTCTCGAGCATGGGATTTTCTGAAGTCATTAGTAAAATTCCTTTTTATTTCAAAGCCATGAAAAATATTGAAAATCAGGTAAGAATGAGGGGAACTAAAGTTGCCATCCTTATAGATTTTCAAGATTTTAATATGAGACTGGCCAAGAGGCTCTCAAAGCAAGGTGTAAAAGTACTTTATTATGTAGCACCTCAAGCCTGGGCCTGGAAGCCACATCGGGCACAAGTCTTGGCGAAAACCGTTCATACCTTATTCACAATTTTACCTTTTGAAAAAGCCTGGTTTAATGAAAGAGGAGTGAAGCAAGTGATGGGCATACCTCATCCTTTAATGCTTACCTACAAAAAATTTTTAGACCTAATTCCCCCAAAGCCTTTCGCCTCATTGAAGCCAAAGATTAAAATTTTAATTTTACCTGGTAGTCGTAAATTTGAAATTTATTCTTTATTACCAAAATTCATAGAAACGATCCGGATTTTAAAAAAAACCTTTGCTATCGAAGTTCATTTGGTAAAAGTCAGTCATATCAAAAAGGATATCTACGAATATTATCAAAATGATGTTGATATATTTTACGAATCTACTGATCTGACCACGGCTATGAAAGAATGTCATTTTAGTCTGGCTGCCAGTGGTACTGTCACGCTTAGTACAGGTCTTTTTGAACTCCCCACCGTTGTTTGCTATAAGGCTGCACTTTTAAATGAATTTGTTTTTAATAATTTTATAAAATACAAAGGTCCCATCTCTCTCACTAATATCATCCATGGTAAAATGCTTTTTCCAGAATTTACGCAAGACCAAGTTAACCCTCATCAACTTGCTCAGGTAATTAGCACTTGGTTAGAAAATGAAACAGTTTATAATGAATTAAAGGCAGAATTAAAGAAGACCAAGACTCTTCTTGCGGGCGATCATTTTTCGGTTCCAGAATTCATGTCGCAGGTAATTCATGATTGAAGTTGAACAAGTTAAAACTAGAATTAAAATAAAGTCATTACTGAAGAACACTGCCTTCACTCCCTTGAGCTTTGTCTGGGAGTGGGTTTATCGTATTCGCCGCTCGTTTTTTGAATATGGAGTTTTAAAAAAAACCACTTTCAAGGTTCCGGTTATTTCGGTGGGTAACTTATCATTTGGCGGGACCGGAAAAACACCTACCATTATCTGGCTTGCTGAATGGATGATTTCTAAAGGTCTCACCCCTGTGGTGCTAACCCGAGGTTATAAAGGCCAGCTCGAGCATTCTTCTGGACTTTTAAAATCTGGTCAGAAATTTCGCTTGAATCCCTTTGATTATGGTGATGAACCACTCATGATTTCCAATAAGATGAGCCGGGGAGCAGTGATTGTCGGAAAGAAGCGCGCTGAAAATTTACTGAAGTATTTTTCGGAAGTTAAACCGGATGCAGTTTTACTTGATGATGGATTTCAACATCTTCAAATTTATCGTAGTTTTAATATCGTCCTTTTTGATGCCTTGATGCCGCTTAATCTTTATAAGGTTGCCCCCTTGGGCTATTTAAGAGAAGGACTGACTGCACTCAAAGATGCTGATGCTATTATTATTTCTCGGGCCGATATGGTAACAGCAGAAAAATTACAAAAATTGAAAAAAAAACTGAGTCAGTATTTTCACCATAAACCACCAATTGCACTGACCAGTTACCATTCGGTTGGGGTTTTTGATGTTCATGATAAATATATTTTTTCCATTCATGATTTAAAAGGAATGAAGGCTATTGCAGTTACGGCCATAGCTTCACCTGACTCATTTTATAAATATCTCGAAAATTTCGGGATCGAAATCTCTGAAAGGGTGAGTTTTCCAGACCACTATTTCTTTTCGCCTGAAGATGTTAATGACTTGCTAATTAAGGCCTCTCAGCACTCTGCTATTATTATCTGCAGTGAAAAAGACATGGTTAAGATGAAACGAGTTTCCCAAGATCCGCGCATACTTTCAACCAAAATTAAAGTTGAGTTTATTAGTGGAGAACAAGAGCTGGTTCAGGGCTTAAGCAAAGTTCTCCAGCTTGATTCACTAACTCAATAAACTACAATAAAGTAAATAGTTAAACTTAAAGGAAAATAAGCGTGAAAATTTGGCTTATAGCTCTCTTTATTCTCAGCGGTTGCTCCTCAAATAAGAAAGAAAAGGATTTTCAGGCATCGCTGGATAAGCCAGGAGAGCTTACACCTGAAGCTCAGGTGGAAGCTCCAGAAAAGTTATTGGAAAAATTTGAAGTCGAAAAAATAGAAACGGTTACTGGAACTGAAAAAAAAACTCTCGAACAAAAAATTTCTCCAGCAAAAGATACCAATAAGTCAGTCGTCGTAAAACACAAAGCAATTAAGCCGGCACTTCCTTTAACTCAGGACGTTCCAGTGAATAAGTTACCAAAGGACTATCCAGCTCCATTGGTTTCTGTGAATGCAAAAGCTGAAAAAGTCTGGAGTAAATATAAACCTAATCACATCGTGGATCAAAAAGTCTTTTTAGATATTCATTACCTTGGAATGACCGTGGGAAAAATCATGGTCACAAATCGTGGCAAGAAAATGATCAACGGAAAAGAGGTTTGGCATTTTCACTCACGATTTAAATCTGCCCCTTTTTATAGCAACATATATGAACTAGACGATACAGTTGATACTTATGTCACAACTGATCAATTTCTTTCGAGCCGATATAGCCTGATTCAGAGAGAAACTAAGCAGAATGTAGATGATCTTCAATTGCATGATCGTGAACAGATGAAGACTTTTTGGTTTTATAAACAAAAAAAATCAAACGGTGACATTAAAAATAAAGAAAAAAAAGAATATATTCCTTACTTCAGCATAGATCCCTTTTCTGTTCTATTCCTCTTTCAGGGCTTACCTATGAAAAACGGTGATATCTATGAAATTCCAATTATCAATAAAGGCAAAATATTGATCTTAAGAAGTGAAGTTGAAGGCCGTGAAGAAATTCAGACAGAGTTAGGTGATAAGAAAAGCATCAGGATCCATGCAACAACCAAATACACTGGAGAAACTCTTAAGGATGGGGATCTTTATTTCTGGTTTAGTGATAATGCCTCTCGTACTTTGCTAAAGGCTCAGGCAAAAATAAAAATTGGTTCAGTAACTGCAGATATTGTGGATGGTAAATGAGAGAAAGACTTCGCTTATCTGATTTAAGCGTCCTTTATATTTGTCTATCAGAAGAATGGAGTAGCATTGAGAGACGTTGCATTGCAGATGCCACATACTTCAGAAATATTGGTGGATCAGCCTACATCCTATGCCATGAAAAATCTCTGATTGATAAAGAAGCTGAAAAAGAATCTATTCCTCGCATTTATTTTTTGACCGGTCTTTCGACATTGAGAAGTAAGCTCAATTTTTATTTTCAAATCCAGCATATTCTTCAAAAGCAGCAAATCGATTTAATTCATTCTTATAATTATGATTCACTATTGCCCCTGGGGATGATTTTGAAAGGGATGCCACAGATTCCTATGGTCTTTACATTCAATGAAAATATCACGTGGAAAAGAAGTTCATTCTTTGACAAATGGTTCTTATCTCGAACAGACTCTATTTTTACTTTTTCATCTAATATACGCGAACTGGCTATTGAATCTTTCCCCGTTAATTCTCGCAAAATTCATGTCACAGGTGCGGGGATTGATTTTCCGGCAAAAATAAATCGTGCTGCCCATCCTGTAGAAAAAAAGAAAATCATGACCTTCATTTCGCGGACCGAAGAAGATCTTAATTGCATCAGAATTTTTGTGGATGCCATTCAGCCACTTCTCTATAACTTGGAACAAATGGATTTTAAGCAGCATCTTGTGTTTATATTTCTGACTGATATCTCCTGGTATGATCATCCACTTTACGATTCCTTGAAACGCATGATTCTTGAGCGCCATCTGGAAATGAATATCAGTTTTGAGACCCGCCCTTTGAATAGTACTAGTTTCCAGGACTGCGATGTTTTTGTGGGACTGCCTATGAATGAGCTTTTTTCGGATCTTGATCTCTTCGCTTTAGTGACCCAGACCCCTGTCCTTTTGCCTCGGACATCCACACGGCAGCAGGTAGTAAAGCAGGGAAAATTTGGGGAAACCTACTATCCGGAAGATGGAAGAGAGCTGCGAGACAAATTAATCAAGATTCTTACTAATTATCCTAAGTACTTAGAGGAGCTCAATGGAGTGGAATTAGAACTTCAGGAGCAACATCACTTTGAGCGCTATGCCGAAGAACTCTATGCTCATTACGAGACGCTTTATGCGCAGCGACGTAGGTACACTCAAAAGAAGAAAAAACTCGCTTAATCCCCCACAATCATTTATATTTTTCGCTCTTCAGTAGAAGAATTAATGTCTAGTAAAAAGGGGGGCTATATTATGGCCACCACAAAAACTGCAACTGCATCTGCATCTAAAAACTTTGTAATCCCGTCTTGGATCAAAGGGTTCGACTTCGAAATGGGCGAAGCAACTGAAACAAAGGCAAAAACTGAATTCGGAGATTTGATCAACTCTGCATCCGCAAAGAATTTCGCTGAAGGCGAAGTTTTCATGGGTAAAGTCGTTGCTATGAATGATGAATTCGTAACGGTAGATATCGGTTATAAGCAAGAGGGTCTTGTACTCGCTCGCGAATTCCGTAACTACGACGGCACGATGAAAATCAAAGTCGGCGAAGAAATCCAAGTTTATCTAGAAAAGCTTGAGTCTGCTATGGGGAACTTAGTTCTTTCTAAAGACAAAGCTGAAATCTTGAAAGCATGGGACAAGATCTCTGAAGCTTGTGAAAAAGGTGAGCCTGTTGAAGGTACCGTTATCGCAAAAGTTAAGGGCGGTCTTTCTGTTGATATCGGTGTTAAAGCTTTCCTTCCAGGATCGCAAATTGACATCCGTCCAGTTAAGAACCTTGATAAGTACATTGGTAAAACAATGGAATTCAAAGTTATTAAATTTAACAAGAAACGTGGAAACATTGTTCTTTCTCGTCGTGCAATCCTCGCTGAAGAGCGCGGTAAGATGAGAGATGAAACATTGACTCAAATTCAAGAAGGTATGATCGTTAAAGGTATTGTTAAAAACATTACTGATTACGGT
The DNA here is from genome assembly GCA_945860895.1 of Bacteriovorax stolpii. Classification (GTDB taxonomy): domain Bacteria; phylum Bdellovibrionota; class Bacteriovoracia; order Bacteriovoracales; family Bacteriovoracaceae; genus Peredibacter. The sequence continues at coordinate 46,464 of CAMASK010000001.1, forward strand.
GCATTCATCGATCTTGGTGGTGTTGATGGTCTTCTACACATTACAGATATGTCTTGGGGTCGCGTTAAGCATCCTTCGAACCTTCTTGGTGTTGGTGATGAAGTTGATGTTAAAATCCTTAAATACGATGCTTCGAAAGAGCGCGTATCTTTGGGTCTTAAGCAAGTTCAAGCTAATCCTTGGGAATCTGCTAAAGATAAATATATGCCAGGTTCAAAAGTTTCTGGAGAAATCGTATCTGTTAAAGATTACGGAATCTTCGTTGAGCTTTCTGACGGTATCGAAGGTTTGATCCACGTTTCAGAAATGAGCTGGACAAACAAAAAGTCTGCTAACAAAACTTACAACGTAGGCGATAAGATCGAAGCTGTAGTTCTTGAAGTAGATGTTGAGAACAAGAGAATCTCTCTTGGTCTTAAACAGTTGATGCCAAATCCTTGGGATGATTTAGCTGCTAAATTCAACCCAGGTAAAATGGTTGAAGGTACAATTAAAGCAATCGTTGATTTCGGTCTGTTCATTGACCTTGGCGAAGAAGTTGATGCTCTCATTCACGTTTCAGATATTTCTTGGACTAAGAAAGCTGTTACATTGACTGAAGAGTACAAAGTTGGCCAAAAAATCAAAGCTGTAGTTGTTACAGTTGATAAAGAAAACCAAAAATTCTGCTTAGGCCTTAAACAGCTTGAGGAAGATCCTTGGAAGAGAATCGAAGAGCGTATGCCAGTTGGTTCACCTGTTGAAGGTGAAGCAGTTCGTATTACTGAATTCGGTGTATTCGTTGAACTTGAAACTGGAATTGAAGGTCTAGTTCATATCTCTGAAATCTCTGAAGAGCGCGTAGAGAAACCATCGGATAAAGTTAACAAAGGCGATAAAGTTAAAGCCATCGTTATCTCTATCGATAAACAAGCCAAGAAGATTGCTCTTTCTATGAAAGCAATTGCAACTGGTGAGTACAAGTCGAACTACAAAGCTGAAACAGCACAACCGTCTACTCTTGCTGACAAACTGAAAGGTTTCAAAGTTTAAGTTTAGTTATTTCCATCCCGCTATTTGGATGAATGAGGGCCCGCAGAAATGCGGGCCTTTTTATTTCGAAAAGTCTGTTATCCAGTCATAAGATCCTAATTTCCTATCTTCCAAGCTTAGATCTATTTGCTTAATCATCTCTCGACTAGATTGACCATTCAGGCTCACAAAAGAGCTGGCATAGATCTTTAGGCCAGGGAACATATTCTTCAAAAAATGAGCAAATTCAAGAATTGAATCCGGCTTTCCAATAATTTCTCGATATTGTTTTTTTGTCAGATACTTTTGCGGAAAAATCATCTGCATGTTTTTAATAGATGGATCCAAAATATAGTAAACTACACGTCCGGTCTTGGTTCTTAATTTCATTCTCCATGAGAATTGATGACCATCCTCAGTCCATGAAACTTTTCCTGGATATAGATGATGTCTCAAGGGAATGAGTACTTGGAGAACCACATATAAAGATAAACAAAGCACCAAGAGTCTATTAGGCCGAATAAATCTATAATCAGTTTTTGGAAAAAAATCATCAAACCAGGTTAATTTTCTGGGCCAGCTTGGGCCAAAAAATAAAGCCGTCATCATTAAGGCAAACCAGGGAAAGGTTGCTAAACCAAAATGATAAACATTATTTAAGTGAAAGAATATTGTCGCTGTGAAGGCTAGTATTCTCGAACGTCTCCAACAGAGAAAGGGAACAACAAATAGATCAAACAACAGACCACCATATACATAGAAATTTTGGAATTTTTCTAAACCCATCGTTTTAATGGTATTGCCTGATAACCATTCAGAATCAAGTTTTGCAATTCCCGCAAAAAAATAGACTACTGAAATTTGGAATATCATCAGATAAAAATACCAAGCTGGTAGAGCAAGTTTTTTATTTTTTATGACTGGCATCCAGATAAGCCAAAAAGCGATCAGACAATACAGATACAAATGGTTAATATATTCAGATTTCTCCATGAGAAAGAGAAGAGAGTATCCAAGAAACAAAATCACTGCTGAAAGGCGCTGATGAATTCCAAAAGCAAATGTAAATCCTGCCAGAATAGTTATTGAATAATGAATAACTAGTCCCCAGAAAGGCCATGGGCTGAGCCATTCAAAATACAAATAAGTAAAATGAAAAGGTGCTAAGTATTCCTGAAAGTCTCCTAGAAACAAACTATTGATCAACTCCCACGAGAGTAATGTTCCTGCGAAAAAGCGCAGATAAATTAAAATTGCAGAATCTAAGGGTTTAAAGAGCTGCTTAAGCATCGGCGCAAGATTAGTCCACTGGCTGAATTAAGCCACTATAAGAAATCATCAAGATCTTCATAATGGATCAATTGGCGGTCTGCGAAAATTAAATGGCCCACCGAAGTGGGCTATTTATTTAGTTTGAAAAAATTTTCAATCCACCGTTACCCGAAATGTGAACGGTATCATTTCTTTCGAAAGCCGTTCTCCAGGAATTCATGGAGTACTTAATAGTTAAAATGGCACCAACTACTGGTTGAGCTTTTGTTCCGTGATTTGTGATCCCTTGAAGTTTCATGCTGGCATTGAAATCCCATCCATATCCAGTTTTAACTGATACCGGCTGAACAATAGCATTTTGAATATATTTTCCTGTGCCATTATAAGAACAGTTATATGTGTAAAGAACCATATATTCAAAACGAACAACTTCTACTCCACCAGTCATCATTTTAGTGGCAAATTTTTTCTGAACAGGGAAAGAACAATTTTCCATATCAAGAGGATCCACAATTTCTTTTGAAATTGGGTCCTTGGGTACGATGTTAATTGGAGTAAAACTAGTAGTGTTAGAAGGCTTACCTTTTTGAACTAAAGTATAAACCTGTTCTCCAAGGGCAACGATTTCTTTTGCGATAGCTATGACTTCTCCTGCATCACCTTCAATTGCTGACTGAGAGTCAAAATTTTCAACTTCAATTGTTTCAATATAAAGTGTTTCCACTTTTGCATAAGAAACTGTCGTCATGAGTGCGAGACACAGACTCATTATCAAATTTTTCATTATTTCCCCCAGTTAAATTCCCATGGAGAGCTTCTATCAAGCGTTAAAGCGATTGGTCAAGAGCGAAGTAGTTTTAGTATTTTTTACTGCGGCACCAAGTTAAAGTTAGTAAAAACAATAGCTTCGCTTCTTTGCTGATTTTGCGGAACGTAAACAAGTAGAAGTTTGTCTAATGATAATTTAAAGTTTTCCTAATATATCAAAAGTTAGGCACCCTAAAGAGCGGCCTTTCGACGAATAGTGAATGCCCGATGGATGTCTGTATGATGAAAATCCTGAGGAATTGTCCATTGGGAGATTTCTTTAACTTCATATTGAGAGGTAATAATATGATGAAGTTCAAACTTACGTTTATTGGTAGAGAAGAAGAGAGTTCCCTCAGGGTTTAACATCTTCATGCAATCTCTGATCATGATTGGATGATCTCTTTCAATATCTAAATCTTCTTCCATTCTCTTAGAATTTGAGAAGCTTGGTGGATCCAAAAGGATTAAATCGAATTTTACATTTGCCTCTATCATTAGTGTTAATTCTTTTAAAACGTCTGCCTGAATAAATTTATGTTCTGACGGATCCAAATCGTTCAGCACAAAGTTTTCCATTCCCCAATCAAGATAAGTCCGGGACATATCGATTGAAGTAACCAGTGCACCGCCCTTGGCTGCGGCCACACTCAAAGAAGCTGTATAACAAAAAAGATTAAGTACTTTTTTCTGAGCACAATTATTAAGCAAGAATTGTCGTAATGGACGGTGATCTAAAAATAATCCAGTATCAAGATAGCGTTCAAGATTTACCCAAAATTTAAAAGGGGTCTCATTTACAGTAAAATAATCCACCGATCCTGGTGCTAGTGGCTTGTACTGCTCATTGCCTTTTTGTCTTTGTCTTATTTTGAAATGCTGATGCTCTTTAGGGATATTGAATACTTCTTTGATAGCCTCTTCTATATTTTGCTGATGCACGGCCCTGATTGGCTCATCCTCTTCAGACAATCTTTTCCCTTGCTCATAAATTACAGCTTCAAGACCGTAAATATCAATCAAGTAGGGGTATTCAGGTATATCCTTGTTATAAATTCTGTAGGCTTCTATGCCATTTTTTTGGCGGTAAGACTTGAGCTTTTTAAGATTCTTTTGCAGTCTATTTTTAATGGCTAGTGAGTCCATGAGGAGTTATTGCCTTTCATTTGGAATTGGTGCATCCTCAATACTATACCAATGTGAAAAAAATATGTCTTCAGAAACTGATAGAGATGAACAATCTGGCACTGCTACAGTCAACAAAAAAAAGTTGCAGCCCCCTCGTATGCACAAAGTCCTTATGCATAATGATGACTATACAACTATGGAATTTGTTGTCCTAGTTCTACAGAAATTTTTCAATAAAAATTATAATGAAGCGCAGTCAATTATGCTTGATGTCCATAGTAGTGGTTATGGGGTGTGTGGCATCTATACTTATGAAGTTGCTGAATCTAAAGTGGCTAAAGTCATTAAATTTGCTCGAGACAATGGTCACCCATTACGCTGTAGTACTGAGCCCTCCGAATAAATAAACTTCTGTCTAACCTTGCCTTTTTTCTTTTCGGTAACATCTTCTGTATAATGAAGATGTGAGGGAATTACTATGATTAGCCAAAAATTAGAACAAATATTAAATCGGGCCATCAAACGTGCGAACGAAAAACGCCATGAATTTTTGACTTTAGAAAACGTTCTTCTTTCTATGCTGGAGGATGAAACAGTGACTGAAGTTCTGACAGACTGTGGGGCGAATCTTCCTGATTTAAAAAAAGATTTACAGATTTTCATCAATGAGGAGAAGAATTACTCTCTTTTAAGTGAAGATGAAATTCAGGATTTAAACCGCAAGCAATTTGGAAATGACCAATTGAGGGAAATTGCCCGTGAAAATGGGATTTTCTATCAGCCTGAAATTTCCCTCAGTCTTCAGCGAGTGATTCAAAGAGCTGCCATTCATATTCAGAGTTCTGGCAAAAAATCAATTAATGCCATTAACATCCTGGTGGCCATGTTTAGTGAAAAGGAGTCCCATGCGACCTACTTTTTAGAGCGTCAGGGAATCAATCGAATTGATATTGTAGAAAAAATATCTCATTCAATTGACCGTCCTATTAAGGGCTCTGAGTCCGAAGAATCCAGCACTGAAGGTGGACAAGAAACTTTCCGTCGTGAAGAAAAGTTTGAAAAAGCCTTATCCGAATACACTACCAATTTAAATAATCTTGCCCGTCAGGGTAAAATTGATCCCATTATCGGCCGAGAAGATGAAATTCAGCGAATCATTCAAATTCTTTGTCGTCGCCGCAAAAATAATCCCATTTTGGTGGGTGATGCTGGCGTAGGTAAGACTGCAATTGCTGAAGGCTTGGCCAAGGCGATTGTGGAACACAAGGTTCCAAGTGTTCTCGCTAATACAACTGTCTATAGTCTGGATATGGCTTCACTTCTTGCCGGAACTAAATTTCGTGGTGACTTTGAAGAAAGATTAAAATTAGTTCTTCAGGCACTGGAAAAACAAAATGAGAAACAAGGGTCCATCCTCTTCATTGATGAAATTCATACCATCATCGGAGCTGGTGCGACTTCTGGCGGAAGTATGGATGCCTCCAATCTTTTAAAGCCTGCACTTTCAAAAGGTCAGCTTCGTTGTATGGGTTCCACTACTTTTGATGAATATCGTAAATATTTTGAGAAAGATCAGGCCCTGACCCGCCGTTTTCAAAAAATTGACGTTCTGGAGCCAACCGTCGAGGATTCAGTCAAAATTCTCGCGGGTCTTAAATCAAAATTTGAGGATCACCATCAGGTAAAATATCCCGATGCTATTATCCGCGCCGCCGTTGAATTGTCACAGAAACATGTGACTGATAGAAAATTGCCAGATAAGGCCATTGATGTGATCGATGAGGTGGGTTCATACCTGAGACTAAAGCCAGAAAGTATGAAAGATGCTGAAGTCAGCATGGAAGATATTGAGCACATTGTTTCAAAAATTGCCCGAATTCCGCAAAAATCAATCTCAATGAATGAGAAAGATAAACTCCGTTACCTTGATCGTGACTTGAAGATGATGATTTATGGACAAGATGAAGCCATCGATAAGGTTTCCAACGCCCTTATTCTTTCAAGGTCTGGATTGGGTCATACCAACCGTCCCATCGCAAGCTTCATGTTCACGGGACCAACCGGGGTTGGTAAAACAGAATTGGCCAAACAATTGGCCCATTTAATGGGCATTAATTTCATTCGCATCGACATGTCTGAGTTCATGGAAAAGCATACAGTTTCTAAATTAATCGGAGCTCCTCCGGGATATGTGGGTTTTGATCAAGGTGGTGTCTTAACTGATGCTATTAACAAAACTCCTTACTCAGTTCTGTTGATGGATGAGATTGAGAAGGCCCATCCGGATGTTTTCAACATTCTTTTACAGGTCATGGACCATGGATCACTTACAGATTCAAACGGCAGGACCTCAGATTTTAGAAATGTCATCGTTATTTTGACCTCAAATGCGGGGGCAAAAGAGATGGAGGCCGGATCAATTGGCCTTTCTGGGGCCCGTGGAGGGGAAATAAATTCCACCAAGCGAGATCAGGCCGTAAAAAATTTCTTTACCCCAGAATTTCGAAATCGACTGGATGCCATCATCAGTTTTAACAAACTGGCACCCAAAAATATTGAAATGGTGGTGGATAAATTTCTCATGGAGCTGGAAAACCAGCTTGCGGATAAGAAAGTTGAGCTTGAAGTCTCTGAAGCCGCTAAAGCATGGCTTAGCTTGAATGGCTATGATGATAAACTTGGTGCGAGACCTATTTCTCGTCTGATAAATGATAAAATTAAGAAACCACTTGCCCACGAAATCCTTTTTGGAAAGCTTGAAAGTGGAGGAAAAGTTGTGGTCGATATCAAAAATGATGATCTTGTTTTCACTTTTTCCTAAATATCTTTAACGATCTTACCGATCCTCATGCATACGATGTTTGAAAAACAAAATGTGTGCATGAGGACCTCAAAAAAAACTCCTCAAACACCGAATTGATAAAAAAAACATCATATTGAAATAAAATATGTATTTTTTATTTGCGTTAGATTGAATTTGTGATTAAGCTTTAAATAAGAAAGGTCAATTACTTGTACCAACTATTTCCTGGGAGGAAATCATGGCTAAGAAAGCAGCAAAAAAAGCTACTAAAAAAGTAGCAAAGAAAGCAACAAAGAAAGTTGCAAAGAAAGCTACTAAGAAAGCTTCTAAGAAGAAGTAGTCAGCTAAAAAAAAAGCCACCTTCGGGTGGCTTTTTTTTTGTCTTTTTTCTCGATTTTCCCTATGAAAACTACTTTTTCTCTTCTTGGGACTTCTTCTTCTCTTTGCCTAGGTAGAGTCTTGTAATTGAATTAAAAGAATTGAAAATTTCAGGTGCTCTGGTGAAGTTTAAAATCTTTGGAATGCGACCTATAAAATTCACATGAGGGGCGAAAATAATCACCATGATTCTTAAGAATGTTGATGTCGCAAAGAGGATCAAATAGTGATCCCATGAGGCCGGGAGGTTTTTCATGAACCATGCTCCAAGCAATGACCCAGTTACCATTCCGGTAGTATTGAGGAAGGTAATGTAGGTAATAATGCTGGTTCGTTCTCGATCGTCAATTTTTTGAAAGTATAAAAGAATGGTTGAAAGCTCAAAACCGGCCCAATAACATCCCGAAAGGAACTCAATCGTTACAATTAGCCAGAAATTTTGGGTAAGTGACCACCATAAGGGGCTTGTAGCGATACCAATGGTGGATAAAATTAAAATTTTGTTGATATGCCGAGATTTTGCCCGTTTCTGGAGAATTCTAAACGCGAAGACCCTGCCAAAATAAGCGATAGAGGTCACAATCATGTACTCAAGGTAATTAAATTTTAATTTTCCGAGCATATAGGGATTAAAGTAAGGGGCAGAAAAATGCACGGTAATGTAAAAGAAAAAAAGAAACAAGATAAGTTTACCCTGATCCGTTTTACTAATATTTTTGATGAATTCCCGAAAAGGGACGCGATGCTCTGATCCGGGTGCCAGATCATAATCATTATGATTTCGTTTAACTTCGTACCACGAAAAGCATTTAAGAATAAATCCCGCGATGAAAATTCCTACAAAAACCTGAAGCTCTTGTCCCTTATCCTTTGCCCAATATAATAGAAGGCCACTTGTGATGAGGCCCAAAAACACTGATGATTGCCCGAATTGGCTTCTAATTGAAAAGAATCTGATGCGAAATTTTTGAGGTACTGTATGTCCTATCAATCGATTCCATGGAGGATTAAGAGAAAGCAAGCTTGCCCAATAAATTCCCAGGACTCCAATCACGATAATGGCGGAATTAATTTTAAACCAGCCAATCAAAATAAGTGGAATCATGGACAACGCCTGGACTGTTAGAAAAAGCAAAAGACGATTTTTAAGGGAATATCTTCTAAAAAAAGAGCGAATCGAAAATAACTGGAAGAGAACGCCTATAAATTGAGGAATCACGGTGCCAAGGCCCGAAATCACTTCAGAAATTCCCAATGCCAGCATAAACGCACAAAAGTAACTTTCCGCCATCCCAATGTTCAGGCTGGTATAGGTGGCATCTCTAAAAGATGCACGAATATGTTGTTTAGTTGAAACAGGAGCTATTTTGCTCATCTGATCGGCCTATGCTATTCTCAGGGAAGTTCTAAAACAGAATATCTTACTCTATTAAAAACTACACAATAAAATGCGGCAAAAAACATGAAGTATCTGAACCAAATTTTTTTTAAAGGCTTAATTGTCGTCCTTCCAATCACCCTAACTTTTTATTTGCTCTTCTGGGCAAGTATGAATATTGAGTCCCTTTTTGCTTCTGGACTTAGATACGTATTAGGACAGGAATTTTACATTCCTGGTTTAGGCATATTGCTCACCTTCGTTTTTATCTTTTTAGTTGGTTTGTTGGTTAATAATTATGTAACGGGCAAATTTTTTGGCTGGCTTACTCAGTCTTTAGAAAAAATTCCTCTGATCAAAGTCATTTATAATCCACTAAAAGATCTTATGGCCTTGATTCCAGGTCGTAGTAACTCTAAAGATAAACCACAAAAGGTGGTTTTAATTCAGCTTGAGCATTTAGGTGTGGAAGTAATGGGATTAGTAACACGTGAAGAATTAGATGAAATACAGGATAATACTAAGGTCACAGTTTATGTTCCTTTCAGTTACATGTTAGGTGGCGTAACTCTCATTGTAGGAAAAGACAAAGTGAAAAAAGTAGATATGCAAGTAGATCAAGCCCTAAAACTTTCAGTCACCGCCTGGATCAAGGCAAATGAGGAGCCTCGTGGATAAATGTCCTGTTTGTCATGGCTATGACAACCACGAGTTTTCCCGGGATAAGAAGCGAATTTATTACTTATGTAATGACTGCTCCTTACTTTTTGTTCCTCGTAATCTATTAATCGGAATAGATGAAGAAAAACAACGATATCAAGCCCATAATAACGATTTTGAAAATGCGGATTATCGAGCTTATTTATCCAAAATAATCGACTCATTAGAGCCTTTTTTATTAAAAGGAACTCAGGGGTTAGATTTCGGATCTGGCAAAACCACTTTATTTGCCGATTTAGTTAAAGAGCGGGGATTTGCAATGATCTCTTATGATCTTTATTTTCATCCCGATGAAGAAATTTGGTTTAAAAAATTTGATTTTATAGTTCTTTCCGAAGTTATAGAGCATTTAAGAGAACCTCGTCATTGCCTGGAAAGAGTGAAGTCACTTTTAAATTCGAGTGGACAACTATTTATTAAAACTAAATTCTATCCTTCTGATAAAAAGTTATTTGATAATTGGTTTTACAAACGCGACATGACTCATGTGCAGTTTTTTAATCGCAATTCTCTCAATCAACTTGCAAAGTCAGTTGGTTTCTCAGGAAGTTTTAAAATGATAGGTGAAGATCTTTATCGAATAGTTTTATAAAATTATTGCATCGATTGAAAATACTGAGACATATTATTAATGAGTTCATTTCTGATTTTTAATTCGCGATATTTAATATCAGACATATCAAAGATTTTTTTGGCAATCGAGTTTTCTACGGTGCCATTGTATTTGTCTGATAAAAAGATCACTTCTTTTATTTTAACAGTTGCCAGCATTTTAGCACACTCGTGACAGGGGAAAAGAGTCACATAACAACGTGAATTTTCCAAAGAAGTTTTGGCATGAAGGACTGCATTGGCTTCAGAATGAACAACGTAAGCGTATTTCTGCTGGTCTAAAGGAACTGATTTGTTATTTCCCCACGGAATTTTAGCTTCATTAATTCCCGCTATAAAACCATTGTACCCCATGGATAATTGGTGATTATTATTGTCCACAAAGACGCACCCAACTTTAGTATTCGGGTCTTTACTCTTGAATGAAGCCATCATGGCCTGAAGCATGAAGTACTCATCCCAATTTAGGTAGGATGTGACGGGCATGAAGTTAACATTTTCGGACATTTTTATCTCAACATTTATGATATTTCGAAGTATCTTTTAAGGGTCAATAACTGTCAATCAAGGTGCAATCATGAAATACGAAATTCCTCGCGAAATGTTCAAACAACGTTTAGAAGATCGATTAAACTTTGTATTCGTAGATCTTTTGCCTGCTGAGAGCACTCCAGTTAAATTCGAAAACGTAGAAAATATTATTTATAGTTCTCAATTTAAGACTGATTTTTCAGCTAAGTTCCCCAATAAAACTCAGAATGTTCTGCTTTATAGTCTTCAAAAAGGCGATGAAGCACCGGCTAAAGCAGCTAATGATTTAGCAGAGTTGGGCTACCATTTTGTTTATTTTTATAATGGATCAGCAGCCGATGTGGTTCTGGATAAAGGTTTGAATTAATTATTAAAAAAAGCCCTCTAACGAGGGCTTTTTTTTGTCTTTTTTCTTAAAATCTAGCAAATCGACATTGAATGTTCGACCATCCATTCACGAAGGGATTAAATCCATTCGTATAAACAACCGCATATCTATAGGAGCCGGCCGGCATAAACTGTTGAGCAAAGAATGCATTGAAGAGTGGTCCACCAGCTGTTTGTCCAAAGACCTGGCCATTACAAATGATCGGTTCATAGTAAGGATTGAAAACTTCAGCGGTAACTTGTCCTGGATTAACAGTTACATAAACTCTTGCTGGAAAAAATTGGGCAAAAGCACTAGAAACCAATGTTAGAGCGAAAACAACAAAAAGCACTTTAAGTTTCATGGAAACCTCCAAATTTTAATCAGAATATATTTTTCCTTATAGAAAGCCTTTGGGCAGCCTGTCAATAACCCCTTGCTGACAATCTCATTGAACAAGGGTAAAACGCTTGAAAATTCACAAGTTAGCTCTCGAGGTAAAAATGCATATTCCTACCCATTTTCCTACTCAACCCCAGAAAGTATGGGGATATTTTCATGCTATCAATCAAATTCCCCGTCCTTCAAAGAAAGAAGACAAATTTCGCGAGTTCATTCTTAAAGAAGCCGAGAATCTTAAATTAAAAACCCATACTGACGAAGTGGGGAACGTGATTGTTTATGTTCCTGCCTCAACTGGTTATGAAACCCACGAAGCAGTAATCATTCAAAACCACATGGACATGGTGACTGATGCCACTCCAGATAGAAATATAAATTTTAGCACTGATCCAATTGTTACTTTTCGCGAGGGAGATTGGATAAAAGCAGATCGCACGACTCTTGGTGCGGATAACGGAATCGGTTGCGCTGCTGCTTTGGCATTGATGCATGATTATTCTATTGCACATCCGGCACTGGAACTTCTATTCACCATAGATGAAGAGACTGGTTTAAAAGGGGCTTGGGGAGTAAATGCTGATTTCCTCAAAGGTAAAAAGATGCTTAATCTTGATACTGAAGAATGGGGTAGTCTTTATATTGGATGCGCTGGTGGAATTGATTACGAATTTAAAAAAATAATTGAAATGGTGCCAGCTAAAGTTAAAAGAACAGGGGCCAGGCTTCTGGTGGGAGGCTTTCTTGGTGGCCACTCCGGTGTAGATATTCATGAGCAGAGAGGCAATGCCATTAAATTTTTAATGGATTGGATCAACTCTATGCCTGAAGGTTCTTTTGAATTGAATGAATGGAGAGGCGGTAAGGCCCACAATATTATTCCCCGAGACGCGTTCGCTTTAGTGAATTTAAATGATATTGCTGTCGCAGAAGAGACATTAAAAACAGTGGTTGCTCGTTGGAAGTCCTTCATGCCTGAAGGAGACAGACAATTTTTCGGGAAAATTGAAAAGCAAGATTCTCCATATGCGCAAGTCGTTTCTATTAAAGATCAAAAATCACTGACTGGCTTTTTAATGGCGTTTCCACATGGGGCCCACGCTTACGATTTGGCCAGTAACAAAGAGCTCGTCTCATTGAGTAACAACCTCGCTATTTCACTGCTCGTGAGAGGTCAGTTTTATCTCGAAAGCTCGCTGCGCTTTTTTGATCGCCAAGAATGTGTCGGTCTAGAAAATCAAGTTACGGCCTTGGGTCATGGATTTGGTATGGAGCTCACGAAAAATGGTGAATACCCAAGCTGGAAACCACTCCGAGACAATAAATTATTGGATCTTGTTTCGGATAAATATCAGGAGCTTTTTAATAAAAAGGCGAAGGTCACAGCGATACATGCTGGTCTTGAATGTGGTATACTTAGGGACAAAATTGGTCCCATTGATGTGGTTTCGTTTGGGCCAACCATCATGGGGGCACATTCACCTCAAGAAAGAGTACTTGTTCCAACAGTTGAGCACTTTTGGGATTTATTAAAAGCTGTGCTTAAAGCACTTTAAAGGAATTGATCATGATCTCTTACGAAAATTATAAAATTATCCACCTCTTTTCCATTGTGGTTTTACTAACAGGTTTGGCCATCAGTTTTTATGGAAGCCAGGTAAAGCACATAAAAATTCTCACTGGTATTGCGACTCTAATGACTCTTGTGGGAGGCATGGGACTTATGGCACGTCTGGGAATTGGCCATGTAGGTGGGTGGCCTCTTTGGATTCAGCTAAAGATGGCGATCTGGTTTATCATTGGTATTGGTGGAGCTATTGTTGCCAAAAGATTTCCAAAATTCGGAAAACCTGCATACTTTGCATCCCTTTTTCTTTTTGGGATTGCCAGCATGTTGGCGAACTATAAGTTCGAATAATTTTTCTTTTCAATTCTTGTATTAAGGCCGACAATTTAATCAATGATTGATTGGATCCTCCAAATCTTTATTTATATCACAATTGCTGACGTTCTATTGAGCTGGGTTCCTGATATGCGTAGCCAGTCATGGGCCCAAAAACTGCATGAGTTTGCGAATGTGCCTCAGAAACCAATCAGAGATTTGTTTCCGAAGGATATTCCTATAGATCCTGCACCAATGATTGTGATCATACTGTGCCAAATTTTAATGTATATCATTTGAGGGGATTCATGGACGAAATCGAACTCATGGTCTCTGAGACCTATAAACATCTTCATGAAAATTACAGCCAGGAACCTATCTCAGCTCCTTGCTTTATGACTGTTAAAGAAGATGAAGAAAGTGAATATCCTGATAGTCCTGGAATTATTTATCACTTACAAAAATCCACTTCACTATTTGTTATCAGAACTCTCGTTTCTCATAATCTGAGACAAGACTTCAAGGATATTCTGGCCCATCCAGAAGAATACCCAAGTTTGAGGCTCCTTGAAGGCGGATTAGAAGATCTTAATCAGAAGTTACGTTTTTTTATGCTGGATAATCATCTTCAAGCCGAAATTATTCATGATCAGATTTCTAATCGTCGTTTCCCAATCCATGAAGAAGTAATGTGTAATTTATCAGACCCTGGCTTTAGCTGGTGGTTGACGAAAAAGAATAATGGATTCCAAATAGCATTTACACTTTCAGTGACTGCAGAAGACACCACAGTAAAACTTGGTCCTATAGGTGATCAACAGCTGGCCCATAAAAGTTTTCGTCACATGCAAAGTCTTATGCAGGAAGCAGGACTTAACTTGAATATTCAAAATGAAACTAATCGCGTTCAGTTTAATGAGGGCGAAGAATTTCTACTGGAAGAATTAAAAGATCTTTTTGAATTTGGTGTGATTGGAGAGGGAATGGTTAATCTTTTCAAGCTGCTTGCGCGCAGAATTCATGATCACTCCCAGCTTGAAACGTTATGGCTATATCTCCAGGAGATAGCGGCCATGAGAAGATTCTGGATTCAAGTTCAGTATGACTTGCTAAAGACTTAATGTTTGCTCGTTTTTAGGCTTTCTTCATGCTTGGCAGCAAGGTATCCGGTCACCATTAATTGCGCCAGCATTCCAAGCTCTTCATCATCAGTAATTCCATAAAAGTTTTCAATATGCTGAACAAAAATCTCAACATCATCATCTTTTAAATGTTTTTCAACCATCGACATCATGTCCTCAGATTCCATTTTTTCGAGTGAGGTAAAGAATGAAGTAAGAATTTGTTGTTTTTCGCTGCTCATTTTTTTATCCTTTGGTGCCAGTTTTGCACCACGTAATTTTAAATTTGTCTTTTAATCGTGTCCATGAGAACAATCGAATAATTCTTTTAATCTAAGTAACTATTGCTTAGTATTAAGGCTAAATTCAATTTAATGATTGTAAGGAAGGCGACATCAGTATGAAAAGTTCTTTTCTATTCTTCTTAATCTTAGGTGCCTTCTTGGCAACTCAAGCTTCAGCCCAAACTAAAATTAAAACAAAAAAAATAATCAAGACGACCACTGTTACAACTATTGCTAAAGCAGCTGCTCCTGTTGCCGAAGCCCCGAAGTCTTCTTTTGATAAGTTTTATGAGCGTTTAAGTATTGGATACTTTGGTGCTGTAACAGCGCCGACTCTTCAAAATTGGAACTCTGACTATGCTGCAACCTCTCCTGAAACTTCAGGAAATTGTAAAAATTGTGATTCATACGCTTTCAATATCTGGAGTCAGGTGAACTTCGGTTACAATTTTGGCGCTAAATTTAAATTTAACATTATTCCACGTTTTACTGTGTTTTTTGATAGTCCCAAAACTCAGGAACCAGGCGAGCGCGGAAATGTTTTAATTGAGGATGCCTTAGTGGGTTTTTCCGGTGTTCTTTATACTTCAGAAAATAAAAAATTTAACTGGTGGATGCGTCCTGGAATGCGTCTTCCGACATCTCATGCTTCAAGACATTACAATAATAAGGATTCTAAAGAAAATGGTCCGGGTTTTGGCCGCCTGACTTATAATTTGGAAATTACGAATTCATTCACCTATGATTTCAATCCAAAATTCCAATTGGGTCTTTCCTATCAGAACCGTTATTGGATATTTGAAAATCGTTATAATGCTTCTAGAAATCGTCATTATATTGCACCTAACTTTACCTATACAATCAATGAAACGACTAAGCTCATTGGTTACTATGAAAACATGCTTGAAAATAATAAGCGTTGGAAGTCGATCAACGGCAAAAATCCATCTTATAGAAACATCTGGCAGAACGCTTACATAGGGGTAGGAAAAGATCTGACTTCAAAGCTTAATGTGTATCCATACATCTCAGCTTACGTGAATGATGTACCTTTTTCTTTGAGGTCATTCTGGATTGGAGCTTGGATCTCTTACACGATTAAGTAATTAATATTAAACTGATTTTGTTCGCTACCGTGTAATTACTAACGCAGTATTTACAAAGCTATATCATTCGTGGTACACACAGGCCCAGTCGTAAATTTTGTTTGCCTTGTTCTCCACCCGGATCTTTCCATGTCTTAAGGTCTAAGTGGTTCCCAAGGTCATAGAGACCTTAGGTTCGCTCAAAAGTGACCCGCTGACTGTCTCTTAATTTTCAAATTTTGCATTTTATTTATGTTTATTTCTCTAAAGGAGAAACTATGTCTTTTATCGATCTTGGACTAAAAGAGTCCTCTCTCAAAGCTATTCAGAAAATGGGTTATGAAACTCCGTCTGAAATTCAAGTTAATGCCATTCCAGCATTGATCAAAGGTGATATCGATTTTATCGGCCAAGCTCAAACTGGTTCAGGAAAAACGGCAGCTTTCGTTCTTCCACTTCTTGAAAAACTAGATTTCAAAAATCCTGCTCTTCAGGCTTTGATCCTTGCTCCTACACGTGAACTTGCAAACCAGATTCACGAAGAAATTCAAAAACTATCTTCATTTGAACCAATTCGTTCAATGTCTGTATATGGTGGTACTTCTACCGGTCTTCAAATCAAAGATTTTAAAGCTAAGAAGCCACAGATCGTTGTTGGTACTCCTGGACGAGTGACTGATCTTATCGAGCGCGGAGTGCTTAAATTTGAACACACTAAATTTGTGATTTTAGATGAAGCTGATGAAATGCTTGATATGGGATTCTTTGATGATGTTACTGACATCATTGCCAAAATTCCTGAAAAGAAAATCTGGATGTTCTCTGCAACTATGCCGGGACCTATTGCAAGCTTAGTTGCTCGTGAATTCAATAATCCAGTTATTGTTAAAGTAACCAAGAAAGTTTTAACAGCTGATTCTGTTGATCAACAAGCTGTTGTCGTACGTCGTGAAAACGGTATCGAAGCTCTTTGTCGTTATATGGATTTCTCTGATGGTATGTATGCCATCATTTTCACCAGAACTAAAATTGGCGCGAAAGAACTTACTGATGAATTGAATGCTCGTGGATATCCAACTGATGCACTTCATGGAGACATGGATCAAGCCGCTCGTGATATGACGATGAGAAAATTCAAAGAAAAGAAAATTAACCTTCTGGTTTGTACTGATGTTGCTGCCCGTGGGATTGATGTAAACAATCTTACTCACGTTATTAACTTCGGTCTTCCACAAGATAACGAATCATACGTTCATCGTATTGGTCGTACTGGTCGCGGTGGTTCGAAAGGGATTTCTCTTTCAATCATCGAGCCTTCTGAGCAGTCACGTGTTGGTCAGATTGAAAGACTTACGAAAGCACAAATTCAGCGCGTAGAGCTTCCAACTGTTAATCAAATTCGTGAGAAGATCCTTGAGAAATCAATGGTTCGCTTCACTGATCATGTGACAAATTTCAAAGCTGAAGAAGCTCAGCATTTTGATTCTTTCACGGCTAAATTCAACGATCTTAGTAAAGAAGATTTAATCAAAGGCATTTATGGTTTCATGTTTGAGAACACTCTCAAGCGTTACCAGAAAGCTCAAGAGATTGGTGTTGCTCCTCGTGGATCAGCTCCTCAAGGTGACAGAGGTGTTCGCGTATCTTCTGGTATGCAAAGATTTTTCATCAACCTTGGTACAATGGATGGAGTTAACTCAGGTGAACTTCTTAAATTTGTTGCTCAGGCCGCAGGAATTAATGGCCGTGATATTGGTCGAATTGATACTAAAGAAAAATTCGCTTTCATCGAAGCTAGCTCTATTCACACTGATGCCATCATGAATCTTAAAGGTGAAATGTTTGGAAATCGTCGTGTGAGTATTGAACTAGCTGAAGCTCCATCAAATGCATTTGGTGGTGGTGCAAGAAGTAGCGGAGGATATAGAGGTGGTCGCAGCGGCGGTCGCTCTTACGGTGGACCAAGCCGTGGTGGACGTTACTAACTATAGTATATAAATTTAGATGAAGGGGTCATTGGCCCTTTCATCTAGGTTCTTTTAAAAGACTTATCGTACAACTCGAATATTTGAATTTCCGCAATCCACCATATAGAGATAACCATCTTTACCAAACGTGATTCCTTCAACCCAGTTAAATTTAGCTACCGACCCTAGTCCATCTGTGGTGCCAGTAGTTCCATAACTGCCTGCGATGTGAGTAACGTATCCATTTTTATCAATTCGTCGAAGTGCATAGACTCCTGCATCCATGACGTAAAGTGAACCGTCCTGACCAATAGCCATATCCCAGTTCCAGTCAAAGGTGACATCAGTTCTGTATCCGTTCACATTCCCGGCCAGAAGACCTCCACCGGCATAAAGTGTCACAGCTAAATTAGAGTCAACTTTATAAATTTCATGAGTCTGCTAAAAATAAATTTTTATTGGAATCAAATACCACATCATTGATCCGGCCCAATTTTGCCAGCGTTCCAGTGGCATTTATGTTTCCAACAGTGCCATCACCAACAAAAGTGGTGACCACTCCAGTTGGTCCAACTTTTCTTATGACGTAATTTCCAGAATCGGCAACATAGAGATCTCCAGTTTCTAAATCTGAAGTAATAGAATAAGCACATTGGAAAAGAGCGTCTGTACCTGATGCATCTAAGTAGCCAGCATTTCCTGTACTTCCGGCAAATGTAGAGACATTGCCCTTTAAAACATAAGCAGAGGAGGAGATGCTTGCCTGTTTTAGTCGGTAACTTTCGTTACAGGAAACAAGAATGATCCATGTACCGAAAATTAATAATTTCATTAAACCTTTTTCGTCAGGAATCAAGCTTTTATTTAATATTTAAGGAGGCAAAAAATTCTCCTCTCTAACTCATTGTAAGTACTATTTGACCGTGTTAAATTGTTAGTTAACACATCTATCCATTTTTTTGGACAGTGCTTATAAAATACAGGAAGTATTTTACGTGGAAATAAGAATGAATCGTCCGACTTATGATGAATATGAAGAAGTAGAGTCTCCCTACGCGACTAAATCGAACGATAAGGCCTCAGCTCGAGGATCAAATTCACGAGATAGATTACGCACTCGGAAGAATGTTTTTAATCGTCCTTTTGCGACGCAAACTACTACTGCGCCCTTAATTTCTTCGTCTAACAGAAGATCCATTGGTCATGCAGATATGACCGATATTATTGATCACCGTCAAAGCGAATTGGCGAATACTGAAATTGAATACCTGAACGATGATGAGGAAGAGCTTGAAGAGGAAGTTGAAGAAAGGCGTCCTGCTGTTCACTCTCAACCGAAAAAAAATACAAAAAATAAAAAGAATCTTTTAACTCGCGTTGGTTGGACGGTTGTTGGTCTCTTAGTTTTACGCCTGATATTTATGGACCGCGGAGTCTGGGATTATTTTGGAACTGAGAGTGACATCAAAGCTAAGCAGAGTGAATTGAAAGCAATCAGAACGGAAAATAAAAATCTAAAAGTTGAAATTTCTCGTATTCAATTAGATAAAAACTATCAGCGCCATCTTGCCAAGGATCATCTGGGAGTTATTGCAGCAGATGAGTTTTTAATTCTTTTCGCCGGTGAAGCTCCAGAAAATACTGATTCAGACACGCAAATTTAATTATTTCTTTTCCAGTTCTTTTCTGATTTTTTCTTCTGTCTTTTCTAAAGACAGCTTTGATTTCCATTGCAATTGATCACCTATATTAATCTTCGCAGCAATTGGGGAATCAGCCTTCATTTCTAAAACATGACGGCACCATATTCCTCTGGCACGGGGGATTAAGTTATAATTGGCCCGACCAATATAGTGAGGAAGCTTACGTATGATATCCAAAACTTTTAAGTCTTTATCCAGATAAAATAAATCAAGATCAAAATATGTATCTGGCATCCAGAAATGCTTTTCATCTTCATTCATGTAGAAAAATAACATGCCTTCATTGGCCGCAAAGTCTGATTCTTTTATGCCTGAAAGCCCTTGTTCCATATCCTTGGGAGCATATACAAGGCGAGTTATAACTATATCTCCTGCTGGTGTCTTAAGTTCTAGATCATGCAATGGTTTTTGTGACTCACTTTGGCATGCACTGAGTGACAAAAGGAGAAGGAGAGTAAGAAATTTTCTCATGAAGTTTATTCCTGATTCGGGTATGATCCTAGACTTACAAGTCTAAGAGAGAAGTGAGGAGTTTTCAAATGGGATCATCGAAAAATTTGGCTGGATCTTTACGCACCCATCATTGTGGGGAATTAAGAGAGTCTGATATTGGTAAAACTGTCACATTATGTGGCTGGATGAATAAGTATCGTAATCTCGGAAGCCTTCATTTTATCGATTTAAGAGACCGTTATGGGATTACTCAATTAGGCTTTGAGGCTTTCAAGGATGATGTGAATGAACTCAGAAAATTTTCACTAGAATCCGTACTAATGGCTACAGGTAAAGTGATTGCTCGTCCGGACTCTGCCAAAAATGCAGGAATGCCTACAGGTATGGTTGAACTGCAGGTTCATGAGGTCAAATTACTTTCTTTAGCAGAAGAAGTACCTTTTCTTCCACATGGTATGGTTCAGGCCACTGAGGATTTGCGACTTCGATACCGTTACCTGGATCTTCGTTCAAAAAAATTGCAAGACATCCTCCAGCTTCGCTCTATGACTGCTCGTAAAGTCCGTGAGTCACTTTATGCATTAGATTTTACTGAAGTTGAAACTCCCATTCTTTATAAAACAACACCTGAAGGTGCGCGTGACTACATCGTTCCTTCGCGTGTTCATCCCGGAAAAGTTTATGCTCTTCCTCAATCGCCTCAAACCTTGAAGCAGCTTTTAATGATTGGCAATACGGATAAGTATTTTCAATTATGCCGGTGTTTTCGTGATGAAGATTTACGTGCAGACAGACAACCTGAATTTACTCAAGTGGATATTGAGGTATCGTTTCCAACTCAAGAATATATGAAAAATCTTGCTACTCATGTGGTGAAGAAAGTTTTTGATATGCCAGAACACTTTGAAATGAAATCCATTACCTATGATGAGGTTATGAGAGATTACGGATCAGATAAGCCGGATGTTCGTTTTGAATTAAAACAAATGAATGTGACTGCACTATTTAAAAATTCTGCTTTTACGACTTTTGCTGAAGTAGCGTCTGCTAAATATGGTCTAGTAAAAGCAACCTTTGTTCCTTCCTCAATGGGAACACTTGCTCGTAAAGATATTGATGCCCTTACGGAAATCGTTAAACCATATGGTGGGAAGGGAGTCGCTTGGTTTAAAGTTGAAAATAATGCAGTGACAGGCGGAATTTCCAAATTCATTGATTCCAATATGCTGAACGCACTTTATGAAAAATCAATTGAAAAAGGTGATGGGCTTTGGTTTTTCACTGCAGATAAAAATGAAAATATTGCTCATGACTGTTCGGATGCAATTAGACGGCATTTCGGAAAAATATTTAATCTCATTAAGCCAGATCAATATGCCTTCTTATGGGTTTATGATTTTCCTCTTTTTGATTATGATGCTGAAGCAAACACCCTACATGCAAAACACCACCCATTCACACGTCCCAAAGATGAAGATGTTGCACTTTTCTTCTCAGACGACAAATCTAAGATCAAAGATGTGAAGGCTTACGCTTATGACATCGTTTGTAATGGCTATGAAATTGGTGGTGGCTCAATGAGGATTTATGACAATAAACAGCAGTCCCGAATGTTCGAACTGTTAGGCTTTACTCCTGAGGATGCTCAACACCAGTTTGGTTTTTTTATTGAAGCACTCAAATATGGAACTCCTCCACATGCTGGGATGGCTTTTGGAATGGATCGTTTGATTATGCTCTTGGCGAAAACTGATTCTATTCGTGATGTGATCGCTTTCCCGAAAACAGCTTCTGCCACTGATCTGATGGCAAGCTCGCCCTCTAAACCAAGTGATGCTCAGACGAAGGAGCTTGGATTTAAATGGCTGGAGTAAAAAAGAATCTAAGCGATGGACAGGCCATCGCTTAGAAAATACCGGGTTATTCAATTTCAATTACATTTAAAAGAGCTTTCTTATTGATCTTCTTGCCAGTACAGCCTTCAGCATTAAGATTGGATTCATTAATAGAATCTAAAAGATCAGTATAGGTCATTTGGGTTTCGGGATGCGCCTTTAAGATTTTTTTGTACATTCTTTTTGTAATTTTCCCACCATTATTGGCCGCTTCTTCATAAAAGTTCCTTTTAGAGATGATTTTATTACTTAGTAATTTTCACTTCTGTATTACCTGTTCCTGCAATATTAGCAATATATTCAATGAAGCCTTTTTTATTCATAACTCCTCTCACTTCGTCGCCATTTTTCTTTACTCTAATAAGTGGACAAATATTCATGCTGCGATCTGCTTCATTAATAAGCTGTGCGATAGATTGATTGTTGAGTGAGATATTATATTTCTCTTGAGTTTCAGTTTGAATCTTTTGGGCAAGACGCAGAAATTTAGGATTCTCTAATTCACCAAAATGGGCCGCAGTTAAAACATCGTTTAGGATACTGAATTGATTTCTAAGTTCACCATGAGTGATAGCTGCTTTTGAACCAAGAGCCACGCTTGAGCCAACGAGAAATAGGGGAACTGTTCCAGTAAAAAAACTTGCAACTCCAACAGTTGCGACAACACCCATTTTAAGACCTTCACGTTTGGCCGATTTCACTTCATAAGCCTCAGAACAGTTTTGGGCATAACTAGCTGTCATAAAAGTGGAAAGTAAAATTGCAGTAATGATTTTTTTCATAAATTCTCCTCGAGCGCGATGCTCATAAATTATTTTCTTCTTGAAAGGAGTTTATCGACCAATCATGTCGATCTGGAGAAAAAGTTGTGAGTGTTGAAAGGCCGTCGTTTCAACAGTTTATCGCTGCTTTTGAGGTTTTAAAGCTAGGTTTCTCTTCTAAAAGATGAGGGTTTTAACGGCTGACATCTCTCGAATGGCATAGGCCACTCCTTCTCGTCCCATGCCTGATTCTTTCATGCCTCCAAATGGGAAGTGCTCGGCCCTAAAGCCAGGACCGTCATTCACGGCCAGGGCACCAACTTCCAATTCTTCATAGAGACGTTTAATTGTTCGCAGGTCATTGGTAAAAACTCCGGCCTGCAAGCCGAAGGAAGACATTTTAAGCTGCTCCAGTACTTCATCCAAAGTTGAGAATTTCATGAGAGGAATGACTGGGCCGAAAGTTTCATCTTTAATTAAATCACATTCAATATCAAGATTTTCTAAAACAGTTGGATAGATGATATTACCTTCTCGTTTATGTCCGCAAAGAATATTGGCCCCCTGTTGAACAGCTTGATCAAGTCGTCTCATAATTTCATCGGCTGCTTTGGCGTTTACCACAGGACCTACAAAGGTCTCTTTATTTATGGGATCACCGATAATAATTTTTTTTGTTTCTTCAATTAGTTTTGTCTTAAAAACATCATAAAGAGATTCATGGATAAAAAGTTTTTTGCTGGCAGTACAACGCTGTCCGGCCGTGCCAAAACGCTGATTGATCGCTGTTTTTATCGCAAGATCAACATCCCCATCCTGCATAACAATCAAAGGATCATTACCGCCTAATTCAAATAGAAGCTTCTTAAGCCCCGCATTCCTGGCAATGGCTTTCGCTGCCACGACTCCACCTGTAAATGAAATACAATTGATAGCTGGATGACTAGTCAGTTCACTCATGACGGGAATATCAGGATTTATCATTTGAAAGGTTTCTTTCGGCATCCCGGCTTCATGACAAATAGACGTTAGCATTTTTCCTGAAAGATAATTTTGTGGGCCAGGTTTAAAAAGAATGCAATTGCCTGCCGCAAAAGCTGGACCAATTTTATGAACTGAAAGATTGATGGGAAAATTAAAGGGGGTTATAGCAAATACAATTCCTAAGGGGAAGTGCTCAACCATGCCCCGCTTGTCTCTTCTTGGAGCAAAAGCATCTGAATTTAAAACTTCGCCATTGATGCGAATGGCTTCCTGAGAAGAGAGAGTGATAGTTGTAATCGCCCGATCCATCTCTACCAAACTATCACCTATGGTCTTACCCATTTCGTGAGTAATCTGAGTCGCAATTTTTTCCTTATCGCGTTTCATGAGAGCAGCAAGGTTTGCCAATATTTGTGCCCGCTCAAAAGGTGCCATTTTTTTTTGTATTTTTCTGCCCATTTCTAATAAGGCAAGGGCGTTAAAAGCTTCTTCCTTGGTTGTATAGTTGACTTGCGCAATGGTTTTCATTGAGTAAGGATTGATAATATTATAACTACTCATTAAAACTCCTAATAGAAAAGCTTATACATCATGCGAAGCCCCGTTGCGGCCAGGGCAAATTTAAAAACTTTAAGAAATATTTCTTCGCTCATCTTCCGAAGCAATACAATTCCAAACCTCGTTCCAAAAAAACAGGCGAAATTTGTGAATAAGCAGAATGAAAGATAAGGAACATAGTTAAAACCTAGTGATAAAAATACCGGAATTTTTGCAAAATGCACGATGGCCTGCATAGCCGCTTTATTGGCGATAATTTCTTCTTTGCTCAAATCTTTTCTTACAAAAAATGGAGCAAGAACTGGATCGATGGCGCCCGCAATGATACCCAAAAAGCCCGTAATCAAACCTACCCAAAAAAAGTTTTTATGCTGAAGCTCCAGATCAGGTAAGCGCTTCGGTCTAAATAAACTGTAAATAATTAGGCTTAAGATAATAATCTGGGGTGCACCTGTTTTGATCAATTTATTGACCAAGAAGGATGCAAGTATTATTCCAGGAATACTCCCTAAAAGAAAAGGTTGCATTAGGGATCGTTTAAGATGAGTTCTTAAAAAACTTAGTGTCAGAAAATTATTAAAGAACTGGATAATCCCATGAATTGGAATAATGACATTGATAGGAAAATACAATGTCATGACCGTAAATAGCAAAACTCCGCCACCCATTCCAGTGGCAGCCGAAAGAGCAGAAGTAAAAAAAGAAAACCCAACCAAGATCGCCATGGTCAAGTAGGAGAAAGTCATCATCTTAAGAGTTTAATGGATTTTAGAGGACTTACCAGAGTAAGCTTTTTTCCAGATTTCTTTAGTCAGATTAATAATTTCTTAAGCCGCTTTCAGATCGCCAGCTTCCAACTCCAACTCTTTCCCATTCAATTTCAGGCAGGAGCTGTAATCAACTAAATTTATAGGTGAAATATCTCGATCCTGCATTAAGGTCATATAGAGATAATCATGGGCCTTGAAATCTCCCCATGATTTTTTATCCAGCCAACGGCGGCCTAATATCATCGCGATACCACCAGTCATTAAAACGATTGAGGAAATCATTCCCCAATATAATGAAGATTTATAGTTATGCTCAGTCATTTCTAGTCTCGTTTTCATGACACTCATGCCCCACGATTGACCATGGTTAAAAAAGAAACTGAAGAAATAATAGCCCATAAAAATCACTGGCAAACAGTTGAGAGCAAAACCAGTAAACCCAATCTTTCCATACACAGATAATAATTTAGTGGTCATCATATAATTCTCAAAAGCCACTTCCATCATCATGGCCACTGCGGCTGTAGAACTGACAATTGCCAGATAATCCAGACCGTAGGCCATTAAGATTTCCCAAGTTTTTATTTTTACTTCAACATGCTTAGGTTCTAAAAAAGTTGTTGGAATTTTAGCGTCTGTTTTTGTGTAATCTACGAGATCAATAAGAGTCATAGGCACCTCTAATTGTTTATCGGTACCTATGAAGAAAAAGTGAATTATACGTGTAGAAGTTTGGTTTTCATTTCATGAAGTTTTTGAAGGGCTTGAAGGGGAGTGAGATTCAGCACGTCTAAGTTCTTCAAATCTTGTTCTAAATAAGATAAATGATCGGGAATTTCTACCTGAAACAGGTTTAATTGATCATTGCCAAATGAAATCCGGTCTACGAGCTCCAGGGAAGAAGAATTTTGATTTTTTTCAAGTTCTTTAAGGATTTCTTTGGATCGCTTTAAAACATCTCGAGGAAGGCCCGCCAGTTCTGCCACATGGATACCAAAACTTTGAGTGGCACCTTGCTCTATGAGTTCATATAAAAATTGAACTTTTCCATTTTTTTGTTCGGTTCGCACCGTGAAATTCTTAGCTTCTGGAAGGCTTTCAACTAGGTCTATTAATTCATGATAGTGGGTCGAGAATAAAGTAATCGATTTTAATTTTTTGATGAAGTGTTCGACTAAAGCCCAAGCAATGGATAGACCATCATAGGTCGAAGTCCCTCGTCCGATTTCATCCAGAATAATTAAAGAGCGATCCGAAGCATGACGTAAAATTTCCGCAGTTTCCGCCATTTCTACCATAAAGGTTGATTGGCCTCGAATAATATCATCAGAAGCACCCAAACGGGAAAAGAGATAGTCACAAATTCCCAACTCAGCAGTTTGAGCTGGAACAAAACAACCTAACTGAGCAAGGTACTGGATAATTGCTGTTTCCCGCATAACGGTTGTTTTTCCGGCCATGTTTGGCCCTGTAATAAGACCAAAAAAGCATTTTTCGTTAAGGCAGAGATTATGAGTTACAAAACTATCTCGAATATTGGCCTTGATCAGTGGATGCCAGGCACCTTGAATGTTAATAATTTTCTTCTCTGCATGAAGCATAGGGCGAACGAAATTTTCCTGGAATGAAACCCATGCCAGAGATTGGAATACATCTATTTGAGCAAAGCGCTTGGCCACATCTAAGATGAGGGAGCCATGGTCTGCCATCTGGAGTGTAATTCCACTGAAGATTTCTTTTTCAAGTTTTATTAATTTATCCAGAGCCGAGGTGATTTCTTTTTCAAAGGCTTCAAGTTCAGCCGTAATATAGCGTTCATTGTTTACCAGAGTCTGGCGACGCTTAAAGGAAGCGGGCACTTTAGAAAGATGAGAATTAGAGACTTCAATGAAGTAACCCGAAATATTATTATGACGGATTTTAAGATTATTGATTCCAGTACTATTTCGGTACTTAGTTTCTAGCTTGAGTAATTCATCTGCAGCTGAAAGAGAAAGCGAGGCCAGTCGATCACGCTCTTTCGAAGCGCCCGCACGGATAAGATTGCCTTTGTCCGGATGGGCACCCATTTCATCACTGATCGTTGTTCTAATTTCCTGAGCCAGTTTATTTAAAAACTCAATGTCTTTTTTAGGAAGCTTCTGAAAAAAATTAAAACTCTCTTTCTCCATTTCTTTTTCAATATCAAAAAAGATTTCAATGGCACTGGCCATATTAATCATGTCGCCGGCGACAACTTTCTGTGTTGATACCTTGGCCATGATTCGATCCATGTCTCGTACGTTATCAAGTTTTGAGCGTAGAGTTTTAACGAAATTATTTTTTTTAATCAAGCCATCCATCAGGTCCAATCGCTTGGTGATAATCGCCAGGTCGCTGGAAGGAGTCTGAAAGTATTGTCGAAGGTAGCGGGCCCCCATGGAAGTCTTAGTCTTATCCATGAAGCCTAGAAGTGAATGAGCCTCTGTCTCCCTCGTTCTCGGAAAAATCTCAAGGCCTGCCAGAGTGGAAAATGTGACCTTCATATTTTCATCATTATTGATGATTCGAAATGGTCTTAAATGAGAAATTTTTTCAATGGTTTGAGTCGATGAGACATAATAGCTAACGGCACCCAAAGGGGAAAGGACACCCTGGTTTTGTGAAATTATTCCATCCCTCTGATAAGTAGGAATTAACTTTTGGATATAGAAGCTTGTGTGTTTTTCTTCGAAGTATTCCTGAGATAAATGAGTTTTCAGAACATCCAAAGATTGGAGGTAATCCTCCAGCATAGGGAATTTATCCCATTGACCCAGATAAGAAATAAATTCCTTCGGTCTGATCATCATGAGGCGTTCACACATCTCTTCAATATGCTTAAAAGTTAATCCAAAAAAATCACCAGTGGTAAAATCTAAGAGAACTAGGGTGAAAAGATTATTTTGAAAAAAGCCCGAGGCGATGAATTTATTTTCCAAGGCAGATGTTTTATCTAAATCATAAGGCATTCCAGGCGAAACAATTTGAGTCACTCCACGTTTAACAATACCTTTGGCCTGTTTCGGATCTTCTAATTGCTCACAGATGACAACTTTTTTTCCCTGAGCTGAAATACGATCAACATAAACTGAAGCTGCATGATGAGGAATTCCTGCCATAGGTATTGGAGTTTCTCCTAATTTTCCTCGCACTGTTAAAGAGATATTTAAAATGCGGGCAGCTTCGCGGGCATCTTCAAAAAACATTTCGTAAAAATCCCCCATGCGAAACATCAACAAGATGTCGGGGTATTGTTTTTTGACTTGATAATATTGCTCCATCATCGGCGTGAGTTTTACGCCGTGATCGACCAAGTCCTGAAGGGATGGGAATTCTGGAAGTATTTGATTTTGCATAGAAAAACAGCGTACAAAAACCGAGAAAATTCGTCACCTGTTTTCCCCTTACAAAGTACAGGTAATTGATGCTTAAGTATCGGAAATCTCACAAATTGATATAATGGGATGATATGAAAATCCGAAATCTCAGATCAATAGTAGTTATTTTTGTTTATGCATGCCTGAATGTTTTCATTTTAGTGGCAGCCTATCGTCAAAAAGTAGAAGAAATAAAAAGTCCTAAAAAACCAGGAGGTGTTCTGGCACCTGAGTACACATTAATTGAAGAGCTTAAATATTTTCATTTAAAAGATAGTGTTCCCCAAATGTCTCTTGCTGCTGTTCAGATGCGATCACAAGGTGAAGAGTTGGCAGAATTCAAAGAGCCTAAAGGCGTTTATAATTACCAAGAAAAGAATCAAACGTTGAAATATGAAGCTCAAGAAGGGATTTATCGTAAAACAAAAGACCTTCTTGTTCTCAGCGGTGGGGTACGTGTTTTATCCAATGAAGCAGAGTATTTAGCAAACCGAGTAAAATATTATTTTAAGAAAGATCTCATATTAGGTTTTGGCGGTGTCACATTCAAAGGTGAAGACTTAAAAACTAAAGACCAGCTTGAGGTGAGTGCTGAGACCATGCGGGCCAACCCACAAGCTCAATTTTCGCGCTTCAAAGGTAACGTGCAAGGTAGCATGCAAAGAAAGAAAAAGTATGAAGGAAAAATGAAATTTTCAGCTCAACAACTTCAGCTCGACGGGGTACAATCTCTGGCCCACCTCGAAGGAGATGTGAGGCTAAATCGACAAGCGTATCTTATAACTGCCGGAAATGCCGATATCTACCTAGAAAACTTTAATAAAAGCCTCAAGTATTTTGTCTTTAATGACGATGTGAAAGTGATTGAAACGTTAACGACCCCTGATGGAAAGACCAGCCAGCGTAAAGCTTTTGCTGAACGCCTAGAGGGTTTTGGAAGGGACCAGAGAATGGTTCTTTCCGGCGCACCCAAGGTTGAGCACGGAGCAGATGTGGTAAAAGGTTATCGCATCACCATCCGAGAAAACATGGATTTGATTGAAGTTGATGATGCCATGTCGTATGTCCAGGTTAAGCGGGAAAAAAATAAAAAAAAGAAAGATCAAAACTAAAGGAATAGTTTTATGAGTTCTAGCTTTCATGCAAGAGATTTGAAAAAGACCTACAACGGTCGAGAAGTTGTAAAAAATGTAAGTATCGATGTTGAGAGAGGCGAAGTAGTTGGACTGTTAGGTCCAAATGGAGCTGGAAAAACAACATCCTTTTATATGATGGTTGGCTTAGTTAAGGCAGACGAGGGAAAGATCAATCTCTTCGATGAAAATGTAACAGAAATGCCGTTACATATTCGCGCAAGAAAAGGGATTGGTTATCTTCCTCAGGAAGCATCCGTCTTTAGGGAACTTACGGTTGAAGAAAATATTTTCTCTGTGCTTGAAGTGCGGGATCTCCCGGACAAAGAAAGACAGAATGCTCTTGATGACCTGATACGAGACTTTGGTTTGGATCATATCCGAAAGTCTAAAGGAAGAGAACTCTCGGGAGGTGAAAGAAGAAGGGTAGAAATCGCGCGCTCTCTGGCCCTGGATCCAAAGTTTGTTCTTTTGGATGAACCCTTTGCAGGAGTAGATCCGCTGGCCGTGAGTGACATTCAGCAAATAATAAAACGTTTGAAGCAAAAAAATATTGGAGTGTTAATAACTGATCACAACGTAAGAGAAACTCTGGGTATCGTGGACAGAGCGTACATTATGAGCCGAGGGGAATTACTGGTTAGTGGGACACCTGACGAAATAATTAACAATGAAGTCGCCCGTAAGTTTTACTTAGGGGAAGAATTCAAGATGTAGTAGGGGATAACTATGGCGATTAAAATGCATCAAGGGCTTAGGCAATCGCAAAGCTTAATGATCACGCCTCAGCTTCAGCAAGCCATCAAGCTTCTGACGTTAACTCACCTAGAAATGACCACTCTAATTTCCCAAGAGATGGTAGAAAATCCAATGCTCGAAGAAATTGATGGGGAACAAGATACACATGAAGAGGATCAATCCACCCGTGAAGAGATGGATGTGATGGAAGCCACTACCGAAAACTTTTCAGGACCAGAACTAATCGAAGGCGCTAAAGATACTTTTGATTGGGAGCAATACTCAGAATCATTTAATTCGACATCATCATCCCCTAACATGAAAGAATCAAGCTCGCCTGATGATCTGCCCAGTTATGAGAATATGATTTCTAAATCTCAAAGTTTGCAGGAACATCTGGAATGGCAACTGCGTATGGAGAGTTTAACCACTGAAGAATTAAACTACGCTCTGGAGCTAATAGGTAATATTGATGACGATGGTTATTTGGAAGTACCAGAAGAAGAAATTATCGCTCGCTCAAAACTTGGAAAAGATCAGGCAATTGGAATTCTGGGATTAGTACAACATCTCGATCCTGTTGGATGTGGAGCTCAAAATCTGGAAGAATGTCTGGGAATTCAGGCGCGCTTATTACCTGAAAGATCACCACTGGTAGAACTTATCATTGAAAAAAACATGCGTGATCTTGAGAAAAAGGATTATGCAAAGATTGCTAAGGACTTTGCTTGTTCCAAAGAAAAAGTTAAAGACGCTGAACTAATTATCATGGGACTAAATCCGAAGCCAGGCAGACTCGTATCGGCAGAAGAAACACAATATGTAGTACCAGATATTTTCGTCGCTGAAGTGGGAGGCGAGTTCGTGGTTCAGATTAATGACGAAGGTGTCCCAAGACTTAGGATCTCAAATCTTTATAAGTCGCTAATTAAAAATCAGCAAAGTAATGCTGAAGCAAAAGAATTTGTTCAGGATAAGCTTCGCTCGGCCATGTGGCTTATTAAATCAATTGAGAATCGTCAAAAGACAATTTATAAAGTGGCCAATTCTATAGTGCGCACTCAGCAGGAATTTTTCAAAAAAGGTCCAGCCTTCTTAAAACCTATGATTTTGAAAGATATTGCTAATGAAATCGGCATGCATGAGTCAACGGTCTCTCGAGTTACAACAAATAAATTTATGCATACACCTATCGGTACTCTTGAATTGAAGTACTTCTTCAACGCCGGAATCGGCGGCAAGAACGGGGGAATTGATATCGCAGGCGAAAGCTTGAAGCTCAAAATAAAAGAAATGATCGGTCACGAAGATCCTAAAAGACCATTATCTGATCAGAAAATTTCTGAGCTTTTAAGTACAAAGGATATCATTGTAGCTCGTCGTACGGTGGCAAAATATCGCGAGATGATGGGAGTAGCTCCTTCTTCTAAACGTAAAAAGTAAAACAAGGAGGAAATTGATGATTTGAATCAATTAGTATCAGGTTTTTAAATTTTTAAATTTATCTTGAGGCACGTAACATGAAATTAAAAATCTCTTTCAAGCATCTTAAACACACTCCTGCTCTTGATGAGCGTATTAAGGAAAAATCTGAGAAATTAGACAAGTATTTTGAAGGCCAGACAAATGTCTCCTGGATCTGTTGGGTACATGGTGATGAACATTGGGCTGAAATCAAGGTTCATGGCCCGAAATTTGATTTTTTTGCCAAGGCCTGTGCAGACAATATGTACAAGACTCTTGATCTTTGCGTCGAGAAGATGGAAAGACAATTCGAAAAGAAAAAAGATCTCTATAAAAATAAAATTCATCATGCTCCTAACCAGTCTCCTAAATACAAGGAAATTGAAGCAAGAGTTTCAGATGAAGTTGAACTTCAAGAAAAAGAACTAGAGGAAAAATCCGCTTAATAAGATAAAAGGGGCCCTATGGGGCCCTTTTATTGAGTATCATTTCTATCCAAACCCCACACCAGTTTTCCATAAAGATATTGATAGTCAAAAGCTACTCCATGGAGGTAGTTTTAATTTACGTCTCAAACTATCGGAAGCTGGTTTAAATCCAGCGCTGTCCCGCAACTGTAACCTCACTTGAGGAAGCCAGATACGATCTTGAGATATATTGACATTCCCGTGGAGGGTAAAATGTCACCATGGTTTCTTTTCGTTTTTTTTATTGCTACCTATGCTGTCGCTTATTCGGATGATGATATCTCTCTTGAGACAATCCTGGTCAGTGCTAAAAAAAATGTTTCTGATTTTAATTTTTCAAGTACCGAAAAAATTTCATCAATTGAACTTGATAATCAACCATTGGGTTTAATTGCTCCATTGTTGAGTCAGTTTTCTGGGGTAGTGGCCAATCAAAATGGCGGTCCAGGGGGAAGAGTTTCATTTTTCATCCGTGGCACTGAAAGCCGCCACGTAGCTTTCACCCTTGATGGTTTAAAGTTGAATGACCCCTCGAATACTGATCGGCAATTTGATTCCGCCTTTCTGTCAGCACCTTTCATTAAAAATATTGAAGTGCATAAGGGTCCTCAAGCTGTCCTTTTTGGATCCGACGCAATGGGTGGGCTAGTTGAAATAACAAGCCGTAAGGGTGAAGAAGCACCACTCACAAGAGTAAATATTAATGGTGGAAGTTTTGGAACAGTAGATACCTCCATTTCAAATGATTGGGTAAATAAACATCACCGTGGAACTCTGACTGGATATAGATTCCATACTGATGGTCTTTCGCGACTTAATAAAAAAAGATTCAACGCTACAGAAAGAGATAGTTCAGATATTACTCAATTATCATCTTCTTCAAAACACAATTGGCACCCAAGAATTGATACGGATTTCTTATTTTCTTTTTCAAGAGGAGAAAATGAACTCGATGGAAATAGTACCGATCTCTCTAATGATAGCAGTGTAAATGATCAGTATCTTGCTCAGCAAAAAACTAATTTAAGACTGAATGAAAATTCTGCCGTCGCGATAAGAAATGGTCTTAATCGAAACGATCGCTCCATCGATATTGAATTTAAGGGGGCAAATACCGAAAATTTATTTCAAGGCACTATTTTTCAAAATGAAAGTCTTTATAAATTTCAAAATGATTCATTCAATTTTTTGGGCGGACTCTCAACCGAGCATGAAAAGTTAAATACTAAGGGCGTGAATCGAAATTTCGATCTCCATTCTCTTTTCTTACAAGCGGCTTATAAAACAGGAACTTTTAAAGTATTCGCCGGATCAAGAGCGGAAAAGCACGTACGATACGGAAGGTTTTATACCGGAAGTGCTGGCGCTGCCATTTACCAGGGGATTCATACTTTTTTTATGCAATATTCTCAGGGTTTCAAAGCGCCTTCACTTTATCAATTATACGGACCTTCTTTTCCAGGTTTTATTGTAGGAAATCCCAACTTGGTACCAGAGGTGAATCATGCATGGGAAGGCG
The DNA here is from genome assembly GCA_945860895.1 of Bacteriovorax stolpii. Taxonomy (GTDB): domain Bacteria; phylum Bdellovibrionota; class Bacteriovoracia; order Bacteriovoracales; family Bacteriovoracaceae; genus Peredibacter. Next base: position 80,052 of record CAMASK010000001.1, read on the forward strand.
GATGGCAAATGAGAGAAAAACAAATGGAATTAAATATCACAGTTTTTCAAAATCGACTTTCCAATCTTATCACCTACCTTGAGAACTTAGGTTATTTTAATCAAGATCGATTTATTGCTGAAGGAATAGAACTTGCTGGGAAGTTAAAGCACAAGTTTTTCCTCTTGAGTTCAAGTTTTACTCACCAACGTTTTCGTAAACAAGAATCCAGTGTAATTGGACGGCCATTGAATTCATTTACATCGACACTCGCAGTTTTCCCAAACGAAAGCTCGGAATTATCCCTCAAGGGTAAATGGTTCAGCGCACGTACGGGACAAAAAGACCTTAATAATAATGTTAAACTCAACGGCTATGAAGCTTTTGATATTGGCTACAGATACTTGTTTTCAAATGCCGATGTTGGAATTCAGATTTTAAATATCTTAAATCGTGAATACGAAGAACTTTATGGATACAGTGTTATGCCCAGATCTATCTTTGTTCATACCGGCTTTAAATTTTAGTAATCCGTTTCCTCAATTGGAAAAAGATTCTCATCTACTTTTAAGGAATCTGGATCCACGTTTTCATTGTATTTATCCAGCCCAAAGCTGTCGGTTTGAGCTTCTTCTGCTTTTTCCTGTTCCTCCATTCGCTGCTCTTCATATTTACTGGCTTCATCGCCTGAATAAGCAGGCACTTTTTCATGCTCCAAAAAAGCGTCTTCATCCTGGGCAATGGAGTAATTCATTGCGAGGAGAATAAGAACAAGTGTTAATCGGAAGTTTTTCATAGGTACCCCCAGCTCATGAGACTAGGATAGCGCCTTAAATGATGAAGTGCTTTAAGAGAAGCTTAAAATCAATTGATAGTTTTATTTGGGTCAGAATTTTCTAAGCAGCAAGATGATTCATGTTGATCGATTTCCTCTTCAAGACTTTCTTCGTAAGCTGCTTGAGCTTCTTGACTTAAACCGAGGGATGATGAAAGAGTCTGACTCAGTGTGGGAGCCTGGACTTTAATGTCTAAGCCAATTTTCTCCATTTCTGCGGCAAAATGATAAGCTTTATCACTCTCTACCATCGAGCACTCAAATAAGCATTGACCAGTTTGGACATCGATAACACGAATTTTGGGCATTGGTTTTTCCATTGCATGATGGTAATTATTCTAGACATATATTGTCAAAGGATCATGAGTCATGGGCCTGGTTTTGTGGATTGATCAGAATACTTTTGCTACCAGTTTAATCGAGAGGGCTTTTAAAAGAAAGGCTTTGAGTTTTTATTCTTTAGCACAAGTAGATGATTTTTCTTATCTGGTAGATGATTTAAAACCCGATTTGATTGTGTTAGATGCTGAAACCTTCAGTCAGAATTCACAGAAATTTCTAAATCAATATGAGTCATCCATCCTCATGCAAGCCACTCCTTTTATATTAATAGAACCCAAGGGCGATTTTAGTTTCCTTAAAAACAAGATTGGTGAATTGAGCAAGCCACTTGATCCTTTCAAAATTCCCGAAATGTTACAAACATTTCTGAAAAATAATTAAAATAGTGAAATAATTGAGCATTGAATCTATAATTGAAGTATGAGCAGAGATAAATTAGTTCTGGCCGTTGGAATAACTTTAACCTTACTTGTCTTTTTTTTGACGCTTTACTTCCGAAGTGGCGCTTTTCGCTAAAGGATTTCCTCTTATTTTGTAGATTGGTTCCTTTCGGATTGAGAAACAAAAAAACTCGAAAGCCTATTATCCAAAACTGATAATAGTACATCCACTAACTCATGATAATGAGTATGAATCCATTGGGCAGAAAAGTGGTTGGGCACTTCTAAGATCAATACATTACTTGATATCACCAATGGTTTCGCCGACTTGAACCACTGATGATGAATTTCTGGTCCTAACATATCACATAATTGTTCTGAAATAATTGACCAAGTATAAGAAGCCTTGACCACGGGATGGGCCAGATTTAAATTTCTTTCTTTGAGAATTGCCTGTTTTTGATTCCAGCGAGTCTTCAAATTATTTTTACGAGTTAGTACTCTGGTTTTCTTCATAAGGGAGGAAAAGATTAAAATTTCTAGACCGAAAGCACAAGTTGTTTCTAGTAAGATTCTCTATTTTGTTCCCATTTTTTGGCTTCGGTGGGGGCCAAAATGTAGTTGTTTAGGCCTAATTGCTGAAAAATAAAATCAGGGATACGAATTCGATAAAAAATCCCTTGTTCATGTGAAACTGTATTCAAAATATTTGCATTGCCTCGAATGCGTGAATGAGCTTCCCCTGCTTCATAGGGAACAAATAAATCATAATGGTCTTGTTTAGATAAAAAGTGATCGATGATATGTGTGCGAAGATTTTTCATATCCTCTTCATCGTAAGAAGAAACTAAAAATGAATTTGGATAATTTCTCATGATAATTCGCGCCCGAACTGGATCATTTAATAAATCTTTTTTATTAAATACTACGACTTGCTGCTTATCTTCGATCTTAAGTTCTTTTAAAACTTCCTGTGTCACTCTTAAGTGTTTTTGATAGTTGGGGTCAGAAATATCACAAACTATCAGCAATAAATCTGCTTCTAAAGCTGACTCCAAAGTCGTTTTAAAGCCTTGAATTAGTGTATTGGGTAGATTCGAAATAAACCCAACTGTATCAATCATGATCATAGGAGGTTTTGAATCAGGATTTAGGGTACGAAAAGTTGAATCAAGTGTGGCAAAGAGTTTATTTTCTTCCAGTACATTTACTCTGCACAGGCGGTTCATTAAAGAAGATTTTCCCGCATTGGTATAACCTACCAATGCAGCAGTCACTGCTTGGTTCTGACGTTTTTTACTTTGTTGTTCACGTGATTTTTGAACTTCTTCCAATTGTTTTTTAAAAAACTCAATTCTTTCACGGATCATACGGCGATCGAGCTCTAGTTGCTGCTCCCCCTCGCCACCTAAGGCTGCACCAGCGGCACGTTGCTTACTGAAGTGGCCCCACATAGAAGTCAGGCGAGGCAATAAATATTTAAGACGAGAAATTTCGATTTGGATTTTCGCTTCTTTCGTTCTGGCATGATGGGCGAAAATTTCAAGAATAACGGTATTGCGATCTACCACTTCTAGTTTAGTGATGTTTTTAATGTTTCGTACTTGTGAAGCTGTTAATTCAAAGTCAAATACTAAAAGACTTGAACCTTCTTCACGTGCCATATCTGCTATCTCTTCTAGTTTACCTTCTCCCAGCATGGTCGCGGGATCAATTTGTTTTCGATTTTGGATGTATTCTTCACCCGCCACAATCCCCAGTGTTCTTAAAAGCTCTCTTAATTCTCTTAGTGAATTATTGGTTTCAAGAATCGTAGAATGACTTTCGAATTTATCACATACGATAGAAACCAACGAAGCTTTTTGCCCGAGGGGCATTTTGTAGTCTTCGGCGTTCATTTAATCTCCATTTGATGGTTATCCAGAAGTCGGGTGGATTTAATCTGATAGAGACCCAGAAGAGTTATCATCTTAGCATTAGTTAAATCATCTGATAAAGTTTCAGCGTCTCGAATTTCAAGATAATTCCATTTCGGATCCAATAGTAAAATGTCGATTTCACGCTTAGCCTTTGGAAGATTGATTTTTTTTCCACCAATGAGTTGTTGAATCTTTTGAAGCGATTTTGAGAGAATCAAGGCTTCTGATTTTTCTTCCGCTGACAAATATTGATTCCGGCTGGAAAGAGCTAGACCAGTTGGCTCACGAACTATGGGCATACCAATTACATCTATTGGCATGGCCAAGTCAGAAACCATTTTTTTTATTATGAGGTATTGCTGGTAATCTTTAAGTCCAAAATACGCTTTATTAGGTTTGGTGAGGTCAAAGAGGCGATAAACTACAGTGGCTACGCCATCAAAGTGATCTGGTCTAAATTTACCTTCAATAATATGATTAAAATCTGAAACGGCAATGGTCTGATCATCACTGGAAGGAAAAATTTCCTCTGGATTTTCAGGTGCAAAAACCACAACTTTTTTATTGGGATATTGAAGTGCCGTTAACTGAATTAGTTTTAAATCGGAATCTAGGGTGCGAGGATAATTATTATAGTCTTCATTAGGCCCAAACTGCTTGGGATTTACAAAAATAGAAAAATAAACCACTTCATTCTCGTCTAGTGCCCGCTCTAAAAGCGAAATGTGACCCAGATGGAGATTACCCATTGTTGGAACAAAACCAATGGTTTTTGATTCATTGGCCCGCAAATTTTTCAATTCATGCACAGCTTTAATGAGGGTTACCATGTGATCTTTCCCTCAAACCAACTGACTAGTTTTTCTCCTATGTCTTTTTTACTTAAATGCATGGGACCGGTAATTTTATTCATTTCAATAAAATAATAATCGCCATCAGAATTTTGGAAGCCTTCAATTTTTAATGATCCAATCAAACCATTGGCCACTTTGTTACCAATCATTAAATCAACCGGCTTCCGGTTCATTTTTTCCTGAAAGACTTCTTTAGTCGTTTCAGTTTCAGCTGCAAAGCTGACAACTTTTTGAGAACTTTTTTTAATTTTCAACACTTCCTGCAAAATATCCGGAGCTTGATGAAAGCTCAAACTTGATCCGATTTTTTCTTTTTTAATTTTTTCAGGGGCGACATCAAATTCGATATCTGCGATCGCACCAGTTGAAATATAAAGATCTGCCTGGGGAAAGAATTTAATGGCCGCCTCTTTCATCAAAGAAGAGGTTGGAGTTCTTACCAGTTCAAAATTCATGTGACCTGAGAGATTATCCACATCATTCGTACACTCGTGACCGGCCAGCACGGTGACTTTGTAGCCTTGTTTTAAAAAAGCCTTTGCCACGGCGAGCCCCATTCTTCCACTGGAAGGATTTGTTAAAAAACGAACCGGATCCAGAGGAGATGCTGTCGCACCAGCAGTCACAACAACATGCTTATTTTGATTTTTTGTCGGATCAACCGTTTCAATTAAATCAATCACGGCGTTTGTTTCAGGAAATTTTCCCGCACCAATGTCGCCGCAGGCAAGAAGACCTGAAATGGGATTAATAATACTAATATGAGATTGTTCTGATAATTCTTTTACATGTTTTTGAATGCGAGGCTGTTTCCACATTTGAGTGTTCATTGCTGGAAACATCAGGACTGGTTTATTTCCCAGTGCTAGAAACAAACTGCCCAAGAGGTCATTATTAAGACCCAAATTTAAACGGCCAAGGGTATTCGCACTCAAGGGAGCGACAATTAACTTATCCGCCCATTTAGCAAGTTCAATATGAAGAACAGTTTGTTTATGAGATAGATATTCAGGCTTAAAATCATCACCAGGAAGATATACAGCATCTACTCCTAGATATTTAAAAGTCTCTGCCTTAATAAATTCCAGTGCCCCATTAGTCAGCACCACTTTGACTTCGTGACCATTTTTTACGAGTCCACGGGCGACGTCATAGGCCTTATAGCTTGCAATTGATCCCGTTACTCCAAGAATGTATTTCATAGTGGCTCTATTTGTGTCGTGATCCAAAAATGTAGCGAGGAGTGTATCAAGTTCGGGTCTGACTGGACACTTACACTTAGGGCAAGATCATCAAAAATCTTCTTCCAAAGGGCATATTTCCCTCCAGTAATGAGAACTGTTTGGACTTTATGCTCCTGAATGAGCTTTTGAGCTAACGCAGCAAAGCCAGAATAGCTGTCACGCATAGCTTCACTGGTGCTCTTAGGGAGAGCGAAGGAAATATTTTGATCAAGTCCTACGGCCTTTAATTGCTCACCTTTTTCAAAGGTTGATAGATAAGTTTCAATTCCCGGAATGATATAGCCACCTTGAAAACCGGAAGTTGTAATCACATCCATGGTTAAAAAAGTACCAGCATCAATGAGTAAAATATTTTCTTTAATTTTTTTGAAAGCATAGAAGGCTTGGATCAATCGATCTTCACCCAAAGTGTTAGCATAGTGAACGGGCATACCTGCAAATTTAGTTCCTCGCCAGTACTCTTTCACTCGCGTGAGAAAAAAACCTTGATGCTGTAAGGGCTCAAGCTCTTCTTCCCGAGCTTTCACTTCACATACGACCATACTGGAATTATCCGGAGTCATTTGCAGCTGATCCAGATAAAGAGAAAGTTCTTTAAACGGCACAACCTTAATTAGTTGCCACTCCTGATGTTTTTGAAATAGTCCAGCATGAGGATTTGTGTTTCCAAAATCTATGGTGATCAGTCCTTGCATCACTTCCTCTGATTATTTAGATACCCGTTCACGAGATCTTTTTTTACCTGATAAAGATCCGCTAAGGGAGTACAAAATTTAGGTGGTGTATTCGGTCCAAGTTTTAAAAGATCATTGATCACTAAAACCTGGCCGTCAGTTTTTTTACCTGAACCAATTCCAATTGTTGGAATGGAAAGCGCATTGGAAATTTCTATGGCAAGATTTTCTTCCACCATTTCAAGTACGACTGAAAATGCACCCGCCGCTTCAAGAGCTTTGGCTTCTTTCATCAGGCGCTCAGCCGAGTTTTCAGTTTTTCCATGAGTATAATACCCACCTAATTGATGAACCGATTGTGGTGTCAAACCAATGTGACCCATGACTGGAATGCCGGTCTGGGTAAGTCGCTCAATCAGTTTTAATTGGTAGGGGAAAGCTCCCTCAAGCTTGATCGCCTCAGCTCGGGTTTTTTGAAAAAGTTTAGTGGCCGAGTGAATTCCCTGTGCAATTGTGGAGTAACTTCCAAAAGGCATATCCACGATTAAAAATTTATCAGGAGCTCCACGACGAACGGCCGAAGAAAATATTTCCATCTCAGTCAGACTCACTTCAATAGTCGTTTCATAACCGAGCATCACATTGCCTAAACTATCTCCTACCAAAATCATATCGAGATCAGTTTCATTCAGCATTCTGGCCGTCTGATAATCATAGCAAGTCAGGATCTGAAGATTTTTTTGTTTGGATTTTCGAATGTCCCGCAGATTCAGCTTTTTCATTTAATACTCTTTGAATTTATGTCGTTAAAAGTTTTCATCAATGGAGATGAAGCCCAACGATTACGAATAGTTTTTCTAAGGTCTTCTACATTGGTATTTTCAAGCTCTTCGTTAAATTTATTTGACTGAATTTCACTTAATAAATTTTCAAGATTTGAGTTAAAATCTTTAGTCATAAGTCGCTGATAGCCTTTTTCTGAGCCAACTAGGGCATTGGGACTTATTAGATCATAAAATCCCTCCGGTCCTTTATCCACCATGGCATTCACCACAAGTTTCAATTCATGCCAGCATTCAAAGTAGGCGAGCTCCGGTTCAATGCCTTTCTCAACTAAATGGCGAAACATTTCTCCCGCCGTGTAAGGAATTAAAGAGCACAATAGGCCTTGTTCAGAATATAAATCCGCTTGAGTTTCATGCTCGAAAGTCGTTTTAAAAATTCCCATGTTAATTCCCAAAGCTGCAGACATCTTGTCTAGCCACTTCTGATAGCTCGAAGTATCTCCTGAAACATGCTCAAGAGAATACACCGCACCTAGTTTACCTTTGAGTAAATACTGATTGCGGATTTCAGAACCAATCGCCTTCACAGCAAAAAGAATATGTTTTAGATGCGGGAAATGAGTTTGAAATTTATTCTGAAGAAGTGAAAAACCATGATTATAAAGAATCAGTGAACCTTCCTGAAACATATGACCATAGTTGGTCATGAACAAGTGATGAGTGCTATCCGGGGTTAGTAAAACAAACGCGCGATCTTCAAAAAAAGCCTCGCTGCCGATCTCAACCGGCTCCATTCCAAGCTTCACCACTTTATCAAAGGAGGCAGAGTCCGGCTGCAGGGCCACACGAATAGGAAAGCCTGAATCTTGTAGGTTTTGAGACCAGGCCTGAGCTTGATTTCCAAAACCTATGATGGTTAGACGCATCATAAAAAGTAGTAGTTTGAAACTCCCCGCCAAAGCTATCATGATTGGGAAAGACAAGCCAAGTTTTAAGGGGTCAAAAGTGTCCGAAAGCATCAATCGCGCCTTCATGTATGGTGAATCCGTTTTCACTACCTTGCGAATGATAAATGGGCATCTTTTAGACTGGAATTACCATTTCGATCGACTAAAAAAAGGCGTGGATTTTGTCTATGGGCCTTTCACTGGGGATGAAGAGATTGCTCTTTTAAAAAATCGACTTGAATCTCGGATTTTTAACGAATCTGGGGACAAGGTCATTAGGCTAACGGTCTACCGCGAGCAAGACCGGGGGCTTTTGCCGACTGGTCTTATTTCAGTCAATGATCTTAAAATTCATCTCTCACAGACTACCTATGATGTGTCTCGGTTTGAAGGTAAAATGGTGAAGCTCAGGACTTGTTCAGCGCCTCAAAAACCGCATTGGTGGCCTTCATTTTTAAAGGCTGGTAATTATCTTGAAATAATTCTTGCTCAAAAGAATTTCATGAAACCTGGTGATGATGATGTTTTATTTTTAACCAAACATGACACAGTAACCGAATCCAGTGCCGCTAATATTTTTATTATTCGTCATAATAAACTTTATACCGCACCATTAGGACCAAGTGTACTTGATGGAGTTATGCGAAGAAAAGTGATTGAAAAGGCCAGTTTTGTCTTTGATCATTTTGAAGAGTCCGAAACCTCATTAGAACAGTTGTATAAAGCTGATGCAGTATTTGGCACAAATTCTGTTCGGGGGCCTTTTCTTGTTGATCGGATAGATGATCATGAAATATTCTATACCAAGGATTTTTTATATAAATTTGAAGCCTTAAGGCAGAGAGTCTTTAGATGAAATTTTTAGAAGTTATTTGTCCCAATTGCAAAAAAAAGTTCAATTACTACTCATCGGAGTTTAGACCTTTTTGTACCGAAAGATGCCGATTAATAGATCTTGGTCAGTGGTTAAATGAGTCTTATACTGTTCCAGTCACTAAATTAAGCCAGGAAGAGGCTGAACAACTAGAGCAGATAATTCATGAAAAAATCGAAAGCGAAAACAACAAACAAAACCACAATAAAAACAAAGAAGACGACGAAGACGATTTCTCTTACTAAGGTTTTGGATGAAATGATTGAGTGGGCCTTTGAATGCGGCACTATTCTCAACGATCATCTGGTGAAATCCTACACTCAGCCAATTAAAGTTTTTGATAAAGGCAAGCAAGGTCTTGCCACTGAAGCTGATCTTTTATCTGAAGCTTTCGTCATAAAGAAAATCCGTGAAAATTATCCTGATCACGGCATTCTCTCTGAAGAAGATGCTTTCGCCCGCGAATTGAAAATAAAAGGGGCTAAAGCTGACCAGTACTTATGGTTGATCGATCCTTTAGATGGGACAAATAATTTTTATAATAAACTTCCTTTTTTTTGTGTCAGCTTGGCCCTGAACAGGGGCAATGAAACATTGGTAGGTGTCGTTTACAATCCGGTTAATTGCGAACTTTTTTATGCCATCAAAGGTAGAGGTGCCTTTCTTTATCGCTTGATTGGCAAAAAAGAGGTTCGCTTGCGACTTGAAGCTGGCAAAAATAAAAAACCAATAAATGAAGCTCTCTTGTCAGCTAATCTATCCAGTAAACGAGTTGAAAAGGATTTACTCAAGAAATTTCCACAGGTTAGGGCTATGCGCAGACTCGGAAGTGCTGCTTTAGAAATGAGTTATGTGGCCGCCGGAATGTTGGATGCTTATTGGGAATACAACTTACAGCCTTGGGATATGGCAGCAGCTGGACTGATTTGCAAAGAAGCTGGAGTAAAAATATCAACTGTAAAGGGTAACGACTATCATCCCTTCGCTTCTTCTGTGCTCACTACTCATCCAGCACTCTACGGGGAACTATTGTCCGTTCTAAACATCTGATCGATTACTTTGACAAGAATTACTATGGGTTAGATAATAAACGGACAGCATAAATTATGCTTGCTGAACTATATCCATGGAGGGGTTGTGTTCGATTCGCTTATTAATAATATGGATAGATTTTGGCTTGAGATTTTGGTTATCCAATTTGGCTTTCTTGTTATCCTTTCCACAATTTTTCTTTGGTTATGGTTTTCTAATCGAAGAAAATATCACAATTTAAAACATGCAATACCTGCTAACATTGTGAAAAGTTATTTAGATTCAATTATTCAAAATTCCACTTCACTTAAATCTCAACTATTTCGTGGTGGCGATCTTAATGTTGCTATTCCTTCAGTCATGCCATTACAAAATTTATCGGGGGGCGAAGGTCTTGCCTTAAGTGGAGCGCCTTCAACTGCCCTCCTAGAAGAACTTAATCAGAAAAAAGCCACGATTGCGGCTCTTGAAGCTCAACTTTCATCTGCTCATTTATCCCAAAAAGAATTTGAAACAAAGTATGCAAACTTTAAACTAAGTTTGGCCAATGCCGAGAAAAAAAATCAAGAACTTGAAAATCTGCTTACTCAAAATAGAGTGGGTGGCGATGAAAATTCAGCTCTTAAATCTGAGTTTACTATGGTTTACAAAGAAAGAGATGAACTTCGTGATCGATTAAGAGAATTTGAAATCATTGCTGATGATCTGGCCAATTTAAAACGACTTCAGCAAGAAAATGAACAGTTAAAACGATCACTTGGAATGCAAGGTGATAAACTCGTTGTAACTCCTTTAGCATCCGCTGGAAAAAATCCATCTGCGCAAGTGGGTGATTTATTCGATGATCTCAATCAAACCTCAGGCCATGGTAAAGCACTGGAAAATTTTCTTAGTGAGCCTGCAAACAATGGAATCGATAATCCTGCAATTGAAGAAGCATCAATTAGAAATCCCGTTAAACAAGCTGTTGTCGTCGAAAAAGATGAGAGCATGAAGCCAGCCTCTGGAGGCGTTGGGAAATCTGAAAAAACACCTGAAGACCTATTGTCTGAATTTGAAAAAATGTTGGGGTAAAAATGAAACTAGCTTGGACCATTACATTATGTGGACTTTTCTCTTTTAGGGCCCTGGCGTTTAATCAGGAAAAACAAATCCAACTTTTAAAGAATCCAAAAAATAAAACCACAGTCGTTAAAGAAGATATTATTCCTCTTGAGCGCTTAGAAAACATGTTCACCATGGATGCCAAAACTCCAGGTTTAACGGCGATGCTTAAGCGACACTCCATGAAGCACCGTCAAAAAGCTGTACCAGTGCTAATCAAAGTGATGAAAGAAAGCAAATACCCTGAACAGAACCGTTGGTTGGCAACAATGCTACTCGCTCAAATCATGGGAAAAAAATCCGCTCCTTTTATCGCAAAATTCATCGATCATCCACATTGGATGATGAGAGTTGCTTCACTTAAAGCATTACTTGGTTTGAAACAGCATGAATATCATGCTGTTTATTCGAAAGGACTTAAAGATCCTTCTTTGATTGTGCGAGTACAAGCTCTCGACAATATTTCAAAGATGAAAATTACTCATCTTGCTCCACAAGTTTGGAACATGATGTATGACCAGTCCAATTACAGTGGAAATGTTGGGAATCGTAAACGGACTTCAATTGTTAGAAGTATTATTCGTACAGTAGGGGATGTTCGTTTTACAAAAGCCAGCAAGCCACTGGCAAAACTTATTCAAAAACCAAAGTATCAGGATTTGATCGAAGATCTTGATTACTCTCTTGAAAAAATAACTGGTGAAGTTTCTCCGAATTCTTCTGTAGAGGCGAGACGTAAATTCTGGTCCAACAAAATTAGTATGAGTCCTTCAGGAGCCAAAAAGTTATAGAGAGTCGCTACAGTCCAGTATTCTCAAGCTGTTCTTTCTCCCGAGCCTTATCAATTTCTTTTAACTTGTTATCAATAGCAATCAATCGTTCAATTCGGTAAAGCAAAGTTTTCTCAATAATCCCATCCGGAAAGACTTCTTTCCAACCCTGGAGAAAGTCTTGCTCTATTAGCTGACGTTTATAAATAGTAACTTTACTCACTTCTCTGGAGGCCCTGAATCCACGAACAACATTCACTACGATTTTGAATTTTGCAGCTTTAACAGCATCAGCCGATCCGAAGGAATCCGAAAAGTTTACTTCCAGAGTATTGTCCATCCAGCGAGTTTTGATGAAGCCGGCTTCCTGATTTTGTTGTGCAATATCATATTTGCGCATAACTTGTATGACGGCTTGCCATGTTTGATTATAGTCAGCCTTATAGATTTTGGTCGGAATATCAAGCTCTTCAGTCACCGCTCGGAACTTTTCGTAGTTCGCACAACCGCCTAATAGGGGCAATAAGAAGATTAAAAGATAAAATTTCATTACTTTTATGTTATCAATGAAACATATAAAAAGAAATCATTAGGACGAATCATGGGCCATAAAAATCTCTTTACCCAAGTATTGACTTCAGAAGCCAAGGCGATTGAGCGGGCTGCACTGAATTTTACCGACAAAACAGCTGATCAATTGGTGGGCTTGTTTGAAGTTTTAATGACCACTGGTGGGAGTTTGGTGGTTTCTGGGGTAGGTAAATCTGGGCATATTGGGACAAAAATTGCGTCGACTTTTTCGTCCTTGGGATTGCCTTCGTTCTTTTTACACCCAACAGAAGCTATGCATGGTGATTTAGGACGAGTTTCTAAAGTGGACGCTATTTTATTAATTTCGAAGTCTGGAACAACTGAAGAGTTGTTAAATCTTTTGCCTTATTTATCTATACCCAAAGAACGTATTATTGCATTAGTAGGAAAAGTGGAGTCCCCCATTGCAGAGAAATCTGGAATAGTTCTGGATGCCTCGGTTGAAAAAGAGGCATGCTTGAATGATCTTGCACCGACTACAAGTACGACTGTTGCCCTTGCATTGGGAGATGGAATGGCGGTGTTGTGGGAAAATATCGCAGGTGTTTCGAAAGAAAAATTTGCAACATTCCACCCTGCTGGTCTGCTTGGAAAATCCCTGACTTTAACTGTGAACCGTCTAATGATTCCGGCCAGTGAATGTCCACAAGTGGATGACAAAGCAACTTTGCAGGATGCAATTATGGCCATGACTCAAAAACCAGTGGGAATGTGTGCCATTGTTAGCGATGGACTTGTAAAAGGAATTTTAGTCGAAGGTGATATTCGTCGTGCCTTTGCTAAGTCTTCTGATGCGATTCAGAAACCTATTGTTGAATTTATGAATACCAAACCTACGACATTGTTACCTACGATCTTAGCTTTTGAAGCTTTGAAAGTAATGGAGGATACCAATCGTCCGTTGAGTGTTTTACCAATTGTCACTAATGGAAAATTTGAAGGTGTGCTCCGCTTGCATGATCTTTTTAAAGCAGGTTTTCATTCTTCGCGTGCAAAGTAATAACCTTCTCCCTCCACCAAGTGATGGCAAGAATCAAAGCAAAGAGAATAAGACAAGGGATGGCACCCCAGACTTGATAAATGGTACTTTTTGGTTTTACTAAAGGTAAAATCACATCAAGAGTACCCGTTTCACCAATGCTTAGGCTCTTAGATTCGCTACCATCCCGATAAATAACGGAAGAAATTCCTGTGTTGGTACTTCTGATAATTGGAAGTTGAAATTCCAATGCCCGCCACTTTGAAAGAAATAAATGCTGATAAGGTTCTGCGGTAGCTCCATACCAGGAGTCATTGGTGTGATTTACGATGAAATGATTTCCCTCCCATTGATTGAGAAGGGAGCGCATATAATTTGACTCGAGAATTTCATAACAAATGGGTGTTACGAAACGAAAACCGCCGCGAGTTTCCATGACTGGCGTGCCTTCACCTCGTGCGAACAAACTGATGGCCGGAATGATAGATACAATCTGGCGATTCAGTGGACCGAAAGGGAGTGTTTCCCCGAAAGGAATTAAAATATTTTTGTGATAAATGGATTTAACTTTATTTTCACTCAGTAAAAGGGATGAATTGAAAACCGTTTCAATTAAATCCATGGATGGTTTTGTTATATCCTGATCATAACCACCGATTAATAGTTCACTCCCAGTAGACTGAAAGATATCCATAAAAGTTGAACTTAGAACTGTTTCTTCACCATAGAATGTTTCTGGATAAGCAGTTTCAGGCCACACAATGAGCTCGGGATTAAAGGCGTTCTCTTTGATCGAGAGTTTTTTATAAATGTTATTAACTGCTTCATAAGAATTATAATCACCTTGTTCAGATGAGACTTTAAGAAAGTTTCCAATGTTGGCCTGAACAATTCTCACCGGAAGGCTTAAACCTTCAGGAGAGTTTTTTAAGGGAAAAATGGCATTTACTAAAACAAAAAAAGAGAACACTACCCAGACCTGAAGCCTGAGTTTTTTTACTGATAATTGGGCCACAATCTCAAGGCACAACCAATATGTTATGAAGCTAAAAAGCACTACTCCAAAGTATGGGGCAAGACTTAAATAGGGAGCTAAATGAAGCCAGGGACTTCCCACATAGGAAGGAAACTGTTGAGGCACGAAGCGCTCAAGTATGGTCATTACGGCTGCTGTAATTAAAATATTTTTTTCAGATTTCCAGTCAGTATAGGGACGAAACTTTTTCCAAATGATGTAGACCCACCAGTGAGGCTGAAGAATCAGGCAAAAGGCAGATCCAAAAAGAATCGAAATAATGTAGGGAAGCTGACCAAATTCTCTTAAAGTGTGAGGAATCCAGTAATAACCAGTGAGATCCAAACCAAGATTGAAAGCTAAAATAATGAGAAAGCTGGTCTTAACGGTCGTGACTTCAAGTTGCCAAAGGAAAAAAGGAAGAGCGATAAAAATAAAGGGGAGCCAGCCATTACCTAAGAACGAAGGATAGGCCAAAGCATAGATTGCGCCGGCCATAAATGTCACAAGCATGGAGATGAAAAGTTTTTTCATCTCGTTATTGTAGGATATTAATTATTTGTTTGCTACAGCTCTAACTACCGGAGTCTTCAGTTTTTCGTTAACTGAGTCAGCAAGTTCTAAGGCGCGTGCAGCATCTAGTTTACCAGCACCAAGAATCTTACCATCAAAGTTTTTTACTTTAAGTGAAGAGCTAAGGATGATGTTTTTAATCTGATCAAATTTCATTGTAGGGTGCTTTGATTTAATCATGGCAGCTACACCAGAAACGAAAGCAGTTGCTTGAGAAGTACCAGTCATATATCCTGCACCGTTTTGTGGGATTGAAGAACGGATACGGTGACCTGGAGCTGCGATATCAACTGAGTTTTTACCCCAGTTAGAAGAAGGGATAATATTTAAGCCATCATCGTGAGCACCAACAGTAATGATATTTGAAAGACCATAAGAAGCTGGATAGTAAGCGTGGCGCTTGTCGTCAATGTTTGAACGCTCATTACCTGCAGCTGCGATAACAAGAATACCTTTTTTCTCAGCAGCTTTAAGAACACGAAGCTCTTCAACAGAAGCTTCCGGACCGCCACCTGAGTAGTTAATAACATCAACGTTGTGATCAACAGCGTACTGAAGAGCTTTAATTGTTGCATCTAAGTTCTGCTGACCAGAAGCTTTAGGATTATAGTATTTAAGAGCAAGAATTTTAACATCCGGGAAGATTGATTTAACGATACCAGCAACATGTGTTCCGTGGCCATGTTGATCAGATGGAGAGTTGGTGACTTTTTCACCTGAAAAATCCATTCCATAATTGGTGGAAGATTTCTTTCCATCAACAACGTAGATGTTATTTGCAAGGAAAGCGTGATCACCTTGAATACCAGTATCAACGACAGCTACTACTACTTCTTTATTCTTTTTAAATTTAGTCCATGACTCTTTAAGATTGATTGAAGCTAGATGTTTATCAGGGTCAATTCCCCAAGAAGCGTAACGTGAGATAAGAAGTTCAGCATTAAAAGCTAAACGAGCTTCAGCGGCGAAGGCTGATCCAACCATAAGGTTAAGAATCAGGGCCAGGCTTAGAAGAGTTTGAACCGCTGTTTTCATTTACATACCCTTATCACGATTTTGAGGAAGATTGAGTCTTCCATGTAATAAGTAAAGCAAGCCCCTTGCCAGAAGCTAGTATGAGGATTCAGAAGGATAGGAGTGCATTTTAGGGGAGAATGTATGAAATCTAATGGGGTGTCGAAAGTTTAGACAGGCAAAAAAAAGCCCCCGAAACGGAGGCTTTTCATAGTCTTAGCTTTTAATTGGAAACTAGGCTTGGCGATAAATCTGAGAATCTTCTTTCTCTTTTTCTTCAGCGTGCTGAATACAAAGCTCGGACCATGGCTGATTCTCTAAACGCTTCATACCAATCTCTTCCTCGCACTCTTCACAGTGTCCGTAAGTACCTTCAGAAACTCTATCTAAGGCAGCATCAATTCGGCGAAGTTTTAGATATTCGCGGTCTCTTATCGTGCAGTTGATTTGCTGCTGAATCATAGAAGTGGCCAGGTCAGTTTCATCTGAAAGGTCTTCTTCTGATATATGTAAGTCCTCAGATTTATTAAGTAAACCTACGTTAAGAATCTGCTGTCTATGCTTAAGCAGCAAGTTCTTAAAATGTTCCGATTTTTTCTTATCCACAAATCCTCCTCGTAGGGTCTTCCATCATTTTAAGGTTGAGCGCCATTCGATTCAAGTGTTTCTACTTATCGGCAACTTTTGATCATAAATTTGATAATATCTTACATTTTAGGCCAATCTTAAGTTCCAAGTTTGACAAATATGGTCGGCGCTAGATAAGGTAAAATATGACCCTAAGGATTTTGAGGATTTATGCTGCAAAGTGACAAGGCTACTGCCGTAGGCTTAATTCCATCTGGCTTATTCATTGTGGCAGTTCACGATTCAGAGACTAAAACCAGTGATGGTTACCTCGCCAGTTTTGTTCAACAAGTTTCGTTCAATCCTCTGGTTGTGGCTTTGGCCATTAAGCCAGGGCGTCCGGCCTATGATCTAATCAAAGCCGGCCTTCCCTTTGCCATAAATATTATTGGGGATCACGATAAGTCTTATTTGAAGTATTTCTGGAAAGGATATGATCCCGCCAACAACCCCTTTAATGAAATTCCAAACCATTTAGGTGAGTTCAAAGGGTTAATTTTGGATCAGGCTAAAGCCGCCCTTGAATGTGTGATGATTGAAGGGATCAAGCCTGGAGATCATGAAGTTGTTTTTGCCGAAGTGAAAGCTTCCCATGTGATGAATCCAGAAAGTAAGCCATTAGTTCATATTCGCAAGTCTGGGGCTGATTACTAATGGTTATAAAGCTTTCCCCCTATTTATTATGCGTTCTTTTAGCCTCCATTGGTGTGCTAACGCTAGGCTGTGGCAAAAAACAGAAAGAGCATTCAGATCAACCGGATTATCATACTGATCCGCAGATGACGGATTTGGAGGCTGAGCTGGAGAAACAAGAATTATTCTGTGGTTCGGATCACGCTTGCCCAAGTTACTTAGCAAAAATTGCCGTTCTTCATAAAAATAAATTAAAATTTTGCACAGGTTTTTTGATTAAGGACGATGTGATAGCAACGGCCAGCAGCTGTTTACCTGATCGTCTTAGAGTCTTGGATCTGCCTTGTGACAAAGATATATTCTTTTTCTTCTCTGAATCCAATCAGAAACCACTTCGTGCTGGATGTGAAAAAGTTCTTGATGCCACATCATTAACTTCTAAAGAGCCCTTTTTGTGGAGAAGTAATATTTCTTATTTGAAATTGAACCAACCTGTTCTGCGCAGAACTGTTACAGCATCCAGAAATGGTATGGATGATATGGAAAAATTCTACGTCTGGAGTTTAGAGCAAGTTGATAGTTTCCAGGGAATTATTAGAAAGTCTGAAGACTGCACGGCAATTTACAATTCTTATTTTAATCCATTTGCCATCAATCAATCCTCACCTGTTATGCTTCTGGCAGGATGCGAATTTGTAAATGGAAATAGTGGAGCACCGATTCTGGATTATCGCGGAAAAGTTCGTGGAGTGATTTCAAGCCCTGTAGAAGAGTCAGAAATAGACCAAGTGGTTTCTATGAGAATCCTTGAAAGACCATTAAAATCTCTCATTCACGTCTCTAACTACGCCTGTGCTCCAATGATTCCTGATCAAGATGTTTTAAATGATAACGAATGTGGAAAACAATTGAATATAAATCTTTATGATTCTTATCGTCGGGAAATGATTTCAGAAACAAATCTTTTTAGAAGCTCAATTCAGAAAATTGAGCATTCGATAAATGAAGTTAATCGTTACATAAAACTATCTGTAAAATTACTGCCTGACGAAGAGTTTCAGCAGGTTGTGGTTTTTCCTAAATGTTTTAAAAACGTTTCGAAGTGGATGGGAGAGTTTACAAGCTCAAAGCCGTTCGTTTTCAATATCTCTCTTCCGGATATGACTCTAAAAAAAGCCATGAATGAACATGGAAAATTGTTCGCGTTGGAGAATGTAAAAATGAATGTTCCAACAAATTTTCAATTCCACCCGAGGGTCTTAAAGAATACAAATCGCGCTAACGTTTACATGTGGCCAAATGGTCAGGATTCAACAACCTTTCCTGATCTTTCTGAAGCCTGTGGATCATTGTTTTAAATCTCTCCAGCTTTTACCCTTTCTAGCTTTTGTATTCCTCTGAAAATCATCAACGGCTTGAAGATGTTCTTGATAATTTTTTGTAAAGATATGAGTTCCATCATTTTTACTTACAAAGAATAAATATTCATGAGTATCTGGATGTAGCACCGCTTGAATAGCTTCTAAGCTTGGGTTTGAAATAGGACCAAATGGAAGAGCAGGAATTTTATAAGTATTATAGGGAGTCATTTCTAAAAGATCTGATTTTTTTATGTTACCCGCATAACGTTGCCAGATACCATAAATGGTTGTTGGATCTGATTCAAGTCTCATTCTTTTTTTAAGACGATTAGTGAACACTCCTGCAATCGCCGGTCTTTCGAGCTTGGCACCAGTTTCTTTTTCGACAACAGATGCCAGAATGATTACCTGATGTTTATTCAAAAATGGATGCTTAAAATCGATTGATTCTGTTCTGCGATTAAAGAGATCGATCATGGTCTTAACAACTGTTTTTGCAGGGGTCTCGGGAGCAAAGTGATAGGTCTCTGGATAAAGATATCCTTCCAGAGTTGTCGCCTGAATTTTTAACTGGGATATAAAATCTGGATGCTTAACAATTTCTAAAAAATCCTGCTCGCCTGTGATTCCAGCAGAGGCAAATAGTTTTGCAATCTCATACATGTTTTTCCCTTCAGGAATTGTGATACTGGTGAGATTTGGCTGCCCATGAACTAGAGTTTCGAGAATCTGTGACATTGTTGAGCCACGAGTGATGGTGAAATTCCCTGCACGAAATTTTGTGAGATAGTTATTAAACTTTGCGTAGTAATGAAAAATACGCCTGCTGGAAATCAACCCATCATTGAAGAGTCGTTGATTTACTTTTCCAAAAGTATCACCATTAAGCACTGTAAAACTTTTGTCTGGACCCTGATAAGTTTTAGTGAAATGAAACCCAATATAAGAGCCTGTAGCGATTAGACCCAAAAAGCCGACTATGAAAAGAGTGAAAATTATTTTTTTAAACATCCCATTATTATAAATGAGGACTGCTCTTCTTGCGCCGAATAAAATCTTCTAAAATTACACACGCAGCAACAGCGTCAATTTTTTGCAAATCGATCTGAAAATTATATTGAGGAGAATTTTTCATACGGGATTCGGCTTCGAATGTCGAAAGAGTCTCATCTTGTTCTTCTACTGGTAGAGTAAATTGCTCTCTTATTAGATTCACAAATTCCTGAGCTTTTAGAGTGGAAGAAGTTTTTTTTCCATCCAAAAGGTGAGGCAGGCCAATAACAATTAGGTCAATAAATTCATCATCAACAAGTCGCTTTAATTGCCTCAGAAAAAATTCTTGTCCCTGATGAGAAGGGATTCGTCCGTAAGGAGTGGGGTAGGGATCACGGTTCACACAATAGGTCGCAATTCCAATAAATTTTGAAC
This sequence comes from Bacteriovorax stolpii, assembly GCA_945860895.1. Taxonomy (GTDB): domain Bacteria; phylum Bdellovibrionota; class Bacteriovoracia; order Bacteriovoracales; family Bacteriovoracaceae; genus Peredibacter. Next base: position 100,012 of record CAMASK010000001.1, read on the forward strand.
CATAATCCATGGCCAGGATGGTTTTTAAATTTAAAGGATGCTCTACTGGCAAATGGAATTCATTCATCTGAGACTATTTACTCCTGAATGAATCTTTAAGTCAAAAGCGGAAGTTGAAAATCAGACTCAAGTTTTGATTCTTCAAATTTTACACCCACACCCAGGAGGCGAACAGGTCTGGGATCCTGGCACCAGCGCTCTTTGAAAATTTCCAAAAAACTCTCTTCAGACAGTGGTAATTGTCTTTCGATGGTGGTCAGTTTGAAATCGAAATATTTAATTTTTACGTGGAGATTTTTAATTGTTTTGTCCTGATAACTTTCTAGGGATTCCTTCACTTCCTGAGCCATTCTGATTATATGCAATTTCATTTCTTCGAAATTTTTGATGTCTTCAGAAAAAGTTTCTTCTGTGCCGAGAGATTTTCTTTCATATTCGGTTTCCACCTCTCGCTCGTCATGCCCTCTGCAAAAATCAAAAAGAGTATCTCCGAATTTTCCAAAGTGATGAATAAGATCAGAACGAGACTGGGACTGCATATCTTTACAGGTTTTAATACCCAGCTCGTGCATCCGACCAGCAGTGACTTTACCTATGCCCCATATCCTCTCAATGGGCATTTTTTCAATAAAGGAGCCTATTTGATTGGGTGCAACCGTACAGATACCATTTGGTTTATTCACATCACTGGCGAGCTTTGCAATAAGTTTATTGCTTGCCACTCCAGCAGAGGCAGTTAAACCTGTTCGTTCAAAAATCTGTTTTCTGATTTCTTGAGCAATAAGTGTGGCTGATCCCTGAAAATGTGGGGAATTTGAGACATCTAAAAAAGCTTCATCCATAGAAAGACCTTCTACAAGATCTGTAAATTCATGAAAAATTTCAAAAACTTTTTCAGAGGCTTGTGCATATTTTCTAAAATTTGGTTTAACCAAAATCAGATTGGGGCAAAGTCTCAGGGCAGTTGCGGTAGGCATTGCTGAGCGTACTCCATACTTTCTCGCTTCATAATTGGAAGTAGAAAGAACACCCCGGCGATCAGCGGCTCCGCCAACCGCCATAGGTACATTTCTCAAAGCAGGATTGTCGCGCATTTCAACTGCAGCAAAAAAAGCGTCCATATCTAAATGAATAATTTTACGCATAATTGTATTTTACGGAAAAAGTACGGAAGGCTCAAGGCTTTAGAATGACTTTATTTAAAATGTAAGTATCTGTCTTTACGATTATTTCCATATAAGTCGGTGCGTAATAATAAGTCATTAAATGATCAAATTAAAGTTAAAATTGACTTCTTTTAGTTAAAAGCTAAAATGGTCTTCATTCTACTAGTTGTTTCGCTTTACTCGAAATTCGAGAATAAAATTCCCAAAAAATTTAATAAAAATGAATCATCAAACCAGAAATTCAAATAACATTACCGTGGAGCCCAAATGCATCTGAGCGGATTGCGTGACAAAGACATTGAAGAACTAACAAAGATGGCCGAAGAAGCCCAGATTGAAAATGCCGCTGGCATGAAAAAGCACGAGATCATTTTCTCGCTCCTGACTAAGCAATCAAAAGACAATATTGAAATTTTCGGAGATGGCGTACTTGAAATCCTTCCAGATGGTTTTGGATTTCTTCGCTCTCCGTCTTATAACTATCTTCCGGGTGCGGATGATATCTATGTTTCTCCCTCTCAGATACGTCGTTTCGGTTTAAGAACCGGTGATACGATTGAAGGTCAGATTCGTACTCCTAAAGAGGGCGAGCGTTACTTTGCTCTTCTGAAAGTAAATCACATCAACTTCCGTGATCCTGAACAGCACCGCTCAACTGTGCTTTTTGATAACTTAACTCCGCTTTATCCGGAAGAAAAAATCAATCTTGAATCAAAGCCAACGAATTATTCAACTCGAGTGATCGATATGTTTGTTCCTCAAGGTTTTGGTCAGCGTTGTTTGATCGTAGCTCCGCCTAAAGCTGGTAAAACCATGCTTATGCAGGATATCGCGAACTCAATTTCTACTAATCACCCGGATACAAAACTGATCGTTCTTTTGATCGATGAGCGTCCGGAAGAAGTAACAGATATGAAACGTAACGTGAGTGCAGAAGTTGTTTCTTCAACTTTCGATGAACCTGCAACTCGTCACGTACAAGTGGCCGAGATGGTAATTGAGAAAGCGAAGCGTTTAGTTGAAGCCAAACAAAACGTAGTGATCCTTTTGGATTCAATTACTCGTCTTGCTCGTGCTTACAACACCGTGGTTCCACCATCTGGTAAGATTCTTTCCGGTGGTGTGGATTCAAATGCTCTTCATAAACCTAAGAGATTCTTTGGTGCTGCTCGTAACATTGAAAATGGCGGGTCATTGACTATTATTGCAACAGCTTTAATTGATACTGGTTCAAGAATGGATGAAGTTATCTTTGAAGAATTCAAAGGTACTGGTAACTCCGAAATTCAGCTTGATCGTAAGCTTATGGAAAAACGTATTTTTCCTTGTCTTGATATTAATAAGTCTTCTACACGTAAGGAAGATCTGTTGGTTAAAGATAAGGATCTTCAAAGAATTTTCGTTCTTCGTCGAGTGCTTAACCCGATGAATACGATGGATTCAATGGAATTCATCCTTGAGAGAATTCGTGACACTAAAACTAATTCAACTTTCCTGGATAAATTGAACTCATAATGAATAATACTTTTCGTCGAATCGCTCTCATACTGGCCAAGCAATACACCTCAATCGGCGGTCAAGCCGTGATTGAAGGCGTGATGATGCGTTCTCCGAATGCCTTCGTGGTGGCAGTTAGAAAACCAGATGGAAGTATCAGACTTCGTCGTGACCAGTGGTATGGACTCAGTAAAAAATTAAACTTCATGAAGAAACCCTTCCTTCGTGGTGTTTTGATGTTGATTGAAACTATGGCCAATGGAATCGTTTCTTTAAATTATTCAGCCAACATTGCCATGGCCGAAGAGGAAAAAGCGAAAGCTCTTAAAAAGGGCAAGACTGAAGCAGAGTTTGAAGCCGGTCAGAAAAAAAAAGAAAAAGTGGATATTGCTACTTTTTTAACGATGGCCGTTTCATTTACTTTTGGAATTGGTCTTTTTGTTTTCGTTCCTCATGCTGTTTCATTCTGGATTGGGGATGTGCTGGGTTACAATTGGACCCTTGATAGTTTTGCATTCCATGCGGTTGATGGCGTGATCAAGGCGCTTATTTTTATCAGCTACATTTGGGGCATTTCTTTCATGAAAGATGTGTACCGGGTTTTCCAGTATCATGGTGCTGAACATAAATCGATTTCAACTTTTGAAGCTGGAATGGAATTAACAGTAGAGAATGCTAAAAAGTTCACCACTCTTCATCCTAGATGTGGGACAAGTTTTGTTTTTTTCTTAATTCTCATTTCCATTATTCTTTTTTCTGCTGTTTTCACAATTATTCCCGTTGGTGCTAATCTGCCTCCCATTCTTCGCCATATAACAGCGGTCTTATTTAAAGTGGTATTGATGTTACCAGTGGCAGGAATTAGTTACGAACTTATAAAAGCTTCTGGTAAATGCTCGGATCAATGGTGGGCCAAGGCGATGGCAGCTCCTGGTATGCTTTTGCAAAAGCTAACCACTAAAGAGCCGGATGATCTTCAACTGGAAGTAGCACTTTCAAGTATTAAGGCAGTACTTTATTTGGAAGAAAAATTTAATCTGAAAGACGTAAAGACACGTATTCTTCAATTGGAAGAAGTCGATATTCGTCATATTAGCGATATGGAATCCACCAATTCCACCTTAACTCAATTCTTAGAATAGCTCCCCATAAGGAAATTTTGTGTTCGATAAATTAGAAGCAGTCGTAAGACGTTATGAAATCTTAACCGAGAGACTAGGGGATCCTACTCTTTATGATCGGCCAACTGAACTGCGTGAGACAAATACTGAGCGCTCTAATATTGAGCCAATTGTTTTTAAATTTCGTGAGTATAAAAAATTAGTCGCAGATATCGCTGGCAATAAGGACATCATTCATAATGAAAAAGATGAAGAGATGCGTGAGATGGCCAAGGAAGAATTGTCTGAACTTGAGGCCAGTCTGCCTAAAGTTGAACAGGAATTAAAACTTCTTCTTTTACCGAAAGATCCTAATGATGACCGAAATATTCTTTTGGAAATCCGTGCTGGAGCAGGCGGAGATGAAGCCTCTATTTTTGTGGGTGATATCTGGCGTATGTACCGTAGTTACTTTGGAAATATGGGTTGGAAATCAGAAGTCATTTCATTGTCTGAAGGCGATCGTGGAATAAAAGAAATTATTGTTAACGTTTCCGGGGATAAGGTTTATTCCCGTATGAAATATGAATCGGGTGCTCATCGAGTTCAACGAGTACCTGATACTGAATCAATGGGACGAGTTCATACTTCAACCATCACTGTAGCAGTTATGCCAGAAGCTGATGAAGTGGAAGATGTGGTGCTTGATATGAATGAAATTCGTATCGATGTGTATCGTTCGGGTGGCTCAGGTGGTCAGTCGGTAAATACTTCCGATTCAGCTGTGCGATTAACTCACATGCCAACTGGTATTGTAATTGCGATGCAGGACGAACGATCTCAGTTAAAGAATAAAGATAAAGCCTTTAAAATTTTAAAGACAAAAATTTACGACTTAAGAGTTCAGGAAGCTCATGATAAAGAAGCGGCCACTCGTAAAGGTCTTGTAGGAACTGGGGATCGATCTGAACGAATCAGAACTTATAACTATCCTCAGGGAAGAATTTCAGATCATCGGATTAACTTCACAATTTACAATCTTCCGAATTTTATGAATGGTGATATTGACTCTGTGATTGATGCCTTGATTGCTCATAACCAGGCAATCTTGCTTCAAGGGGATGACGAATAAAAACCCTAAAGGATGTCTGGAGTGCTTTTTATCAAGAGCATAAAGATAGTCTAGGGAGTGTTTATCCGGGACTGTCGATAGAGATTTTCTTGCGTGATCTGCGTGATATTTTAAAAGCTTTTACAAAAAATCCAATCATTGAGTTGGATCAATCTGGTTATTCCATCTCTCAATCGACCCAAAATAAATTAGAAGAATTATTTTTGAAAGGCACACCCCTGGCGGTGATGATGGGATTTTCTGAGTTCTATCATCATAAGTTTTTTATCAATCAACATGTTTTAGTTCCGAGACCAGAAACTGAATATATGGTGGATCTTCTTATCCAGGAATTTAAAGGCAAGGTTCAGAGAGTTCTTGATGTGGGTACGGGAAGTGGTGTGATTGTTTTGAGTCTCCTCAATTACGGAGTTGGTAAAAACGGGATAGGTGTTGATATTTCTCCTGAAGCCTTGAAAGTTGCCGAGATTAATCGCAAGGGCTTGCGACTAGAGAAAAAAGTTTCTCTTTTTCAGTCCGACCGACTAAGTAAAGTCGAAGGCACGTTTGATTTGATTGTTTCTAATCCACCTTATATTAAAGCTTCTTCTCATAAGAATTTAGTTCATGTCTCAGTTGATAAGCACGAACCTCATCAGGCGCTTTATTTGCCGGATGATTATTATGTACTTTGGTTTGAAGATTTTTTTCAAGAAGTTCGCTCCCATTTAAATGGAACATTTATGATGGAGGGGCATGAGCTGGAATTAGAAGAACAGTCAAAGATGCTTGGGCGATTGGGTTTTCAAAATATTCAGGTCATTAATGATTTAACGGGTGTAAAACGCTACGTGAAGGCGAGTTTTACGAGTAAATAAAAAAAGGCCTGTTTCCAGGCCTTTTCATCAACAAAAAACTTATAATTCACAACTGTTTTTAATACTTTGCTTTATATCATCAATGAAATCTTTGTACTGCTCAGGGGACATTTGCTTTTTATCTTTACTGAGAATTTCTAGGACTTCAGCTAAATCTTCTGCTTCCTGTTTAGTTGAACCACTTAGGTAAGTATCAAGTTGTTCCAGTGATTTTTTGTCTGGAAAAATTTCTTCAAATAATTTTCTGTCAGATGCAATAGCATTGTTTAACTTTGGATTTTCAGCAAGTTTGATAAGGACTTTACTGTCTTTGGAAATAAAATCAATCTTCATTAAAGGAGCATCTGATCCGGCCATTAATTTCTTTGTCTTCGATCCAACTTTTCCTGAGACTTCAACAATTTCTTCCACGGCTTTCGCCTTATGGAATTTAAAGAATTGCGCAATTCTTGTTCCCTTAAGCACCTTCGGCCCAAGTTTTAGGAATTGGAACATCAGGATAGGGTCAGCGAAGAATTCAGCTAAAACCTGACAAATAATTCTAGTTTTGGCCTTGTAGTTATAACAACCAACTTTAGGGGCGAGCTGAATAATCATAGCACTTAAACTGTCTGTGAATTTTTTCATCATATTTGCCGTTACAGCAAGGAAAGCTTTGGATCCACTTACATGGTACTTATCCTGGTATTTGGTTACTTCCATGGCCATGTAATTAGTCATGGAGGTCCAAGCCTTGGAAATTTTGGCATTGGTTTTTGTAAAAGCTCCGTCTTTATTAATTAAATAAGAGCCAACTTGTCCCATGAAATGGAAAAAATCCATCCATGATTTTTTAATCCCTGCTCCACAAGCCTTCGTTTTCTCCCACATGTTGCTATACCAGGGAGTTTTTGGAGGCTCATTACAAAGGAGCTTATCGTCCTTTGCAATATCATGACAAAGCTGACTACTACTTAAAGTCAGACAGTTCAGTTTCCAGCCATCATAAAAAGCTGTCTTACTCATTGGTTGAGTTCTTGCCTGAGTTTTATTAGCACAAGTAGCACATCCTGCACCTTCCGTTTGGGCCACATGGAGGAATGATTTATAAGAATTATCCCCGGCCATGATGTTCCCGATGACGTCACCAACTGAAGGTGATTCACCTTGAGATTGGGCCGACGCCATACCTGGTAAAGTTAAACAAAGAATTAAGATGTATGAAATTATTTTATTCACGGATTTCATCCATTTTTACGTCTTTCAGAAAGTCTTCAATATCTTTCTGAGAAGCATAGGAATCATTGTTAGTAGATGTGAAAAGAACCTGAAGAACATTACCGTTTTCAATTAAGTGATACTCTCTGAAATAAACTTTTTCTTCTGAGTTATCAAAGTAAGTCCCCTGAATCTTTAGAGCGTCTTTTCCGTTTATTTTAGTCCATTCTTTGGAATCACCACTCCATTTAGAAACACCAATTAGCGCCAATGTACTTTTCTTGTTCTCATCGAATTTTGCAAGTCTAGCTTTGTCCTTGAGAATATCTTTGTATTCATTGATATCGTCGAGCTTAGTTTTTTCTATTGAGACGTAAAATTTACTGTCGACTGCGTGTTGCCAAACTTTGGAGACAGTAAAATTATTTTTAAGTTTCCAAGCCGTACTTGCCTGAACACTCATCGCCAGCATTATTAGGGACAAAACTATGAAAATTTTCATTTCTACTAACTCCAGTTGTTTCTTTATTATCGAATGATTTGCTATTAACCTTTACCTAAAAGATTAGAAAGAATAATTGATCACAATAGTCCGGATTTATCTTAAAAAAGTACCTAAAGTCATAAATTTATATCTCCGATCATAGAGTGTGAAAAAATATCTTCAGATACTAACTATTCTTTTGTACAGCTCAATTATCTTTGCCAAAGAGCATAGGATTGAGACACCTGCCGGCAGCATTATCTTTGCCACTGATGATAGAGAAAACTCCCAAAGAAAATTCTTTGGTGCAGATTTGTGGTTCACGGGTTCAGTTAATCATGAAAAACGTAATGTCATGAGTGTCGTTTACAGCACATCAGAAGTGAAGCTTGATCCGGAAGTGAAGAGGAAGGAATTCTCTAAACATAAAGTTGAAATGCTGAAATTTGCTAAAGAACGTGGCTACATTGATGCAAACTTCAAGCCCTATCAATATCAAAAAATAAGAAATGATCTGGCATACCATAGTTTTATATGGAGTTATAAAAAGGATAATTTAGATTTTCTGGAAGAAAGTTATTATGTTGAATGTGAAAATATTCTCTTTATTGCCAAGGCAACAACAACTCTCGATTCAAAATCAGATCAGGATAAATTCAAGAAAATTATAGAAAGTGTGAGATGTGTAAAATGATAAAATTTTTAATTAGTCTTTTATGCTTGATCCCACTTCTCGCAATTGGTGAAACCAATCTGCCTCATATTGAAATAAAAAATTTGGATAAGACAGACCGGATAAACCTTGTTTCAATTTATAAAGATTTTCTGGTAAACCTTGAAAACATAGAAAGTATTGAAGAGAATTCAGAATATTCCTTCAAGAGAACATTAAAAAGATTAACTGATACTTTTACCACTTATGCTGGTACCGGTGGTGATTGTATTTATGCCGGTTGGCCGAGTCAGCGAGCTGCAAATGGCTTTTGTGAGCGTCCTGAAAACATAGAAGCTTATGCCAGTTTTAAGAACCTAACTCAGAGTCTGGGATTTACTAGTGGTAGTCCCGTTGGTTTTGAAGAATGCTCCGCCGACAAAAGAATGTGTAACCCGGTAGTCTTTGGCCCAGTTTGTGCACCATTTGATTCAAAATATAATAGAGTCAGGGCCACCAGTAATTGTGATCGCGCCAGTCGTGAAACTTTTCCGGATGGATTCGATTATGCAAGTTACCTTGAAGAGAATTCCACTCAAGAGCAACGAGATCAGTTAAAGCCTTGGTTTGAAGCTCAATTCTCAGATCTCCAGGGAACGGCCGAATCAGTGTGTGCAGACGCTTCAAAAAAACAATCACGAACTGCAGTTTGTAAAGTTTTGGAACAAAAGCTTGGAATGGACTTCCCTTATCATAGTCAGCCAGTTAACGAAGAAGCTGAGGATGCTGAGTCTTCTTCTGATGAAAATACTAATTTGGATGCCCCTGAAAAATCCGTTAAAAAAAGAAAATCTCAAAAGAAAGAATCTGTTTCTATTGGTCAGCAAAAGGGCGGGAAAGTTAAAAATACCCAGCCAATTTCAGAAACGGGGTTAAGAAATCTTGAATATAAGATCCAGGAATTAAATCTTGGTATTGAGAATCTTTTAAAAAGCAAGGCCTGCACTGATCCTACAGTCGCCAAGGTAGTCAATAAAACATACAACACAATTCAGCTGGTGGATCCTAAGTCTGGTGAATTCTTATCTAAAGAAGGATCTGATTGCTTAAAAAAATTAAAACCCCTTCTGGCCAATAGAACAAAACTTTTAAATGAATACGAAAGAACTTTCACTGATTTAAAAATTAATGGCTGTGATGACGCAACTCCTGAAAATAAAAATGGAGTGACGAAACAGGCCAATGATATCAATTCAATTGTTGCCCAAAAAGTATGTGAAGAAAACCCTCAGAAATGGACGGCCGGTGGATGTGGTAAAGCCTTTGCTTGCGCCATAGGCTCATCACTTTTCTACGGAGGACCTCTCGATAAGGTAGGTGCCATCGTAGGAAAAAAACTCGGATTTGGAAAAGATTGTCTAAGTTCACAAAATAATTGTCTTGCAAAAATAGCTTCTGCTGCTGCCAATGTGATCTGGTCCTTTCTGAAAAGTTTGCCGGCACTCGCTGGGATGGCCTGGGATGGGATTAAGTGGGTTGGAAACAAGGTTTATAGCTGGTTGCCATGGGTAACTGAAACTGAAAAGAAAATGAGTGATGCCGGTCACGCGGCAATGAATACTTTGGGCGAGAACGAAGAGAGCACATTAACTAAGATTGGAAACTTCTTTAGTAACATGTGGCAAATGCTCAAAGAATACGTGACTGATGACTTGATGTGTACAGAGCCAGGCTGGGAAACGGAAAGGTTTAAAGATAAGGCTCATTGTGATCAGCCTTTTGTCAGCTGGAAATGTTTGACCTGCGCGGGTGCAATCTCCGGAATTTGTAACGTGGTGGGAGCTGTTGGTTCTGAATTTCTGATCGGCTTACTCACTGGTGGCGCCGGAAATGTGGTGAAATCTGGTGTTCGCTCCATTACTCTTGGGGTGAAAGTTGGGGCCCGTACGTTACTCAAAAAACAGATGACGACTCTTGCTGGTAAAATTACTCAGAAAACTCTTAAGACAGCAGTTAAAACTACTCGTGTGATCAAAACACCAATTGTTCTGGCAGCCTCTGTCCAAAGAAAATCGGCACAATTTTTAAGAGTGCAGGGAACTAAATTTGCCAGTGCTCAGGCTTGGGTATCAAGAAACGTGAATAATATTACAACCCCAATTGCAAATAGAAGCAGAGTTCTTGGTAACGTGGCTGAGTTATCAATTGAGGGAACGGGCAAGCTGGTTAAATACGTCGCCCGCACAACTAAGACCGTAGTCACAGCTCCATTTAAACTTCCTGGTGCAGCTGTTAAGTTAGTGGGAAGAGTCTTGGATCCTTTTAAATTAGGCGAAAAGGGATTTGCCCTAGGTTATCAAGCGGCCAATGGTTTAATTCCAATGGCAAACTTTCTGCGAATTACTGAGTTTGGCTACGACATGGCCAATATAACCAGTGATCTCTCTAAAGCAACAAATGCTTCCAAGGCAGTTGATGCCAGCATCGATTTGATGAATCTTGGAACCAAACAAATGGATGATTGGATCAGGGCGGCCAATAAAGGTGAGTTAACTCAGACTGAATTCAATCAAATGCAGGAAATGCTGGCAGCAATAAAGGGAACTAAAACTAAATATGCTGCAAATCCCAAGGCTCTTGAAAGATTGAATCATGCTGAACTCCAATACCTGGAAAAAGAAAAACAATTAAAAGAACTATTGGGTCAGGGATCAATCAAGCGTCATATGGCCTATACGGGAAAAAATTATTCCGGACTTGAAAATGGTAAAATCAGAAATCTTAAAACCGGAGCTGAAAGTAAGATAGAATCAATAGATGTTCTCAGAAAAGAGAGTGGTGATGTTGTTATTAAAACCAAGCCAGATGATGAATTGCTTTTGGTAGTGGATGAAGTTGATGGTCAATTTGTCGCCTATACCAAATCCGGTGAGCAGGTTCTTGTTTCATCTGGAAATTTTTCCAAGGATGCTAACAAACTGATTCATTCAAAGCTTAAGGCAATAAGTGATGAGACACGCTTTGGTGATGCCCAGGATCTCTTCAAAAAAGGTTCAGCGCCTAAAATTAATCAGCGCGTGAGTGAAGTGGAAAGTTCCAATGAACTTGTATCGAAGTCCTATCTTGAAACGATGAAAGATAAAGTGGTCTCCCCTGTCAAGACCCGCATGGATCGATCAGCACTACAGACTCAGATTTCTAAAGGAAAGAACACCGAAAGATTTACTGAGAACGCGCAAATGCAGGCCTCTATGAGTCAGCAGCTGGCCAAAGTTAAAGATGACCTTCTTGCAAGGGCGAGAAGAATTGAGAAAAAAGGGGATCTTGCAGCACTTTCAAAGGAAATGAAGATCCTGGATGATGCCAAAGAAGTCGCTTCGACATCTGTAAAACTTGAAGTTCAAAAGTATCAGGATGAAATCTTTAAATCGCTTAAAAATGATGAAGCGAGAAATCAACTCGCCAATCTCAATCGCGGTCCATCAGAATCAGGTAAGTTTGGTGATGCCAGTATAAATAACGTCAGCATCTATTCTCATGAAACAAACGGCCCAGAATTTAAGCGGGCCTACGATGCTAAAATCAATGCCAAAGTTGATGAAACCGGTGCCTATATTCGATTGGATGAAAATAATACTTCCGAAGGTTTGAGAATCGTGGATGAATCTGAAAATTCATTTATTGGCTACAATGCTGACGGTGAAGTGATGCATGTGAAGAAAACAGCTGTTGATGAGAAACTGCGAATTCAGATCTCTGAGTCGGTTTCAAAAATCAATCCGGCGAAAAAACAGGAAATTTTGAACAAGGTCAAGAACACACAAAACAATGTTGTTTATCCTGTTAGAGATCCGGATTTTAAGTACTCTTTGCAACTGGCCAAGAGTGAAGTCAGAGTGGGAGATGATATTGTTCGTTTACGTAAGTGGCAGGCAGGCTCTGTTAATATCCAGGAAAATCTGGTGGATGGCGGAGCTGTTAGTCTTAAAACGAGCACTGGGAATTCTCTTAAAATAAACAATATTCATGAATCTGGAGACTACTGGATTGGCTTCAGTGTTCCTGAAGGGAAGAAAGTTCTATTACCTAAGTATTTACTTGATACCCAAAGAAATAATCTTATGGCCCGAGGAAGAAATTTTACAAAATTTAAACGTAACGTGAAAGA
>CAMASK010000002.1 GCA_945860895.1 Bacteriovorax stolpii
AACTATAATGTCGTTGGCTATATTGGGATCGCCACATCTGTAGTCGCAATTTATATTGCTTATCTCATAAAGAATAAATTCAACTTGAGATAAATATGTCGATTTCAAAAGCACATTTCGCGACCATAGCCTCATTTTCTATGTGGGGATTATTTCCTATCTATTGGAAGATTTTTCCGGAGATCCAGGCTTGGGATTTATTTGCTCACCGTCTAGTATGGTCCTTTATCACTTTGATCATAATTCTTTCATTTAAAAAGCAAATTTCGAGTTTAAAAGATATATGGTTAAATCCAAAAGTTCGCTTGATGCTGATTTGTTCAGCCATTTTAATTTCATCGAATTGGCTTTTATATATTTATGCAATCAGCATCGGACAAATTCTTGAAGCGAGCATGGGCTATTTCCTTAACCCCATCATTAATGTTTTTATGGGATGGATTATTCTCAAAGAAAAAATTCGCCCTGGACAATGGCCCGCTATTATCTTGGCGATTTTTGCAATTGCTTTACTAGGATATCAAAGCGGAATTCAGCATTTCCCGTGGATCGCTGTGACTCTGTCTCTAACTTTTGCGACTTATGGTCTGATTCGAAAAATGGCACATGTTGGTTCTTTGGAAGGTTTAGCTTTTGAAACTTGCATCATGATCATTCCAACGCTAATTATCTGGCATTATCAGCCATCAAATCCACTAGATGTTTTTTTCCAAATAGCTCCCTGGAAATCATTTGTTCTGACGCTCTCGGGATTAATCACTTGCGCACCATTGGTTCTTTTTGCATTCGGCGCACGTAGACTACCTTTCGGAACTCTGGGATTTCTAGGCTATCTTTCTCCAAGTTTAAAGTTTGTCTGTGGTTGGATTATTTTCAAGGAAGTCCTAAGTCCCGAAAGGCTTCAAGCCTTTGGGTTGATTTGGATGGCGCTAGGCTGGTATACACTGGAATCTTTTATTAATTTTAAAAAAAACAAACTGCAGCAAATTTAGTTTTTTGAAAATTCACGTCACACTTTTCAAACTTTTAAATCATATGGGCATTATTTCCATTTTGGTAGAAACTTTTTTTAATTCCTTAGGTACATTAGCGCTGATCGTTTTAATTAAGGCTGCTTGAATGGAAGTTTTCATGGAAAGAGGTCCAGTAACAAAACTCACATCTCTGACTGGAGAATGATTTTTAAAATCCCGTAGAAGTTTTTGATCAGCTTCAGATAGATTTAAACATGCCAGATATGGCAGGACTGTAAACCCCATAGAAGACTTAACCATGTTAATCACAGTTTCCAGACTTCCAGCTTCAAAAAATAATTGCCGATCCTGATTACCCTTATTGAACTGGCAGAGTTGCAAAGCTTGGGCCCTAAGACAATGACCTTCCTTTAGCAGCCAGGCTTCTTTCAGTTGAAGCTCTTTGTCTTCAATATTTTTTTTCTTCAACAATGGATGCGCTGGTGAAAAGAAAATCTGAAATGGCTCTAGAAATAAGTGTTCCTCTTTGATTTCTTTCACTTCCAGGGGAACTGCACAGATTGCACCATCAATTTTTCCTTCTCTCAGGTAATGGATGATTTCTTGCGTTTGATACTCATAAATTTTTAATTCTACTTTAGGATAAATATCAACAAATTTCTGAATAAATAAGGGAAGAACATAGGGCGCCAATGTAGGTATCACTGCCAGAACGTACTCACCTGAGACTTCTCCTCTGAGTGATTTGGACAACTGCTCTAATTCCTGTGCCTCTTGCATTACTTTCTTTGCATGCACTAATACCTTTTTTCCCATAGGTGTTGGTACAACCGGAGATCTACTGCGATCAAATATGATAATCTGCAGGTAATCCTCAAGCTTTTGAATTTGCATACTCAAGGTCGGCTGAGTGATAAAACATTCTCTTGCAGCTTGGGCGAAATTTCTGCAACGATCTAGTGCCAGAATATAATTTAATTGAGTTAAGGTCATACATTTGCCTTTAAAGGATAAAATTCTATACTCTTAATTGAAACACATCTTACTTATGAGGTCGAATATGATCTTCGGACTAATAATTTTATCCGTCTTAATTGGAACCCTCCTTCCAGTTCAAGCAGGACTTAATGCAGAGTTAACTAAAATATTACAAAATCCTTTTATGGGAGCATTCATTTCCTTTTTCACTGGAACCTTAACTCTCGGACTAATTTTACTCTTTCAAAAAGCCCCACTGGGGGACTTAAAAAGACTTGCCGGCATACCTCCTCAATATTTTTTAGGTGGAATGATGGGAGCCCTCTTTGTCGGATCTTCCATCTTTTTAATACCACGCATGGGTGCCACTGCCATGATGGCGGCTTTCGTAACTGGTCAATTATTCAGTTCAATTATCATTGATCATAATGGATGGCTGCATTTACCAGTTTATGCCATTACTCCTCAAAGAATTGCAGGTATAATTCTACTTTTCGTAGGGCTTTTATTAGTGGTAAAGAAAACCACATGATCAAGCTCAATCAGCTTACAAAAGTTTTTGATGCCAGGGGCATTGCAGGACTTCACTCCGTTAATTTAGAAATTCCTAAAGGAACAATCTTTGCTCTGATGGGTCCAAATGGAAGCGGTAAAACAACTTTACTAAATATCATCTCAAGAAAACTTCTACCCGATTCTGGTGATCTAGCAGTAGATGGAAAAATCCATTTTTTTGAAAAGAAAACTCCTGAACCACAATTAAATGTGCAACGTTTTTTAATGGAATCAGTTTGCGATCCGGACATTGATACTGATAAAAAACTTCAATTGTCTCGTGATATGGCCGATATTTTTCAATTTACTTTTCAACTCAGACAAAATATTTCTCAACTCTCTCAAGGCCAGCTCCAAAAAGTCCTGATGGCCGCTGAACTGATCAATCGGCCTGATATACTCTTTCTTGATGAACCCTTCATTCACCTCGACCCAATGTCGAGAAAAGACATCCTTGACTCTCTCTTCACTTATTTAAGACAAAGAGAAGTCACAGTGCTTTGGATCACCCACGAAAAAGATGAAGCCTTGAAGTTTTCTGACAAGATAGGACTAATTCAACACGGCAAATTTGAACAGGTCTCTCACCCCATCGAGATTCTGCAAGAACCTAGAAATCTTTTTGTCGCCCAATATTTCGGGCATCAAAATTTCATTAAAGTTTCTGGTCAAAATAATGTATGGACGACTCCTTGGGGAGAAATTTCATTCTCTCTTTCTGGGCTGGAAGGATATTTGGTTGTACCTCCAGCGGCCTGGAAAATTGATGAAAACTCACCTTTTGAAGGATTCGTGTCTCGCCATTTTCCTCAGTATTTTTCCTACGAAATCGAAATGGAAGTTTCTGATAAACGCTATAAGATTTCTTTATCTTTAAATTCACACAAAAATATTAAGCTTGGACAAAAACTTAAAGTTTCACCAGAGCTTAGTCAGTGTTTCGTTATTCCTCTCTAATTAGCCCATTAAATTCAATACGTTAGCAACCTTTCAATTCATGAACAAATCTAGTCTTAACCAGCTAGTTATGGTAGTTATTCGCCATGGCCGTAACCTATTTTGATAAAGACAATTACCAGCGCAAGCCAGAGTGGCTTAAAGTTAAATTACCTCAGGGTGATGACTTTAAAGATATTCGAAATAATCTGCGCGAAAAAGGTCTCGCTACAGTTTGTGAGGAGGCCAAATGTCCGAACATTTCTGAATGCTGGAGTGCTCGGACTGCGACTGTGATGATTCTGGGTGATACCTGTACTCGCGCCTGCAAGTTCTGCAATGTTAAAACCGGCAACCCCAAAGGTTTTTTAAATCCTGAAGAAATTCAAAATACATCAAACATGGTGAAGATCATGAGTCTTCGTTATGTGGTGATCACTTCAGTTGATCGTGATGATCTTCCAGATCATGGTGCGGGACATTTTGCAGCAGTCATCAAAAAAGTAAATGAGGATCATCCTAAAACTAAGGTTGAAGTCTTGATTCCTGATTTTGATGGGAAGGAAGAACGCATGCATACCCTGGCCCAGGCCAAGCCATATGTAATTGCGCAAAATATAGAAACTGTAAAACGACTGACTCACCCCGTGAGAGATCCGCGCGCTGGTTATGAAAAGACTTTAAACTGTTTAAAATTTTATAAAGATAATTATCCTCATATTCAGACTAAAACTTCACTCATGGTGGGTTTAGGTGAAACCTGGACCGAAATTCAGGAAGCCTTGGAAGATATTCGCCGGGCAGATGTTGATATCGTGACTTTTGGTCAATATCTTCAACCAACAAAACGTCACCTTGATGTTAAACGATTTTATTCTCCAGAAGAGTTTGATGAGCTTAAACGTATGGCCCTCAAGCTTGGTTTTAAATTTGTGGCATCAGGTCCTTTAGTCAGAAGCTCATATAAAGCTGGCGACTTTCTGGACTATATTGAAGCCCAATCTCAAGTATGAATTCGTCTCTTATAAATGAATCAACCTTAAATGAATTTGGCCTTACGAGTAGTAATATTTCACAACTCAATGAGAGAACTTTACTGGTTAAGAAATTCAATTGGGATTATACACAGGCCCATCAATTTCAAAGATACTGTTTATCACTTCTGAACGAACATCCAAATCAGCGGATCATCATTTGTTGCAATCATCCTCGGGTCTTTACTAATGGCCGTGGACTACAGCGCCCACGTAAAGGTGAAGTGCTGAGCCTTGTAGAGTTTGATTCTCGCAATGCCGCTCGTTTACCATATCCATTTCATCAAATTGAGCGCGGAGGTGGATTAACCTTCCATCATCCAGGACAATTCATCATCTACCCGATCCTTAAATTAAATCCTAAAACACTTTCACTCTCATCTATGATTGATGATCTTTTCAACTTCTCTATTTCTGTTTTAAAGGAATGGGGTCTTAATGGAATTAATCATGAGAATAAGCTTCTGGGTCTTTGGTCTGGAGAAAAGAAGTTAGCTTCAATGGGCATAGCTATTGAAAAACTCACGACCTTTCATGGAATGGCGTTAAATTTCTATCGGGATGAAGAATTTAAAAATGCACTTCACCTGATAAATCCCTGTGGCCTTAATGCACAAACATATACTTCAGTAGAAGAATTAATGAACCTTGAAAATAAAACGTTAGAGAACTTTACTGATAGCTTTATCGGGAGACTGACTGATGCCTGGAAATAGTTTTGGCAAAATGCTGACAATCACGACGTTCGGAGAATCACACGGTGAAGCTCTTGGAGTGGTTATCGATGGTCTTCCTGGTAATCTTTTGGTTAATCTGGATGATCTTAAAGCTGAACTGAGAAGACGGGCACCAGGACAACATGCTGTTCATACTGCACGTAAAGAAGAAGACGTTCCAGAAATTTTATCAGGAGTTTTTGAGAACAAAACCTTGGGAACCCCAGTTACTGTAATTGTGCGAAATACAAATCAAAAAAGTGAAGATTATCTAAAACTAAAAGACAGTTATCGTCCTGGTCATGCTGACAAAACAACGCTAATAAAATACGGAATCCGTGACCATCGAGGAGGCGGAAGAGCTTCCGGCCGTGAAACCGTCTCCCGGGTAATCGCTGGATATTTTGCTGGTCTAGTTATTCCTAACGTAAGTACCTACGCATACATCGAACAAGTAGGCCCATATAAGTTAAAGACAGTGCCGAAAGATCACAAAGTTGATCGTGGTGAAATAAATATTCCTGATCCGCAAATGAGTGCCGAGGTTATTAGTTTTCTCGAAGAGTGCAAAAATAACGGGGAATCGGCCGGTGGTATAGTAGCTGTTTCTATTATAAATTGTCCTGTTGGTTTAGGCGAACCAGTCTTTGATAAATTAAAGGCTGATCTAGCAAAGGCTATGCTTTCACTTCCCGCTTGTGTAGCATTTAGCTTAGGTGAAGGATTTAACTTTGCTCATCTTCTTGGAAGTCAGATTTCAACTCAACCTGAAGCATTTGGTGGAATTGAAGGTGGAATCACTAACGGTGGACCAATAAGTTTCAAAATTGCCTTTAAAGCACCTTCAACTATTGGAGAAAAGGCCAAAGAAGGACGACACGATCCGTGTGTACTCCCAAGAGTTGTACCCGTAGTTGAGGCCATGACCAAATTAGTTATTGCCGATTATTTTTTACGCCAACAGGCTTACGAGAGTTTTCTTCCTTAAGATAATAATCCGTCAACCCAATAAGACTCTCTGCTCGTCTTTTCATTTTTGCAGCTTCAGCTGATATCGGTAATTCTTTTAACTGCTGAGTTACTTTATTTTCCCAACTCCAGAATATTTTATGATGAAATGCTCCCGTCTCATCAGCAAAAAGACCTGAACTATTAAGGGAGAGGCCTTTTTCATTTATAAGGTCTTCACCCAATTTCAGATATTCTTGATTTGATAGTGTAAGGTTATAAAGAGTTGGAAAAATATCTTCGTGAGAACCAAAATTTTCACTATCTACTTTGTTTGGTTTAATTCGATCAGGAATTGAAAGATAAAAAGGAATGGCAAATCTTTTAAATTCTTCATCAAGCCCCACTCCTTTAGCAATCCAAAAACTATGGTCACCGGTCAAGGCAACGACCACTTTGTCGTTAAGAGCAGTTGTTTTAATTTTGCTTAAAAACTCCCCCATCTTTTGATTTGAATATTGCAGTCCCATAAATCTTTTTCTGGCGATTTCTTCACCAATTGTAACCTTATCCAGAATATTTCTATTCATTTCCATCGGAAGCACATTATAGGAAGAAGGAAACGCAAAAGGCGGATGATTTGAAGTGGTTAAAACTAAGAAAAACTGAGGCTTTGTTGCCGTCCTGAGTTGTTCCTCAATAAATAAATAAAGATATTCATCAAATACTCCCCACTCATTGCCCAAATCCTTGGCTTCAATATTATTAAGCTCCGGCATTGTTTCTTTAATTTCATCCGCACCCCAAAGATAATCATAACCCTGCACAGATAAATATTTTCCAAGATCTCTCCAGCCTAACTTCCCTCCATAGAGGAAGTGAGTATCATAGCCGGCTTTCTGGTAAGGCAAATGACCAGAAATTTGAAGCTTTGTTCGCATAAAATCTGATTCTGATAAAAATCGGGCGCCGGGACGAATGACTTGAGAAGTAGCAACGGAGACCATACTCCCGATAGTTCCATTTTCAGCAGAAAGGAAATTTTTAAAGAGAATTCCCTGTTTAAAATGTTCATCCAGAGCTCCCAGAATATTAAACGACTCAGAGTGCTGATTATTCCAATAGGAGCCAAAACTCTCCATAACTACCAGTACAACATGAGGAGGATTCTTTTCAAGAGCGGGATTAAGCGGAGTTGTCGCTTTCAAGCTTTCGATCAAAGTTGATTTTAACGGCTTTTCCGGGAAAGCTATTTGAAAAGCCTCTTCCCAATTTTTAAAACCATAACTTGAAAGATAATTTACATTCGTATTACCAAATTTTTTTCTAATCTTAAGTGCCCGATTTAAAGTCAAAGCACCGTTCAAAGATAATTTATTAATAAATTCATTTGAGCTCATATGAGCATCTTCAATTGATAATGGTAATCTTCCAAAATTACCTCTGGCAAAAAGCGCCAACAATACGATTCCTAATAGAAACGAGCTAATGACTTTAAAATCAAATTTTTTTGTCTCTAAATCAAAGTCATAATGAGAAAACATAAATTTTATGAGTTTGATAAAGGCATAGTGGCAGATAAAGATAACTGACAGCCATAAAGGAAGATTATAGTTTTTCCAGATTGAAGTCAGTAAGGCAATGGTATCATCTTCAAAAAAACCAAAGAACAGTATATTGAGATGATCCTGAAAATAGGAATAGAAGCCATAGTCACAAATGTAGAGCCAGATTAAAAAGATGTAACCAAATAAAAGACTACTCAAGACTAAAGTGCGGACACTTTTGATGGTGTACTTCCCCGGAACAAAGTAACCCAAATTCATGACGATAAAGGGGAAAATATTAATGTAAGCCAAAGGTATAAGATCAAATCTCAGACCAAGAAAAAGAGCGGCTTTTAAGGCCGGAATATCGCTTTGAATCTCTGACCAATCACCAAATATAAAAATAAAGGCGAACCGGGCCATAGTCATCAATGTAAGCATGATGACAAAAAGCAGTAATTGATTTTTAATCCAGCGCCAGTAATAGTGCTTAAAAGAAAGATTCATAAAATGACCTCAGTTTAGGAGATCATACCAATTATTATTCAGACTGGTTACCAAACATTAGATTCCTCTCAAAATCTTCTGGTTTACTGGCGTTGCCTTTAGCCTCTTCCATAGAAATCAATTTATCCCGGTAGAGCTGGGTAATATGTTGATCAAAACTCTGTGCACCCGAGGTATTCTTTCCCTTCTCAATATACATATAGATTTCTTTGGTCTTTGCTGGGTCTAAAATTGATTCCTTTATTCCGGGATTATTAATCATGATTTCCTGAGCGACGATTCGACCTTTTCCGTCAGCACTTTTGAGGAGTCGCTGCGAAACAGTGGCATGCAAATTGTCTGCAATACGAACTCGGACAACGCTTTGCTCTTCCGGTGGAAACATGGAGATGAGTCGGCCAATAGTACTCAAGGCATCTGTGGTATGAACTGTACCAAATACCAAATGGCCCGTTTCAGCAGCCTTCAAGGCAATAGAAATAGTCTCAGCATCCCGCATTTCTCCAATCAATATAATGTCTGGATCTTGTCTCAATGCAGACCTAAGTGCTGAACCAAAATCATTTGTGTCGGCACCGATCTCACGCTGAGTGATTCTTGCTTTGATAGGATTGTGGACGTATTCAACAGGATCTTCCAAAGTCAAAATGTGAACGGCTGAAGTGCGATTGATATAATTAATCATCGCTGCGAGTGTGGAACTTTTACCTGAACCAGTGGCACCAGTCACTAGCACTAAACCAGAGTTAGCAACAGCAATTTTATTAATAACTGGAGGAAGTTTTAATTCTTCAGTGGTGGGGATTTTATCGCTTATAAGACGAAGAATCAGGCCCATTTTTCCCTGGTAGCGCATGAGATTGTAGCGAACTCGGCATATTTGAGGAATTGAAAAAGATCCATCATACTCCTTGATGGTATCAAGACGTTTTAAAATTTCTGCGTCTTTAATCATGAATGAACAACAGAGCTGTAAATCTGCAGATGTCAGGGGATCAAGTTTCACTGACACCAAATCGCCTCTAACTCTAAAGCAAGGCTTTTCATCAGTTCTTAAATGGATATCACTTACACCTGCCAAAGAGGCAGATTTAATGAGATTAATGAATGCTTCTTTAGTGAGTGCCATACTATCCAGTCCTGGTTAATAATTTCGAATTCTTTATCGTCTTAAACGAGCATAAGTTTAAGATAAAAGGCATAACCGACTGGTCATCTCAAGTGAATTTCTTATTAACTTATCCGATAAGCAAACTATGGATAAATATTGGGATAGTGAGGACATTTTTTTTGACGGAGATCAATATTTTGATCAAATGTTTAAAGATATAGATGACGCCCGGGAACTTATCACGATTGAAGTCTATATTTTTAATGATGATTTTATTGGAAAAGAGATGGCTTCTCGCTTGATACAAGCACACAAACGAGGAGTAAAAATAAATCTGATGGTGGATGGAATAGGCAGTTATGATTTTTTTGATAAACTTTATGCAAGATTTTCTGCAGTTGGAATTCCTGTAAAAATTTATAATCCTCTGCCATTCATTCATCCCTATTACGAAAAATTAAATTTAAGAAAAAAACTTCAAACTTTTCTCACAAGGATTTGGCGACTTAACAGTCGCAATCATCGTAAAATCTTCACGATCGACAGACACATCATGTTTACCGGAAGCTTTAACGTTTCGGCAGAACATACCAGCCATCATCATGAAAAATCGTGGAAAGACATGGGAGTCAGGGTAACTGGAGAAAACGTCAGGCTGGCTCTTTTTTACTTTAAAAAAATATGGAACTTCAGAGAATTTTTGCGCTATCGAAAAGTAGTAAGTCATTTATTGGGAAAAAAAAATAAGAATTCTCCTCTTCGCCTTAATCATTCATTGTTCATGAGGCGTTTTTATTACCGCGACCTACTTTATAAAATTAATCACTCTGAAAGTAGAATTTGGTTAATGACCCCTTATTTTATTCCTAAAAGCAGATTGATCAGGAACCTGGCCAAGGCAGCACAAAAAGGGTGTGATGTGAGGATTATCATCTCTGCCAGAAGTGATGTGAATTTTTTTCAATCATTGCAATTTTTTTACTTTCCATATCTCATGCAAAAAGGAGTTAAGATCTTTCTTTACGACCAAACGATTTTGCATTCCAAGAATTTTATCATTGATGACTGGATCACAGTTGGCTCAAGCAATTTGAATCATCGGAGTTTTTTACATGATTTGGAAGTTGACCTTTCCATTCAAAACCAAAGTAATAAAGAAAAAATTGAAACCAATTTTATTGAATCTGCAACAGTTGAAAACGAATTCACCATTGAACATTTGAAACAAAGAACAGTCTTTGATAAGTTGCTATCACGACTCTTCTTTCTTTTTAAATACTGGTTTTAAAAAATGAAAATTAGAATTCTAAGTTATAACATACATAAAGGCTTTACCATTGGTAATACCGATTTCATTCTGGAGCAAATACGCAATGCCATGAGAGAAGTGAATGCCGATGTCCTTTTTTTACAAGAGGTCTTAGGTGACCATAATGACAAACGCTGCAGGATACCGGATTGGGAAACTGCCATACAATTTGAATATCTGGCCGACACAGTATGGCCACACTTTGCTTATGGTAAAAATGCCATCTACTCTGAAGGCCATCACGGAAATGCCATTTTGAGTAAATTTCCCATTACTGATTGGTCAAACAAACTAATCAGTACGAATCGTTTTGAACAACGAGGCCTATTGAAAGCTAAAATACAAATACCTCAATTAGAAAGAGAAATTATACTAGCCACAACTCATCTTGATCTTACTCAAGGTGGCAGAGATCTACAGGCGAAAAAAATTATTGACGACCTCATGAAAGATGCTGAAACACCATTCGTTTTATTAGGCGATTTCAATGACTGGAATAACAAAATTTCTAGAAGAATCGAATCCGAACTTGGAGTTGTTGAAGCTTTTAAAGAGATACATGGAAAATATCCAGCAACATTCCCCAGTTTTATGCCGTTGCTTTCACTTGACCGCGTTTTTTTGAATAAAATTAGACCTAGTAAAGCAATAACTCTTAAAGATGCTCATTGGCGTAAACTTTCTGACCACCTTCCTCTGTACGTTGAAGCTGAAATTGATTAATTGATATTGAACTTGTGCCCCTTTGAATAAGCGTAACACTTTCCAATAAATCTGATCTCATCATCTTTTACTACGATTCCGGCACCATCAGGGCAAGCATAAATTATCTTGTCTGTAGAGCGGGTATATTTATTGAAGACAGCATCATAGCGTGGTGAATTTTTAAAGTGGGGAAAAAATAAAAAATCAACGAGATTCAGTGCACTGAGATTTTTTACATTTACAATATTTTCATCCCTATCAAAGTCCGGATATCCGGCCATCTCAATGTTTTCAGTCATCATAATCGCACCGGCCGATAACCCAGAAAGTACTCCACCTTTTTCAGCGAATTTTTTAAGTTGAGGGAGAAGTTTTGCCTTCCTAAGACTATTTAAAAAATAAAACGTATTTCCACCAGCCATATGTATGGCATCACTCCTCATCACTTCTGAAAAAATAATTTTATCAAAAGGTACATCAATGGGAAAATAAATGAATCTGGTGATTTTAAATTTAGAGTAGTGCCTCACAAAGGATTTAAACTCTTGCTCGGAGAGATAAGAGGATGATGGAATAAAAGTAATGACAGGATTTTTCTTATCTATTAACTCTAAAAAAGAGTGGTCCAGAGTAAGATTTTCTTTTTCGTCACCACCGCTGTAGAAAACAAGCTTCATAGCCCCTCACGGCATTCTCGAACAATCGAATACAAATTCTGCATGATGTTCTTATGCCGTTCAGGAGAATTGGCCACTACTAATTTCTGATCTGGATCAAGATTCTGATACGAAGCAAATTGTTGAGATAGTTCAAATAATTCATGTGCAGTTAGCTTTGGACGCAGCTTCTGTACTTTTTGCACAATATAAGTAATCGAATCACCAGTAACCCGATCGCATTTATTGATGACCGAACTTCGCATAGTCAATTCAAGCATGAGGTGAGTACGACTGATGTTGAAATCTTTTTCCAGGGCAGTGATCAAAGATAAATAATGAGATTGAAAGCGGTTAATTTGTTTCTTACGAATGTCAGTCAACTTTAAATCACTCTTGCGTGCGTAGGATGATTTAATTATTTCCAAAAATTCTTCATGACTCAAAGTATTTAAACGAGTGAGATAGAGTTGTGGAAATTCACGCAAGATATCTCGCATACAGAAAATGGCATCACGATTAATGCCATCCGGAACTTTATACATCCCTCTTTTTGATTTGGATCTTTCAAAATAACTAAAAACCTTGCGGAACCTAGTTACTTTATCGAGATGATTTTTAAGAAGATGGTCCTGATCTTTTTTCTTAAATCCAATTTTTTGTAATAAATTTTTGTTTTTTGAGTCAATGAAGTGCTTATCAAATGACTGCATAATAGGATGAGTTCTAAAGTGAGAAAGAGATTTTTTCTTCTTTGTTGTTAAAAAATCTGCAATCTGGATAAAGCACTGAACAATGTAGCGAGCCTTCTGTCTCTGCTCCAAAATTGTTGTAGAATATCTTTGCACATCATCATACCGATATTCGGCATGAAATAATCCAAACTGACGAATTGAGCCGTAGTCAATGATTCCCCCATCCATCAGGATGTTGTCTCCATCCCAATCCAACCAGCAAAAGATATACTCATTCTCAAATTTGGCAGCAGTTTCAGCAAACGATCGGGCCATTTGAGAGGCTAAGTAATAATATTTTTCTTTAGTTGTTTTAAAGCTTGTAACTTCCCAAGCCTTATTTTCAACTTGGCGAGAAATATAGTAATCGGCTACTTGCTTCAAGGTTTCAAGATTACCCTGCCTCAAGTGACTAAAAAAATGACTTGGTCTGATCAAATTGGGATTAGCGCGGACATTGATCCCAATACCTTTATCGTATTCAAGGATGGCCAGGACTCGTTCGGTTTTGAACCCATTCTTCCCCAAAACTTCGGAAAAGAATAGAGTTTCTAACCCTTCGGCCACTTCCGAGAGACCGCAACCATAGGAAACACTAGGGTCCCCAGTCTGATAGAATTTTTTATTGATGTTACAGGCCGGAGATAATTTAGTCCCACCAGTCCCACAACTAGAAACATCCCATGTGATTCCATTATTTCTCACAGAACCATTCCAAATTGTTCTTCCATCTCCAGAGGTTCTTCCCATTTTATCAGGGTGCTGCAACTGAAGATAACGAGTGGCCATGAAGGTATTTGGAAAAATATCCTCTTCCGCGAATTTTATGTCGTTCATCAAATCGTATTCATTGATGATAGTTAAACTAAAGGTATCTAGAATTTCTCTTTCCAGATCAGGAGTTAAACTATTCGGATGATTTTTTGCAATTAGACCCATCTCTTTAGCGAGCTCAAAATTGAAGAAAGCAACTTTGCCACCTTTACGGTAACGGGCCTTGTATTCAACTCTGCCGCCAGGGACCTGGGTTTTGAAGGGATGCTCGCCATTAAGCTGACTAAAATTGGTATAAGAGCGCTTGCCGACTTCGTCCGTTGGACTTTTTTTAATTGAATTCATTAGCTTTTATCAATCCTTCGATAAATTTCTAAACAAAAACCTTACTACCATTATAGGACCGTTTTGCAAAAGTTGACAAAAAAACATGAAGCTAGGCAAAAAATAAATTCCCGACAGTATTCATTTAGTAATCCATGCATCCTTAGGCCGGCGTTATGAGTAAAAGAAGTGAAATTAATAAATTCATCTTCATCCAATCCTAACCTTTCTTAACAAAATCCTAGCAAGCACTTTGAAGACAGTTATATATAATCTAAAACAAGGGAGAGGACGCATGAAAGCAATGATTAAAGTTTTGTATCTAGCCTACAGCCCGATATTGGTGGTGTTGTACTGGAGAAATACGATGAGAACGATGGACGATGTTCACAGGTTTGAAATTACTAACGTTGAATAATCATTCAACATCGAAATCAAAGTATTGCTCAGGATAAGGCTCCGGCCTGTACGAATAGTGCCACCACTCCTGAGAAAAATTTTTAAATCCTCTTCCTTCCATTAATTCTTTTAAAATCATCCGGTTCTTTTTTTGTTCCGCAGTCACCTTAGGCGAATCAGTGTTGGACAAGTCATCAAAGTAATCAAAGGCTGAGCCCATATCAAGTGCGTGTTGAGTTTTCAGGTTCACCAAAGTCAGGTCAACGGCACTACCACGGGAATGACTGGACTGTTTAGCAATATAGCCCTGCTCAAATAATTCGAGACGGGTGAATTTTGGATAATAAAGTTCTTTGATTTTGGGATTGGTTTCCGATTTTTTTGCCCAACTTTGAAAAAAACTCACCGCCTTTACTGGACGATAGCTATCAAAAATTTTTAGTGCAAATCCCTTTTTCATGGCTTCGCCTTGAACTAAACAAAGAGCCTCAGCAGGAATTTTTGCCAAATAAGCTGTTTTGGCTTTATAGCCGGCAACCACTTCACCCGTAAAATTATCTGGAGTTGAGTAACTCATTCCAATAATCATAGATGGGCAAAGTTCGTTTAAGGAAACAAATCCACTTGGGATACTGGCCATAGAAAGACTCACTAGGAATAGGAGGAAGAATATGTTCATGTCTTATTTTTAACTATTAAGTTCGTAAACTCCAGAAAAAGCAGTGCGTAAATGCTGCCGTTTGATACTAATGATAAAAATAAACACCCACTTGTGCTTCATGAATATTACCTATGTCCTGATCAACGTTAGTTGATTTAAAGAATAAACTCGTGTTTCGTCGTAAATAGTATCTAAAATCCAGATCATATCCGATACGTCTTTTCATCCAGCCATCAAAAAGTTCTGAAGGCATGAAATAATTTGCATCAAGACCAAGTGCAAACTTGTCCTTAAGAATCCTAAAATTAACTTTGGGACCTAAGTTAAGAAGTGAATCGTTTTCATAAATGCGGTCATATAAATATACTCCGCCCACTAGAAAAGTAAGAACATAGTCTTCAGAGAATTCCACCGAAGTGCCCGCCCCGAATGTTGCAACAGGATCAACACAATCCTGACTCTGACATCCCCATCTTTGATCCAGACCCAAAGCCATATCAAAAGAAATTGAACTATTCCAAAAGTCACTTGGTTGATACTTTTTTAAATCCAATAAACGTGCTCTCTCAAGAACAAATTTATTGCTTCTGAATTGAGTAGTTTGATATCTGAATTTAATATCGCCCATAATAACCTGGGAATTTCTTAAATGACCCTGACTTGGATCAAGTAGCTCATGCTGGGCAGCACGCCATTCAAAACCACTAAAGGCTCCTTGCTGGTATTTATCCCCGGCATAAAATCCCAAGCGGGATGAATTATGAGCGTCATCAGGGGCATGCATTTTACTAATATCGAATTTTAAATCCTCACTTATATGTGGATTTTCAGCTCTTAAGACTAAAAGCTCTCTTCTTTCTTCAGTGGTTTTCTTTTCATTGAGGAGAATTCTTTCAGCCTTCAAATAATCCAGAGCACTGATTGATGAGTCCAATAAATCAGCTGCTTCTTTTACCGGATATTTTTGGGCAAAGTTTTTGGCCAGTTCAGGCTTTTCCCCAACTTCTTTGACAAGATTCAATTGGGCGGTTGTATAGCCATCAGTTTCTTTCAGCAATTTACCGTATGCAGAAACTCTTACCTTGCGGTCTTTGATCAAGCCCAAATCTTTCATTTCTTTAATTGTGTCAATGGGAAGAACATAAATAGGACTCAATCCTGCCAAAAGATCAAAATCATCATAGGCAATATTGAGTAAACCCAAAATATGATACGAGCAATTTTCTGTGAAATAAAAATAATCAAAATGAACTGAACCCATTTCCCAAATATGGTCAATCACTCGATCAATTTGTTCCTGATTAAGTCCAAGATCATAATCCCAAATATCCCTGAATTCATGATCGTTATATTCTCGAATTTTATAATAATAAGGAACCACCGAAAATTTTCCAGGATAAGAGCCAATCAATCCCTTGGCCATGTAGAGAGCAACGTTATCTTTGGAATCCTGAGCTGCAAAATTGATGGCATAGTCCAATAACTCATTATTTCTGAATTCTTTATAACGACTGACCCGAATAAAAGTATGACCAAAAGTTGAACCAGGATTATTGATGTAAAAAGAAGAGAAAACCAAACTTAGGTTCTTGGCTTCAAGTTTTCCAACAAATGAATTATAAATGTCACAGCTCTTCGTAGTGTATTCCCAGTTATTTTTAATCGTTTTCCTGAGCCATCTGTAGCGAAGTGGGAATTTACAAACATACTCCTGGGCCTGTGGAGAATTTAAGCCTTCAATGAAACTTTTCAATTCTTTTTCAGGTGATGTCTTGCCCTCGCTGGAAACGAAGAAATTTTGAGAATCGACCTCACTCACCACCTTACCAGCTAGATCAGGACGGTAATGCAATAATTTATGCCAAAATTTCAACTGCTGCTCATTCAGCTCAAATGCCTGTGCCTGGGATACAAGGAATAGAAATAATAAAATCAGAAACGATTTCAAAGCGTAGTCTTTTGAGGAAGTTTTATCTTGGATTTAATTTATCTAAGGCGCAGGGAAAAGCCAACCCAGAGTAGCTCTGGGTTGGCGAAATCAAAAAAAATTAAAGAGAAGCAGTCGTGTTACAAGAAGTAGCAGCGATTGAGTTAATGTTGTGAGTGATTTCTTTAGAAGTTGAATTAGCTGAATTGAAAATTGTCTTATAGTTAGACTTAAGAGCTTTTCCGAATTCCATTGCATTGCTGCAACCATAAACATTAGAAAGACCAACAACAGTTTCGCCATTTCCACGAGCAATATCATTAGCAAGTGCTACTTTATTTGCTTCAACGTAAGCTTCAACCTGACCAACTTTAAGTGGAGCTGGAGAATCACAGTTAGAAGTACCTACAGAGATCGCAATGGATTGCAAGGCCCAAAGGTTAGTTGAGGCAGCAAGAACTTGCTTCCACCAAGTCTGGTCACCTTCGAAAATCATAGAACCAAGACCACAACCAGCTGAACCGTATTTAGCCGCAAATGATGTAGAAGTAGTCAGAACCATAGCAATGACCAATAGCATTTTTTTCATTTATTACTCCATTGTTAATTAACTTGTGAAAACAAACATAGACTATTATCCGCTGATAAAAGTTTTCATCAACTATAAATTTCTTAAAGAATAATTAAACTTGAGTATTTATGTTTGCAAACGCCACAGCACAAAGCATTACTAATTATCAGATTGGGAAAAATGATTGATCGTGAGGTATGTTAAACGCAGACGCTTCTCTATCGTTTCATCTAACATGAGCAGCAAGTCTTCTAATTCATCTGCAAAGCCAATGTCACAAACAAATTTATCCGCACCAATTTCTGCCATCATGGGATCAAGCTTGCCGGACTCAAGTTCATACAAAAGATAAGCCAACTCATGAGCAAGATAGGCTACAGCCGCATGCTTGGATGAATTTAGCAATTTTTGAAATTCGGGAAAGATCACTATTGTATTATTTAAAACAGTACCGGGTGTGTTTTGTGAACGATACAAAGCGTGAGGAATGAAAACTACTGGATGTTTGCTCATCATGGCTTCAATCAAATTAACTGGAAGATGCTGAAACAGATTTTCAAAATGAGATTTAGTAACAGGATTATTTATCCACTGATGTTCAGGTAGAGTGAAAAAATAAAAACTAAAATTCTCGCGAATCTTAGTTTTATCCCTAGAGTCTCTTTTAAAATATTTTTGAATTAGATTTAACATGCAGTAACCTCGTCCATCTATATCGGGATTAAGACTACTGCGCTTAAGGGAAATTTATTGAAAAGGCTGCTCATCAGGATCCAGGGCAAGATTAACCTGACCTTGGTATTTCTCGCCGATAATCTCAAGCAGATCGTCAGGTATTTGGGAGGCACGATATTTCTTTCCGTTCGTCGTACGAATCCAAAAGCCATTAAGAATTTTATCAGGACGAGAAATTCTAATCGGTTTGATAGAGATAATGTGATCCAGATTGAAAAGAACTTCCATTTCCTCGGTCTGGGCAGAACCTGTACTTTTCAAGTCGAGTATTTTGAATTTTCTAAACTTCATGGGAGACTCCTATATTAATTGGCGATACTTTATAGTGAATTAGTTAGCTTTAGATTAACAGGAAGCTCTTTGTGAAAACTTTACAGGATGATCAGGAAGTAATTAGGCGCATTTCCGGAGATCTACAGTTAAAAGCTGTGGAACGTAAGCCTGATCAGGTTAAATCGATCACTCTTTTACTCCATGGTCTGAATGAAAGAGGTTTGAGAATTTATCGAAAACTCTTAAAATCTCTTCCTTCAGATACTCATATTGTTGCTCCGAATGCCCCGTTTCCATTACCCCGATTAAAATCAGATCGTCTGGATTATGGCTACGCCTGGTATTTCTACAATCAATTTACTCAAAACTATGATGTCGACCAAACAATGGCCATAAGTCTTTTGAAGAATTTATTAGTTGAAATTAACCCTCACCATTTGCCTGTGACAATTATCGGATTTTCCCAAGGCGGATACTTGGCCCCCCTTCTGGCCTATGAAATAAAAGAAACCAAATTAGTGATTGGGATCAGTTGTGAGTTCAGAATAAATTTTTTTTCTGATACTCCCCAATTTTCATTGGTCGCTATCCACGGAGACCAGGATCCAGTCATCCATTTTGAACAAGCTCAAAATGAAATCAAATTACTAAAAGAAAAAAATATAGAGGTCGCCTGGCACCTAATTTCGCAATTAAAACACGAAATAAATCAAGAGGCAGCCCAACTGATAAAAACTATTTTGGAGCAACATGGAAACTGAAGTTTTTAAAGGTCAGATCATTCGCGTGACCGAAGAAAAAATTGAAAATATCAATTGGGAGAGAGTCTATCTTCCTTCGGGTGTTATCATTTTCCCAATTAATGAAAAGGGTGAAATTCTGATGGTGGAGGAAAAAAGACCTCATGAAAATCCATCCACGCGAATTAAACCAGTTTCTGGAATTTTGGAATTAGATAAGGGATCACCTGAAGAAAATGCACAACGTGAAATGCAAGAGGAAATCGGCTTCAAGGCAGGGGTTCTAGAAAATTTCTGGACCATGAAAAGTAGTGGGACAGTGAATTCGGTTCAATACTTTTATATTGCTCGCAAATTAGAGATCTCAAAGCTTCCCAATCCTGATGGAGAAGATTCCATCAGGTCGGTTAAGGCCTTCAGTCCTGATGAACTGATGCAAATGTATCTTCAAGACAGAATCCGATGGTCTATGTCCACATTGGGCTTTTTCCGCCTCTATGAGTATTTGCGCAGATAGTCAACTTATTGAAAATTCGTTGCCGTTACCGAACTCTGTATTATTTCCTAAAACATTTGTTAGTTAAGCCGAACATATGTATAGTTGTTTTATAGAAAAGGTAACAAAATGTACGTTTGTATCTGTAAAGGCATCACCGAAAAACAAATTCAGGACGCAGTTACTTCTCGTAACTCGAACAATCCTAAAGAAATTCTTAAGGCACTAGGTGTTGGATCTGACTGCGGCACATGCGTTGAAGATGCTGTTAAAACTCTCCTCGATCAAAACGCTCGCACTCCTTTCGAAATGAGAGACTCATCAAACAATACTTAGGTTGTTTGAACTATTTTGCTTCTTCAAATTTCATCCTCTACAATAAGCTCAATATTCTTTGATTCCCCGAGGTGATTATGAAAGGTTCTCCAGCAATTATTGATGCTCTAAATTCTGTCCTTACTAAAGAATTAACGGCTATCAATCAGTACTTCCTCCATTCACGTATGCTTCAAAATTGGGGTCTTGAAAAAATTGGTAAGCTTGAATATGCAGCTTCAATTGATGAAATGAAACATGCAGACATGGTGATCAAGAGAATTCTTTTTCTTGAAGGTCTACCAAATGTTCAAAAAATTAATAAGATTCGTGTTGGTCAGGACATTGGTGAAGTTATTGCAGCTGATTTAGAAGTAGAATATGAAGCTGTTCCACACCTTAAAAAATGTATTCAGCAATCAGAATCCGAGCATGATTACGCTACTCGTGATCTTTTTCTTTCAATTCTTAAATCAGAAGAACACCACATCGATTGGCTTGAAACTCAACGTGATCTTCTTAAGGCAGTGGGTACTCAGAACTATATTCAGTCTCAAATGGAACCCGATCAAGGTGCTGAATAATTAATTAAATTAATCTTTGGTCTGGAAAAATCTCCCAGACCAAAGATGATAAATTAAGGAAGAATGTAATCTCTCGGCATATCCTCTTCTGAAGTCGCCATCTTATCGTAATAAAGATCATACTGAGTGTTATAGGCCTCTACAACTTCAGGGATCGTAATGTAATAAAAGTTTTCAAAGTTTTTAGTAAAAGCTGCAGTTGTAAAATTCCCAGCACCATTAAATATGGCTCCTCCACGCTCAAAAGTGAAAATCATAAATTTATTATGCTGAAGCTGGAAAACGTTCTGGTTTGTTTGAAGAAACTTAGTTTTCATTCCCGGATTGATTAAGTCTCTATAAAGCTTAAAAGCTTCGATTGAAGTATTGCGTCCAATGTCTTCACGACGTTTTACTGACCAATAGATGTCATCATCAAGAATGAATTTAATGGGTTTTTTATCAGCTAACAGTTTTTTAAAAAGTTCAGCCATTTGTCCCGAAAATCGATGAGACATGGCTTCAATTAATTTTGCTTTGTTGGCAGATTCAGTGACTTTTACCAATGCCATAGGGCCATCAACCGGGGAGAAGAAAACTTGAATATCCGTTTCAGGCTCAGCTTCGATTTTAGATCGACAGGCATTGAGAGCTTTCGTGAAATTTGCCTTTGTATCCCCCGCTTCTAGCATTGATTCGATGACACATTTATGAGCTTGAGCAAAATAAGATTCACCCGAAGTTGTTATGAAATTCCAGTTTTCATGGTTGATACTTGTACCGCCTGTCATATTTCCAGATGAAAAAAGAACTTTTGTCGTCTTGGCACCTGGATTTACAATCATAATTTTATTATGTGCATACCCAAGACCCGAAGTGCTTCCTCTGTAGGTCACATTTACTTGATTTTTTTCTCCACATTTCTTCAGTCCTTCAGCATCTTTATTAATAGCTGGATTTGCTGGATCTTCACCACCATCTAAAACCATTGTCAGTTTTACACCACTTTTGACTGCGCTACATAAGGCATTAACAACATTCTTTGCACTGAAGCTTAAATAGGCCATGTACAATTCTTTGGTATTTTTATCAGAAACCCATTCAACAATTCTATATTGAGGAGAATTTTTACGACTAACGGAAGCAGCTTCATCAGAAGGCTTGCAATATACATTCTGCGGCTTTCCAATTAAATTTTTTCCACTCACCGTAAAAACAGGTCTGTCATACTTATAATTTTCACAAACTGGATTAGTGAAAAGTGGCTCATATTCGAAAGGTGAGTAATCGGAAAGTTTAATTGCCCAGGTATTTATAGAAATGAGACTTAACAGAAGCACGCATGTCTTTTTCATTATTCATCTCCGGGATGTTTATAGCTAAAGTTCAGTTATCCTTAGAAAGCTTTAAAGTAAAAAAAGAAAGCAAAAATTGAGTCTTTTTTACTCATGGCAAGCTGCGTTGTCCGGGCTTTTTGCTTCTCAATTAATTAGTCGTTTGATATATCAAACAAAATTTATCAAAAGGATAAACCATGAAAACTTTCATTTTGGCATTGGCCTTGTCACTTTCAACTTCAGCATTTGCTCGTCAATATATTCAATGTTCAGTTTTAAATAATTCAACGGATGTAGCGGTCGTAAATCTACAGACAATTAATGATGGAACACTTTTTCTTTCATCAGGTATGCAAAATTCTGAGGATGAAAGAATTCTTGTGAAAATTGAATTTGATAAAATTGTTGAAAAAAATCATATTTATAA
This sequence comes from Bacteriovorax stolpii, assembly GCA_945860895.1. GTDB lineage: Bacteria > Bdellovibrionota > Bacteriovoracia > Bacteriovoracales > Bacteriovoracaceae > Peredibacter. The sequence continues at coordinate 22,253 of CAMASK010000002.1, forward strand.
AGTGGTTAATGAAAATGGTGAAGGTGAAGTATCTGTTCCAACTGAAGTAATTGGGAAATTCTCAGATAACTTTTTAATTAACCTATCTTTCGCTGGTTACGTATTTGATTACAGCTGTTTTTCTCGTATATATAATGATTAGAAAAATAATTCTTATCTTAGTCAGTATTTGGTTGGGATGGACAGTATTAATTGATTTTGCTGTCGTTCCAGCTGTATTTAGAGTGATTAAAGACTTCTTTAATGCTGGCGAATTAGGCATCAATCTTTTTTCTATTCTTAATTCTTTTGAACTTATTGTTTCTTCATTTCTTTTTGGATTAATTGTTTTTGAATTTTATAATAAACGAACTAGTAAGCTTCAGCTACTCTTGGGTGCTCTAGCGAGTCTCATTATTTGGATTTACGTCTCATACCTAACTCCAAAACTAATTGAACTAACGAGGTTATGGCAGCAAGCCGATACGACCAACCAGATCGGAATTCAGGGCATTCAAGACATTCAGCAAGAACACCAATATTTTCATCGGCTTTATGTCACATTGGACAGCGTGAAGCTTGGCCTTATTCTCGGCCTTCTTGGTATTAGTCTTTTTTCGAAGGAAAAGTTTTTTGAAAAGGCTTGAACCAGTTTCTTATGGATCCCTTTTTTTTGCACCAATGGAAGGCATTACAGATGAAGCCTTCAGGAAAACTATTATCAAGCTTTATCCAGAATGGGACTATCTTGCGACTGATTTCTTGCGAGTCCCATCTGCCGGAAGATATCCATCCAAACATGTCGTTACTCATTTTGGTAAAGAGCTTTCCCAAGAGGAAGAGATAAAAAACAAAACTCAATTTCAAATTATGACTTCACATCGATCGTTTACAATCGAGATGATCAAACAAGTCGTTGAGCTCAATTATCCTTGGTTAGATATCAATCTAGGATGCCCTTCAAATACTGTAACGAAGAATGGTGGTGGCTCCTCGCTGCTTCTGGATTTAGTCTCCCTGAGACCACTTATTAAAACCATCAGAGACTGCTTTCCTGGCCGACTTACATCCAAAATAAGAACTGGTTTCCATCATACTGATGAATTTGAAGATTCAATCAAGCTTTTAAATGATGAGGGAATTGAAATGATCACTGTTCATGGAAGAACAAGGGATATGATGTATAAAGAGCCAGCTCAATGGAGCTTTATTGAAAAAGCGGTCAAGGTATCGCAAGTACCTATCGTAGGAAATGGCGATATCTGGTGCGTAAATGATATTGATCGGATGTTAAAAGAAACCGGATGTCATTCTGTAATGGTTGCCCGGGGAGCACTTAAATTTCCCTGGATGGCGCAGAGTTATCGCAAAGGCCAGATGAGAGAGACTTCACAAGAACGTTGCCTAAAAATAAAAACTTTTTTTATGGAATACCGCTTGAATCTTGAAGCCGAGGAAATCTCTGATCGTGGATTACTAAAACAAAGTAAATCTGTCTCAAGGTATATGCTGGATGGGGTGGATAACGGTGACACTATCAGAAGAAAACTTTTATTATCTCAAACAGTGCCAGATTTCTTTTCTATTATTGAGTCTTTCTAAAAGCTTTTCATGGAAAATTCAACTCGCTCTTTTGCTAAGACATTTTTAGGCGCTTCTAAGCGAATTTTTTCAAGTCGAGGAACCAGTCCAGCTAAATTCGCAATTTGAATTCCAAGACCAGGTCGAGCATTAAGCTCCAGAAGGATTGGACCATGTTCAGGCGTTAACACAATATCAACACCTAAGTATCCAAGTTCAACCATATCGTAGCAATGAGCCGCTAGGTCCAGAATTTCCTGCCAAAATGGAACTTTCAACCCAGCTAACTTATGTCCTGTATCTGGATGAACATTGACGACCTGATTTCTAATAACAGCATTGTTGGTGGAACCATCACGCATATTAAGCCCGGCCCCGATGGCACCCTGGTGAAGATTTGCCTTACCATCAGAAGAACGTGTGGGTAGACGAACCATACTCATCACTGGATAACCTTCAAATACGATTACGCGGATGTCGGGAATGCCTCCAAAGGAATAGTCATTAAAGATAGGATGCTTATCAATCTTTGCTTGAATAATGGCCGTATCACTTTGACCAGATAAAGAATATAGGCCAGAGAGAATTCCAGAGATATGATGTTTGAGCTCATCAATTTCCATCAATTTATCATTTGATCTGCGACAAATTATTCTAATTTCCCCATTAACAACTTCTTTAATCACTTCTTTGATTACAATTATTCCATTTCCTTGTGAGCCATTCGCCGGCTTGATCACAAAGGAATTATAGTGCTGAAGTTTGAGCTGAAGATTTTTGAGTGAACCATAATTTTCAATAATCATGTAATTTTCGGGCATGGCAATCCCCCAAGCTTCGGCCCTCTGTGCAGTGAGCACTTTGTTATCCACCAATGGATAATTCTCTCGCTTATTGTGACGAAGGATGTAGCGCCCTACACGATTATTAATCCCTAAAATTCCAAAGTTATTCAGCTCACGGAAGATCATTTGATGCTGACTCCAGTTTCTTTTTCTGACGGACTAGATCTCTGAATCTCAAAAATTCAGACAATCTGTAACCTTTGTATTTCCCAATTAAAATTAACAACCCAATAATTGTGAATAAAAGTTCAGGGTTGGTGAACATGAACATCTCAAGAGCATGGATGGAATATAATGAGTAACCAAGAACGGAAATGACTAAAGTTCCAAACAAGGTCTTGAGTGTATTAAAGACTCCTTCTTCAGTAATCATGATAGAGAGTCGCTCAATATTGGTAGTCACAATAACAATTGGGAAGAAAGCCAGATGTTTTTGCGAAACAAATGCGATATCCGTACTAAATAAGGAATAGCCAATCATTAACATAATCACCAAAGTCAGAATAATGGACAAACGAGGAACTGCCAGAAGATAGAATTTGTCCAAAACATAACGTTGGCCGATACCGATGGCAACCACCACGCTGAAAAATAAAAGCCCAAATCCAAAAGAAGTCTCTTTAAAAAATAATGTTAACAGAATTGGCGTAAATATACCGAAGGTCGGAATCCCGATAATGTTTCGTGCCAAAGACAAAACCAATGTACCTACAGGAATTAATAAAATAGTAGTGAACATGGTTTGTAGAGGTAATGGCAAACGATAGAGACTAAATCTAGAAAAGATAGAATCGCTTTTCACCACTTCTTTTTTAAATTCTGCTTTATTGTATCGATTGATACGAGCACGCTCTGCCTGGATGGCGTAACTTACTTTTTTCTTAGAAATAATTTTTTCAACTTCTTCATAATTTCTATGAATCACCATAAAGTTATCTGGACGCTCTCCAAAAAATCCTCGGTTTGTATCGATAGGGATCCATTTATTATTCAGGAACACTTCGTTAGCAAAAGTAAAAGAGAGCTTTTGATGCTCGGCATTTTCCTTCTTTGGCATTCTCACCATGACAACAATTCGCGAAGGAACTTTTTGTCTTCGCGCCATGATATTAAAAAGTCTTGCCTTTATTAAGGGTGAGCCTTTACCGGTATTTAGCGTTTCGTGAATTGTTTTAATATTAGTATGGCGCTGGATTTCTTCTTCCACATAATAATAAATTTTACGGATGACACCGGTTTTATCCTCACTGCCTTCGAGAATGGCTTTTTCAAGATGTTCAATCGCGGCATTATCTTCGGGTAAAAGAGTCGGAACTTTTAAATACCGGCTTAAACCCTTAGGATAAACCTCAGTGAAATCCTTAGGAATGTTTTTATAAAAAAGGGGCTTGAGATCGATTCTTGCGGAATAAGTCACTCTTTGCTTAATCGGTTCTTTAGCTGACCAAGTGGCCAGAGTACTGTCAGAATTAGAATCAATGAAGACTTCAAAGTTTTTTGAACGAATTCGTTCATCTGAAATTTTTATTCCAGGACCAGGTTTAGGAATTGGGAACGAAAAATTCGTTTTGTCGCCTTTTGGTCTGGCAGTCAGATGAAAATTCCAGACATCATCCACCATCTCGGGCAACAACGATAGATTAAGCACTTGTGATTTATAAAGCAGCATCCCCATTGGCGCAAAGATCAGCAGGGTCGTTATAATAAAAATTGTTTTTCTCATGGATTAATCACCTAGTACGTGTGAGCGTGCAACATCAACAATAAAACGTCCTAAAAGAACATTTCGGCCAATGAGAAATTTATATTCCATTTTAGAGCGGTCATTTAAGTTAACCATTACTTCTCGTTCAATCGCTCCCATTTTAATTTTTTCTTTGATCACATATCGTCGAGAAACAAAACCGGCGGTGTTAGAAACTCTTTGAGTCGTTCCAATTTTTCTCACAAGTTCTACCACTTTATCTTCAGAATCAACCGTTTGAAATTTTACAAATTTCTCTCCACGCTGTTCAACTTCTTCAATATTCACAGCATGCATTGAAGTGGTCTTTGCACCAGTATCGATACGGGCCTTTAGTCTAATTTTTAAATCCGGCAGACTTACCCATTCAACTCTTCCAATTAAGACCTTCTCTTTTAAAAGTTGGGCATGAACTGAGGGGACTGGGCCAAGAACCAGTATTCCTAGTAGAAGAAAAATGAGCTTCACCAAAAGTGCCTTTTAATACGAATTAGACCTTTATTTTAGAGCAAGGAGATGATCCTCGGCAATAGCGATAAAGAAGCTAAACCATGAAATTCATTATTTAATCAATGGGGATTAATTTATCGGTCACTTAACCGATAAGTCTTCTATTAAAACCTCTTCTAGGAGCCAAAAAATGACTTGGAAATTAGCTGACTTTTGTACCTCTGTTTTCTTTTGTTGTGCTTTTGCTTTTATGGCCGTGCATTTTGCCCAGATGAAGACTCCAGCCCAAGACCGTTATGTAGCTAGCCATACTCAGGCAGTTCAGCCTTGGTATGATGCAAGCTTTAAACTCTAACGAAGCAAAAATTTTACCCTATTCAGCTTTTTTTCATCATATGGTGGGTATCTCAAAGGAATATCCATCAATGATCCCCGCTGATAAAGGGACTTGTAGTGAGTGAAAGTATCAAAGCTTTTCTGTCCATGATAACTACCAATTCCAGATGTTCCTACTCCCCCGAATGGTAAATTCGGATTTGCTAAATGAACAATCGTATCGTTAATACATCCGCCACCAAATGGTATGCGTGAAATTATCTGCTTTTGTTTTTCTGCACTTTCTGAAAACACATAAAATGCCAAGGGCTTTGGGTAGCTCATAATAATATTTATTGCTTCTTCAAGATCCTGATAAGGCAAAATTGGAAGAAGTGGTCCAAAGATTTCATCTTCCATTATTTTATCATTCAGCGCAACATTCTTAAAGACAGTTGGAGCGATAAAATTTTCCTCTCTGTTTGATTTGCCCTGGATAGCTACTTTTGAATCAAGGACAAGTTTTATTAAACGATCGAAATGTCGATTATTAACAATCCTGGGATAATCAGCCGAAGCTTGTACATCTTCTCCATAAAAAGCTTTTAAATGTACCTTCATCCTTTCAATAAATTGATCCTGAAGATCATTCGGTATTAAAACATAATCAGGAGCCACACATGTCTGGCCAGCGTTCAAGAATTTACCCCAGGCAATTCTTTTGGCCGCGAGATCTAAGTTTGCAGTTGCTTCAATTAAACATGGACTTTTACCACCCAACTCTAATGTCACAGGAGTGAGATGCTCGGCTGCTGCCTTCATCATGATTTTTCCAACACTAGGACTACCAGTGAAAAAGATATAGTCAAATTTTTGTTCTAAAAGAATTTGGGTTTCATTTAGTCCGCCTTCAATTACCACGACTTCATTTTCATTAAATACGTCAGTCAGGATTTTTTTTATAATTGCAGAGGTTTGAGGGGCCATTTCAGATGGTTTAATTACAATTTTGTTTCCAGCGGCGAAAGCTCCGATGAAGGGGGATAAACAAAGTTGAAATGGATAGTTCCATGGAGAAACTATTAGCACCACGCCATAAGGCTCGGGGTGAATGAAACTTTTTCCAGGAAATAAAATAAATGGAGTTTTAACTTTCTTTACTTTTGCCCATTCATCAAGATGCTTTAAGAAATAACTAATTTCTTCCAAAATAAAACCAATCTCAGTAGTGTAAGTTTCAAAGGCAGAACGACCAAGATCACTCTTAAGTGCACTCACAATTTGAGCTTCATGCGATTTAATCGATTTTTTGAGAGTTTCTAATTTTTTCTTGCGAAGATCAACGCCCTGGGGTCCATTTTTTCGAATGGAATCTCTAAGTGTCTGGGCAATTGAATCTAATTTCATAATCATCTCTCTAACTTAAGATATTTGACGTAATTTCGAATAATGGAAGATTTTCTAAAGTTTTTAATATTCGGATACTGGAGTACAAATGAACTTTCATACATCATAGGAATCCAGGGAAGATCATTGAATACGATTTCTTCCATTTCTCGAATTATTTTATCCCTTTGATCCATATTAGTTGTCTGCTTTAACTCATCATAGAGTTTATCAATATGGTTATTACTATAAGCGGACTTATTTATCCCTGGAAAATTTTTAGAAACCAAAAGTTGAAGAATATTTTCACCATCAGGATAATCAAACAACCAATTGTCTGTAAAAAACATCAACTCTCCTGCCCGACCTTTAGTAAGAAAATTTGGGAATGCGAGAACTTCGATTTCAACCTTTAAACCAATTGCTTCAAGATGTTTTTTAATGAAATCTGCCTCCGTGAGGTGAATGCTTTGATTTCCCCTGGTTGAATATTTAATCGTTGGCATTTTATCAGGCCTGTCAAAACCTGCCTGCTTCAAGTAGGCTTTCGCAAGCTCAGGGTCATATTTAAAACGGAAATCTTTGGCGGGTAAATAACCCGAAATCCCTGGGACTAAAATTGAATTCGCCCTTAAGTTCGTATTTTGGGAAAGCACCTGGATGTACTGAGAATAATCAATCGAATAAGCAATCGCTCTTCTAAGAAAATCATTCTTTCCAATCAGGGGATGCTTCATATTGAAAGCGAGCCATCGATTTGCAAGTATGGGAAAGTGTTTTAACGTAACATGATTTTTTTTCAAATCATTACTGAGTTCCCCGTTTGAATTATACAAGGCAGGAATGAAGGATTTGGGAACTGTAAGAAGATCAATCTTACGTTTTAGAAACATTTCCCATCTCTCAGATTCCTGAGATGTGACATAGAAGCGGACAATATCAATGAAAGGGATTAATTCTTTAGAGGAATCAAGCAGCTTCTCTACGTTGGCATATCTATCACCTGAGCTAGGATAAAAATCCTGCCTATAATCTTTAAATTTCTTTAACTCGTAATAATTTTCCTGAAAACCGCCAAAAATATACGGCCCTGTTCCTAATAAAACTTTATCAAGATTATTTTCCTGCCAAGCAACTAATTCAAATGGCACTGGGACAATGAAATTAAGAGCTAAATAGTAAACTATATTTGGTTCAGTTCGGGTCAGCTTGACTTCCAAATTGTAATCATCAATAGCAATGACTCCTTCCAGTGGAGTCATGCTAATGTTTCTCCAGTCATTATTGATTTTTTTACTGTATGAATCAAATCCGACAATCAGTCCTGCAAATAAGCTTTTAGCGGGACTCTTCAATGATTCCATGGCCAGTCGCTTAAACTGAACCACAAAGTCGTCTGCTTTCATGTAACGTTTTTTGCCATTGAATGCAGAATGATCATGATAAAGAATATTCTTTTTTAATCTAATTTTGATCAGGGTGCCTTTCAATTCAAGTTTGGGCAAAGATTCTGCAACGAGTGGTTGAATCTCGTAAGGACGTTTCAAATAATGATATTGATAAAGAGGCTCAAGCACCTGTGCTGAAATGACCAGCGAGTCGTCACTATAAGCCTTGGCCGGATCAAGACTATCAAAGGCATTATCAAGAGATAAGGATAGAAGTGAAGGAGTGCTTTGATTGATCTTTAATTTTTTCAAACCAAAGAAACCCAATGCAAGAGATATAATGATGACAAGAGCAACAAGAAAGGTTCTTTTATTCATAATTTTATTTTTATCGCTTTGAAATTATCAAAAAATGATTTTTGAATTGTTCCTAGAACAAGATCGGCTACCTCTTTAGCAGAACGAAAACCAAAACCCATTCCGTGTCCACTAAATCCACCAATGACGTAAGTATCCATCGGAGCTTCAGCTTTTGTAATAATAGGAAGTTCGTGGCCAGTAAACCCCATGGTTCCAGACCAGCGATGAATGACTTTATAGTTCAATTTAAGCAAATCTTTTAAATACGATTCAAGTCCAGCCTGTATTTTTGCTGAGATTTTTTCAAAATCTCCCACCTCACCAGCTTCATCCAAAGTTCTTTTGCCACCAATCAGGAGAATTTTATCAAATGACTTACGCCAATAAACTTTTTCTGGAGAATCATAATGAAGAAAATTAGAATCGATGTCTTCCTCTAATTCCACTGCCATCATCTGGGCCCTACAAGGCTTAATTAATTCCTTGAAAGCGGGATGAAATTGAGGAAAGTAGCCATTGATTGCGAGAACAACCTGCTTACACTTAATTGTATTGTATTCTGTAGAGACACCATCTGCAGTAATTTCAAATGCCGCAAGATTTTCAATAATCTGAATTTTGCGGGCCTCTAGCTTGGCTTTTAAACTGTTTAATAATTGAATTGGATTGATTTTATACTCAGGACCATTCTCAAAAGCACCATGAAATTTACCGCGCAACCCAGGTGAAAGTTCAACCTCATTTTTCCAGATAAAATTAAAGTCTGATGGATTGAAAGAAGGATCATCCCAAGCTGTTCTATTCTCTGGAGTTTGAAACAAGGTCAAAGAGCTGCTTTTCTCAAATTTAATTTCAGGTGAAGACTGTAGGATATGTTGGTGAACTAAAGAGAGTGATTCCTTACCAAAATTTAAAAGTGACAGCGCACGCTCCTTGCCCCATTCTTTATTTAATTTTTTATAAAAAGTTGCGCTTCCCATGGTAAGAAATCCAGCGTTTCTTCCACTTGCTCCAGCACCAAGGTGTGATCTATCAAGGATAACTATCTTTAAGTCTGGACGACTTTCGGAAATCCAATACGCTGTTGAAAGGCCAACGTATCCACCGCCTACAATGACAATATCAGCGATGATATCAGGAGTCTTAAAAGCATGTGGACGTAACCAATGTGAAGTAGTCATATAAATTTTTCCTGCTTAGCAATAAACATGTTTATTTTAAGTAGGAAAATAATAGCTCAGGGAATCTGTGGTTAGGAAGCTTTCTTAGCTTTAAGTTCAGGATAAAAGTCTTCTTCGTAATCACTTTTATATTTTAAGAATAGTTGATAATTTGCAAATTCAACTTCTGACATCATTCCAATTTGCTCATCCAGAGAGCGCTTAAAGCACATTTCAATAAAATTTAACTGAAATGGTCCCAGATCTCTGAAAAAGTCTTCAGTTAGTGGAACCGATTTTAATAGATCTTTTAAGCCTTTCGCAGCGTACATAAGGTTAAACTCCTAAACTCTTTATCGGTAAAATGCTGGCTTGGGTTAATAAGTTTCTATTTTAATTTCACATCCCAAAAACAAGAGTTTAAACTCTTTGTCTGACAAGCTTTATCAGGAGATGATTACTTGAGTTATCGCCTCGTCTTTGTCTTTAATTTTTTCCTTATTATATTATTGATGAAATATGTCAGCTGGTTACTGCATCCAAAAATAAGAAGAGAAAATCTTTTCAAATTTATTTTTAAATCGCCTTTGTTATCAGCTCGTAATTATCAATCAAGTCAACAGCATAAAGAATTGTTCCATTTCATTATTTTAAAACTTTTTCTTTCTGGCCTTTACCTTTCATTGATTATTTTAGTGGCACGTGAAATGCTTCAACCTCTTAATTATTTTAAGGTCATTTTAATCTCTCCCATTATTTATTTTTTAACTGAATTTTGTGGCTCCCTTGGGCAATTGATGTTCTATCCGTTATCCATAAAAATTCCACCAATTCACCGTCATCCACTTATCTCAAAATCCCTCGGAGAATTTTGGGGACGAAGATGGAATATCTGGGTTCAGGATTGGCTCAGGGATGTTAGCCGGTACCAAAGAAAGAGCTTAATCGCAAAATTATTTGTGACTTTCCTAATCTCAGGAATATTTCATGAGTTAATGGGTAATTTACCATTTCTTATTTGTTTTAAACGTAGCCATTTTGGAAATATGACTCTTTACTTTGTTATACAAGGCTTGGGATTATGGATTGAGAAGAAATGGGTTTGGAAATTCCCTCCAACCATTCATCGTTTGTATTTATGGCTAGTGGTTCTTTTACCGGCACCACTTTTTATTAATTACCCTATACTTTTATTTTTTGGAATATTGGAATGAATGAATTTTGGATGAATTTTTCGCTTGAGATTGGTCTCTTTTCGTTTTTGGGGATCCTTTATTACTTTTACCAAAAAAGAAAAATTATTCAGTACGAAGAAAACAAGACACCCATTGTATTGAATTATATTTTACAGGCTTGTCTGGCAGAAAAAAAAGACATCCCTCAAAAAGAGCTAGATCTTATTATTGAATTTATTGATGATTTTCTAAAAGGCACTTCGCAAAAGAACCCTATTACAACTCTGAAAAAATTTACTCAATCCACAGATTGCTCCCATGAATTAAAAGAAATTATTTTGGCAGGATTAAAGGAAATTGGAGCCTAGTGGAGAAGCAAAACTACATTACTCCTAAAGGCTACAAACGCCTGACAGATGAACTTGAACAACTTCACAAATTTGAGCGACCAGAAGTAACAAAGCTAGTAGCCTGGGCGGCGAGCAATGGAGATAGATCAGAGAATGCTGACTATATTTATGGAAAAAGAAGATTAAGAGAAATTGATAGGCGAATAAGATTTCTTTCAACCAGACTGGATGCAGCCTTAGTAGTGGACCCTACCCAAATTAAGAGTGAGAAAATTCAATTTGGTGCCACTGTTGAGGTTCAAAATGAAAATGGGATTACAAAAATATTTACGATTGTAGGTGTCGATGAGGTTGATACTGCGAAGGGCCGGATCAGTTGGCAATCACCAATTGGAAAAAGTTTGATAGGTAAATCTTCGGGAGATGAAGTTTTAGTAAGACTACCCACTGGCGAAATGAGTTATGAAGTTGTTACAATAGTTTATCTACCGATAGAGTGAGGTTTTATTGCACCTTTCTTCATGCTCAGTAAGTCAGTTGGCCAGGGAAATGGATATGACGCACAGCAAGGGCCACGTCTGAAAAAGTGAAAGATTTTCCGGGAGGAAAACTATCCTATTTACAGCTAGAATAGAATTTCCACTATCGAAGGAATGATATGGCTATTTTAAAGTTAATTTTATGTGCAGGATGGTTAATTTCTCTACAGGTTTTTTCTAGTACTGCAATACTAGATAAAAAAGAAACCATTAATGGGGTGACTGTTCAAACAGGTAAGCAAGACTCAAGTCGGATTTATCAAGGCTCCATTACCAAAACCTTTCCTTACAAATTAGATACTATTAAAAAAAGTGTAATGAATTTTCATGAGAAGTGTAATAACTCTCTTAAAGAACGTCGTAAATTCACGGATAAAAACGCAGATTGCAAATATCACAATGAAAATTTGGTTGAGACTCTTGTTATTAAGAACATAAAGCAAACTGGTTGGACTAAAGCACCAGGTGAAGTGGAACGCTTTATCATGGGCCGCCTCATTTATAATCGCGGTAGTTTTGGTTATTATGAACTAGTTCAAATTTTTCATGGCAAGAATAAGAAGAATCAAAATACCATCAAAATCGTTCAAACAATGTTAGATGATAAAGCTACGAAGCTTTATGTCACACCTGCTTTTGATAAAGATTCAGCTTTTGAAACAATTCAATGCACTTACACCTTGACTGAACTGAGTCCGACAAAAACAAAACTCCGATATAAATACAGTGCGAATACGGAGCATTGGATTTTGAACAAAGAGGTTTCGATACCTCAAGTCTTTGCTTCAATTAGTAAGAGTATCAATGATTTAGTTAAAACTGTAGACACTGAATCTGTTATTCAAAGCCGCGATTTAGCTTCAAATTAATCATTCAATGACGCAAGCCCTGATTTGTGATAAATCAGGGCATGCAATTTTTTCGAACCTATATTGAGATCTCCAACATCTGCAATCTCCAATGCACATTCTGTCCAGAAGTGGTCAGAGAAAAAAAAGTATTGCATCCCGATGATTTCAAAAAAATTCTAGTTCAGGTCCTTCCACATACAGAACAAGTTTGCTTGCATCTTATGGGTGAGCCACTCGCGCATCCTGAATTTAAAAAGATCTTAGAAATCTGTAATGAAGAAAAAGCTGTCATTCATCTAACCACTAATGGAACATTTCTTCAAAAGTATGGTTTTGATACTTTCTTTCAGGCAACTTCATTACGACAAATTAATTTCTCGCTTCATAGCTTCAAAGATAATTTTCCTGATAAAGATATTCGTCCCTATCTTTACGACATCCTTCAGTTTTCTAAGGAAGCTCTTACCCAAAGGCCAGAACTTTATATTAATTTTCGTCTCTGGAATTTACCAAGCGTCACTGGAAATAAGGAGGAGAATCAAGAAATCATTGATTATATTTGTGAATTTTTTCAAGTCCCTATTAACGAGCGTTTAAATGTAAGCCATATAAAAAGCAAAAATCTCATCGGAAGAATTTATTTTCATTTCGATACCCGCTTTGACTGGCCCACTATGATGGATCCTATTCGCGGTGACAAAGGATTTTGTCATGCTCTCTCACAACAGATTGGCATTCATGCTGATGGAACTGTTGTACCGTGTTGCTTTGATAAAGAAGCCGGCATTGATTTAGGAAATGTATTGAAAGATGATTTTGAAACGATTTTAAACTCCCCACGCCTCATCAAGATCAGGGAGGGATTTAAAGCTCACACTCTGGTAGAGGAACTTTGCAAGCGTTGTACCTATATAGCACGCTTTGATAAAAAACTTTCCCGCCCTGCCCCTACGTCTGCCCCTGCAAAAAGTTAAAAAAAGTATTTTTTTGGTTGAACTACGGAAAAAGTACGCTTATACTGAGCTTAATACGGAAACAATACGGAGAACCAGTATGGCGATGACAAAAAAACAAAAAGAAGTTTTAGATTTTATTACTGAGTATGTGAGAGAGAACGATTACTCTCCAACTCAAAAAGAAATTCAGGAACATTTTGGGTTTAAATCACTTGGTTCAGTTCAGGATTACATAAAGTACCTTACTCTTGGTGGATATTTACTAAACGACTCTCATTCTGTTCGCGGATTGATGCCGTCGACAGTTCAACAAAATACTGAAGAGATTCCCCTTTTGGGTTCTATTGCAGCTGGTGTTCCTATTGAAGCTATTGAAAATAGCGACAAGATCAGTGTACCAATACATATGCTAGGAAGAGGTCAATACTACGCTCTTAAAGTTAAGGGTGAGTCTATGATAGATGATGGGATCTTAAGTGGTGATGTCGCCATTATTAGGCATCAGGATCAAGCCGAGAATGGGCAGATCGTGGTAGCCGTAGTTGACAATGAAACCACCTTGAAACATTTCTTTAAAAAACAAAAACAAATTGAGTTACATCCTGCGAACAAAACAATGAAGCCTATTATCATTAAAGACAAAGAATGTGAGATAAGAGGTGTAATGGTTGGGTTGCTCAGGACTTATTAGTTCCACTTTCACTAAAAACACACGCATGTAATAGCTTCTATTCGTCAAGGAGGACGTTTATGTTGGCACACACCTTTTCTCGCTCTGCTATGAATGATTTAAATGAAACAGAATTATTTTCAAAGATTCAATTAGAACTCATTAATCGCTATCAAGTGGATCCGAATCTGGCTTCAGAAATGACTTGGGATTTAATGGAAGTTCTCTCGGCGGTAGACAGTAACTTCGACATCTTTGAGAAATACTTTCTGCAATAGATTTCTCTCAAGCTAAACACGAAGACAATTATTTTACTCTCTGTAGCGAATGCGACGAGCATAAGGATTTTTTTGTCTTTTTTTTATAACAATTGGAGATCAAATGATAACTGAACAAGATTTATGGGTAAGCCGATCACTTTTAGTTTTTATGGGAAGCTTTATCTTCTTTAGTCTGATTGGCGCCATTTAAAATAAATAGGCTTCCACCATTTCTCTAGATAAGTTCTGGTTTTGAAAATAAGGACGAAGATATAAATGCTTAATGACGATATGATTCTTTAGCAAGAAACCACAAACTTGATCTTTTAAAATGATAAGTCGTATATGATCAGGCCAGAATGTTTTCCATTCTACTGGATTCTGGCCTGATTCAATTATGATACTTTCAATTAAGCCAGAATCAGCTTCTGTCACTGCTCTAAACTGTAACCTGAGCTTTTTTAAAGTGAATCCATAAGGGCAATGTAAACAAGCAGACTTGCAGCAAGTGCCTTTATTCTTTAAATACTGGCTGGTAAAGACAGTATAACCCTCTGGAGTTTCGTAAGTGAGTTCCTTATACATAAGATCTAAAGTATAATAAAAAAATGATTTTATGGCTCTTAATATATCAGTTGTTTGCATTTGCTCAAGATCCGGCGATTGAGGAGTACTGTTTTTCCAATGAAACTAAAATGCAGGAAGTACAATCAAGATTAAAATTCATTTTAATCCCGGCAGATAAAATAGAGCTAAATCAGAATTGCTTTACTATCAATACTCCGTCTCACCGAAGAGAATTGATCCAAAACTATGTCAGAAGAATAGAGCCTAATGCTCAAATTGCCTTTTCATCTGCCGAGCTCAAGCGAGAGCATTGCAAAATTAAAGTCGAGAAAGTCCGAAAAAAGAACGGAGATGGCTTAGCTGCTGGTTTAGACGTAAAATTGAATCCATCAATTGATACTAATCAAAAGATGCAAATGGGCAGTGACATTACAAATATCCAGACCATGAAAGATTTTTCCCTTGCTGTAAATCAAGACTCCATCACGGGAGAATGCAGAGCAATTAATTCTGATCGCTATGAAATAACTTTAACAGTAAAAAAAGAGGCTACTCCCCTATTACCACCCATGCCAGCAGGCACCGTTGTCGTTGTTGCCAATGCCCAAATTCCCAAAGAGCCGCAACAAACATCTTTGCTCCAAACAACTGTTCAGCTAAATCGCGGTCAAAAAATGGAAATTGGTTCAGTTGTAAAAAATCTAAGGAATGACTCGAAAAAAATTGATTTGAATACAGGTGCAAATCTGGATCATACGAATGATGATCAGAATGAGATTGTGTATTTAAGCCTTGATTAAAATATAAAAACTTACACATTCTTACAGTAAGATCCAGTAAGAATTCAGCTTCAAGTTCGAGACATTGTTCATCTAATGGGCCGAACAAAATCTAACCTGACATTTTTGCCCCCGCTTATTTTGAGATGTGGCAATATGACTCCTGCCTTTTTTATTTTGACTGACTGAATCAATGAGGCATTTAACTAATTTAGAAGGTTCATTGAATCAAGAAACATTGGCATGTGGGTTGCTTTAAAAAGGGAAGCAGAGGAAATGAACTCCAAAAAATAGTTCAAAAAATGTCCCAGGAATAGTTTTGCTAACCACTAAGCTCTTCCTCAATATCCTCCCACACCACTTTCACCGTTCCTTCCTCTGCAGGTTATTTAAAAATTAAAAAAGGCTCGAGAATTCGAGCCTTTTTTAATTTTTAGAAATTTTAAATGCCATAGCTCCGATATTTGCACCAGTATCCATTTGTCCTATTTGGCCAGCTTGGCCCCATTCAAGACTAATGGACTAAGGTTTTTCGAACATTTAGCTACCCACAAATTTTGGCACAGATCATGCTTAATAGATCTTGAGCTGAGGGTGATGAACTCCATAAAAGTTCACAAAAGAATCCCCGAAATTTGAAAAGTAAAACCATTCAAATTTCTCCCCATTCTGCACTTCACCCCATCACCGTTCCACCCTCAGCAGGTTTTCTTTTTTCAAGATCTACTAATTTATTTCATCCATTCATATAAATGATAATGCTCTCCAGACATGCTGAGTGCCTCATAGACTTTTTGCGCTCTCATATTGGTTTTATCGACATAAAGCCTTAAACCCCTGAACTCTTTTGAGTCTTGAACCATCTTCTTTAAATGGCCATACAGACTACGATAAACTCCATTCTGTCGATGATCTGGATGAACATAAACTGAATGAATCCAAAGTACCGTACCATTTCGCCAGTCACTCCATTCAGGAATTGTAAGTAAACAACCAATAACATTGCCGTTTAATTCAGCTAACCAATATTTCCCTTTAGCAGGATCATCAAAAATGGCACTTACTCCTAGTTCCACAGTTGCAGGATCAAGCTTCATATTCTCAGTTTCTAACGCCATTTTTATTTGATAGTCAGCAATGACTTGGATATCAAAAAGAAGGCCTGGTCTAATTTTAATATTCATCAGGCAAGTACTCCTCTGACACGTTTAGAAAATTCCCTTAAAGCTTCGTTCATATTCATGCCTTGGTCGATCAGAGTTCTCAATTCAGCGGCTTGAAGATAATCACTCATTTGATCACCGTCATCTTCCTGAGTTTTCACAGGAGCAATGCCAGTAGATTCAAATTCATCAGCAAATTTATACAATTCTTCTGCAGTGTACTTTTGAGTGAGTTCTTTTAAAGATTTAACATCCATTATTGAGCCTTCATGAGTAAGAGAAAGTTTCTAAAAGCATCCTCTTTGGCCACATTAACGAGTCCTTGGGGTTCACCATTCTTAAAGCATCCAATGGAAGGCAATCCCTCAAGTTCGATCATTGATTTAATTTTAGGATTTTTTTCAACATCGATTTTAAAAATTTTGACAGCCTCTTCACTGGCGACGCGGGCGAACATGGGAGCAGCCATTCTACAAGAGCCACACCAAGAAGCGTAAAAATCAATAAAGACCAGCGGTTCTTTTTCAATCACATCAAAAATAGTATCGTCTTCTAATTCTAACATATGCATAGACATTCCCTTTTAGCTAACAACCAGTCTGATTGAATCAAGCGATAGTTCGGCTTTTTCCATCGCTTTTAACATGTTATCTCTATTAAATTTAAGAAGTAAAATTTCCGTTTCTGATACGGTTGGATTTACTTTTCGAAGGGCCTGGAGTCGATCAATTTCAGAATTCATTGACTTGAGCATATCATCTCTGAATTTCTCCTTGTACTGCTTGGCGCGGGCAATACATAATTCTTTGCCTTTTTTGATACACTCTTTAAGAAAATCTTTTGGCAACTCTTTCATTTGAGCACGCTTCTCCTGGTCAATAGTGCCAGTATTCTCATCCAAAAATTTCTTAGGCAATTTTTGAGTCATATCCTGAAATTGAGAATTTAAAAGAACCCGAAGTGGAGTTGGAGGAAAATATTTTTGCAACTGAAGCTTCCTGTCACCAATGCAACTTAATAAATAATATCCTTCAAAGAGAAAGTTTTCTTTGGAAGGAGTTTTCCAGGAAGCAATTGTAACATTCCCCATTTCTTTTGATGAAATAAAATCCATGATACCAACAACCATCGGATGGTCCCAACTTAAAAAAGTCACATCATCGCGTTTTAGGGCATTTTCACGCTTAAATGTTATAGTCATGCCTTCATTTTCCAGACCAGGAAAGTGTGGCAAATACATATTGTCTCCGGGGCGAATTAAGAAAGTATAAGGATCGTTCATGTCTTCAGCATCAACCCCAAGTTGATTGAATAAGTTGAGCATGAAATCTCGCAAATCAATGGAATCGTCTTGTGCTTTCAGTTCACTAATAAAGCTCATCGCCTTTCCATGGTGAAAAGAATTGAACTCAATCAGTTGATCTTGGCCTTCCTCTAGTTTTTTCTCGATCTCACCATGAAATTGCTGAGTTTTACCTAAAAAAGATTTAAATTCTTTTTCAGGAAAATCGCCCTCCTCAGTGGCCGCCAAAAGTTTAACTAAATCTTCCCTAACAGTTGCATACAATTCTGTTCCACCACGAGGAGAAGATTCAAAAGCATTAAAGCCTTCATGGTACCAGCGCATGAGTAATTCTTCGTTTGATTTTTCAACGTAAGGTACATGAATTTGGATATTATTTTTTTGGCCAATTCTATCTAATCGACCAATCCTTTGTTCAAGCAGATCAGGAAGCTTGGGTAAATCAAACAGGATTAAATGTTTTGCAAATTCAAAATTTCTACCTTCAGAGCCAATTTCCGTAGAAAGAAGAATATCTGCGCCTTCAGGATCAGCAAAGTAAGCTGCTTGCCTGTCTCGGTTCATGAGATTCATCCCTGAATGAAAGAATGCCACTTTTGCAGTGGTTTTATCCTTTAAAACTTTTTCCAAATCAACCACGACATCTTTATCATGACAAATAAGTAGCGTTTTATCGGTTTTATGCTGTTCCATAAATTCGGCCAGCCAATTGGATTTCAATTCAAAAAGTTTTTTTTCTGGATTTTTTGTCTTGCCCAGTTTTATTGAATGCGGATGAAAAATACGTTTAGGAAAGAATTCCTGAAAAGTGGCCATGGTCTTTCTGGTATTTCTAAAATAAACCCTACCAGTTCCATGACGATCGACTAACATTTGCAAGGCCTGATCTCTGTCTAATCCTTCAGCTTCCATGCCAAGTTTTTCTTTTAATGATTTTTTATCTGCAGCTGTGAGAGTTTTATTAGAAATGAGCTTATTTGCCAGATCAGAAATGGGCTTATACCCCATCGTCTCTTCTACAAAATGATTGAAATCATGAAAACGATTGGGGTCTAATAAATGTAGTCGAGCATAGTGTCCAGCTAGACCCAAAATCTCAGGAGTTCCTGAAAGTAAAAGAACTCCCGCAGTATCTTTAGCAAGTGCGGCTACAAAATCATATTCCATAGAAGAATGATCCGGGGTCCAGCGCAATTGATGTGCTTCATCCACCACTAACAAATCCCACTTGGATTCCATGGCCTGGTCCATCAACCAATCCTCCTGCATCAAATATTTAATGGAAGCAACGAAGAATTGCCCCTCTTCAAATGGCTCATCCCCTTTTTTAAAACCAGCATCATGATTAATTGTTTTAAAAGTTAATTGAAATTTTCGAAGCATTTCAACAAACCATTGATAGACCAAGGAGTCCGGCACCAAAATCAAGGCACGTTCGACTCGTCCTGTAAGAATCAAGTGATGAAGGATTAAACCCGCTTCAATGGTTTTACCCAGCCCAACTTCATCGGCCAGTAAAACTCTGGGACGGCTTCTTTTTGCAACTTCACTGGCCACATACATTTGATGTGGAATGAGACTTACTTTCGGTCCAGTAAAGCCACGAGTTGGTGAAATAAAAAGTTTTCTTTGATTTAATAAAGTCTCATAGCGCATTTTAAAAAATTCGTTGGAATCAATATTGCCAGCGAAGAGACGCTCTTCAGGTTTAGAAAATGACAGGGTATCTGCCAGCTGAGTTTCCGAAAGAGATTTTCCCTGACCTACATACGTAACTATTCCTGAATCTTCAGAGATAGACTCTACATTAAACACTTCACCATTCTGCGCCTTAACCTCGTCCCCTTGTACAAAACGAATTCTTCTCAAAGGTGCCGTTTGAGTGCCATAGCGGCGATCAACTTTAGCGGCTGGAAAAAAACAAGTGACAGTTTTGGCTTCTATCTCGACTATTACTCCTAAGCCTAACTCAGGTTCAGATTCCGATATCCAGCGTTGGCCTATGATGAACTGCTTCATCTCCCCTCCCGGGATTGGTGACAAATACACAAGTTTGAACCAAGATATTAGCAAATGCCACAAAGGGGTAAAAGCATATGATGAAAAAAACTTTGATGTGTTTAGCTTTAATGCTGTTTTTTAGCACTTTAAGTGTATTCGCCAAGAGTATAAATGCTGGACCGTGGCGTTTTGAGCTTCGTATGACCAATGCGGTGGTGCCTTTTATCATTGAATTTGAATATGACAAAAATAAGCACCTGACTGGAATTTTAAAAAATGGAAAAGAAAAAATCCCCTTAAACGACATAGCCTACATCGACAAGGACATCATCATCCCTCTTGGTGCCTTTGAAATCGCCCTGGAACTACAACAGCAGGAAGAAAATATTTTGATTGGTAACTTAGTCCGTCGGAACAAAAATCCAATGGTAAAGACTAATATTATTGGAATTCAAGGGATAAAAGAGCGCTATCCGGGAAGAAAGACTAAACCGACAATTGATTTAAATGGGACTTGGTCACTTGAACTTACTGATGACAATGATATTAAAAGTAAGGGGGTGGGAACGTTTAAACAAAAAAACAATAAACTGAGTGGCAGCATTTTAACTCCAACAGGAGATTATCGATATCTATCGGGTTATGTTTCTGGGGATCAGTTTGAGGCAGCTAGTTTTGATGGTGTATACAATTATATTTTTAAAGGTGCAGTCAAAAATGGAACTTTAGAGGCATCCATTCTTTCCAATTTAACTACCAAAGTGAAAGGAATAAAAGATCCTAAAGCTGAATTACCAGATCCTTATGCTCAAACCCAAATCAAAGAAATGAAATTTATTTTCCCTGATCTTTCAGGACAAAATGTTTCCTTAAATCATTTAAAGTTTCAAAATAAACCAGTCATTATTCAAATTTTTGGTTCATGGTGCCCTAATTGTTTGGATGAAATGAACTATCTAGTTCCTTGGTATAATGCAAATCATAAAAGAGGGATTGAAATTGTAGCACTCGCTTTTGAAAGAAGTTTAGGTGCTAAAGAAGCTACCGTTCAATTACTTAAACTCCGCAACAGATTGAAAGTTCCCTATCCAATTCTTCAAGTTGGTTCCACATCAGAAGATAAACCAGTAGATAAACTGCCAGGACTTACTAATTTTATTTCTTTTCCCACGACAATCTTTTTAAATAAAAAACATCAAGTTGTTAAAGTTCATGCTGGATTTACCGGGCCAAGTACTGGTGATTTTTTTGAAAAATGGAAACAAGAATTCAACGAAACGGTAAATGAATTATTGGACTAATATGCTAAAAACTATCTCACTCCTTATATTGTCGAACGTATTTATGACTTACGCCTGGTATGGGCAGTGGGATTTATGAAAGTTCCGCTTAATCGCAATTTTTTATATGCTTCAATTTGTTTACTTGGAGCTGTTTTCTTAATTTTTAGGAAATAATTTTTAATCATCTTCCTGTTTAAGATCATCTCCATCCTCTTGAATGGCATCTTCTTCATTGGACCCATAATCAGTGTCATCTGACTTTAAGCTCTCATTTTCTTCAGTGGGCACTGTGGACTCGGAGGTATTCATTCCAGGTGTAGGTAATAAGCCAGAATTACTATGATCCTGAAAAGGTATGTACGCGTTAGCTGCACCTTGATGATAGACAAGCTTCCCTCCTAGCTCTCCAGCGCTGTAGGCTAAATAACAAGCGACGACACTAACCAAGCAAACAAACATATGAGCGAAAAATTGAATTTCTTTTCTAAGAAAAAAAGCTGCTACAGAAACGACTAAAGCAAGTACTGTAGAACCAACAAAAACTTCAGCTGCTTCTTCATGCTCATGAATGATTCTTTTATCTATGACCTTTTCAACCTGATGCTCCTCATCTTCTCCCGTCTCAAGAGAAATGTAGCCTGTTATCGTAGTAACTAATTGTAGACCAATAATGATAAGCCAAGCTTGATGGTTCATTTTACCAGTCTTCGTCATATAGGCAAAAACAAATATTAATGCTGGCAAAATGAAAGTTAGCGCTATTGGAAAGTGAACAATCATGGGGTGAAAAGGTAAATTCATACAATCCTATTTTTGGTTAAAACGATTATATTTTGATGTAAGTATCTTATCTTTGTAATTCATTTCTTTTAATTTTTGCACACGGTTGAGAGTGTCAAAAAAACGTCGTTTTTCAAGTTTTCGAATAAAAAAATCTTTTATCTCTCTAAGATCAGATTGATGCCTTACATCGCCTCTCAATAGTGCAAGCAAATGTTAGATATAACAAGGGTTTAAAGCATAGAAATTGTTGGCAAAGAAATTCTCAACTGTTTTAATTTTCAGAACACATTTACACAACTGGGTTACGACCCACCTGTAACGAGGAGAACTAAGGATGTCAGTTCGACTAAACAGTCATTTGTCCGATAAGCACATTAAAGCGCTTAAAGATAAACTTTTAACCGAAGCAGAGCGTATTAGAACAAATTTTCAACTCAAGAAAAATGAGTATGAAAATAGCTCAATAACCGGTGCCAAAGATGAAGTAGATTCTGCAAATGATAATATTTTGCTAGCTGCTGATATGCGTTTCTCAAACCGCGAAAGTCTTTATTACAAAAAAATAATGAAAACCTTAAGCAAGGTCGAAACCGAGGCTTATGGTATGTGTGATGAATGTGGCGACCCAATAACATTCTTAAGACTCATAGCTCGTCCAACATCGGAGATGTGTATTCTCTGCAAAGAAGAGTCAGAAAGAGAGGAATCTCAAAATTTCTTTGAGAGAAGATCTAAATCTCTTGGACGCGAAATGAGTGTAAGCGGACATTAATAAATGATCGAATACGTCGTCGAACATAATCCTGACGACCGCATATTATCGAAAGCCTCCCAAATCTTACGAAATGGGGGGCTTATTTGTTTTCCGACAGAAACAAACTGGGTAGTGGTTGCCGATCCCTTCAATAAACAAGGGGTAGATAAGCTTTATCGGCTTAGGCATGTCGACAACACCAAACACTTCACTGTTCTCTGTGAAAGCTTCCAGAAGGCCCAGGAAGTCTCATTCATTGATGATAGCGCTTTTAGGATTCTCAAAAAAATCATTCCTGGCCCCTATACTTTTATATTTGAAGCTCAAAAGAAAATTACTAAAAATTTAAACGCGTCTAAAATTGATAAAGAAGTAGGAATTCGTTTCCCACCGAAAAAACTTTGTAGACTCTTGCTGCAAAAGCATGGTGACGTTGTTATTTCTTCTCACATAACCCGCGAGATGATGGAGATGGAAGATGAATCAATGGCATTGTATGGAGCCTTAATTGAGGATTATTTTGGTTCGCAGATTGATCTGATTATTGACCCTGGTGAGTATGAATTTATAGGTCACCACACCACCATTATTGATTTTACTTCGGGGAGCCCTGAGATCATTCGTGAAGGGGCAGGTCCAATTAATTTCCTAAGATGATCAAAGCGTTTTTACTTTGTTAAATCTGGAAATTTAAAATCAGGACATTTTGTCTTTACCAATTTGTAGAGTTCTTCATCCTTTTCAAATTTAAATCGTGTACATGACCAATAACTTGAAAGGTATTTTTCATGATCTTCTTGAAGATAATAACCATAATCATGTACCCAAATATCCTCGGATTTAACCTTACACTCCTGAACCTTGCCATCAACAATGGCGCGAACTGGAACAATTGAACCAGGTTTTCTTTCATCTCGATTGGAAGTTAACTTAGAAATAATAAACAATCCCTTTCCCTCATAAGAAAAATCAGAATCCGGATAAGTTCGCACGTTTTTATTGCCTTTAGAGTCCAGTCTATTTTCCACTTGATTCTTAGGAGAAACTTCTTTGGCTGCACCAGCTACAATTCTTCCTGATTTCTTATCAACAGCAATTTCTTCACCAGTTGTCAGAGTCATAAGAATTTTATCATCCCGAACTTTAACAGAAGGTACAATCTTGCGAGGAAAAAATGCATATTGAGTAATTCTCATGTCAGTAGAAATGAAACGGTTATAAATTTTATCTGATTTCCCAACATAATTCACCCGTACAGGAGAATCGATCACATCAAAGGAGCCTTCCTTGCCACGGGCAAGATACTCATTGGTTAGGACTCTCTTTGGATACATTGGCTCCATTTCGTCAGGACTATATTCAACACCATCTTCAATATACGACGAGGAAGGACCCATATGATCCAGATTTATATCAAAACCACCTGGCACACGATTTTGTCTATCTTTATCTTTTTCCTGGTACATGATATCAACAGACACGCCGTCATCCGATCCAGAATAAGCACCTTGAGAGTATTTATCTAAATTGGTTCCTGACTGCCCTCCGGCGCAAAAATCTTTTTTCGTTTTTTGATTTTGATCAATTGACTCAGAAGCTTCATGATTTACCAGGACTTCATCTTTTTTCTCAATCTGCTTTAACAATTCACACTGTGTGCACACCACAGTATTTGAACTGTTCTCTTTGGTCGTAGCTGGGGCTTTATTTACCAAGTCGACAGTTTTAACTAATTCATTCTTAAGCTCAACATTCTCTGAAACTTCTCCATCATCAATAACTGTAAAGTCATTTTTTGAATTGGCTTCCTTCTTTTCATTTTCAGTAACTATCTCTTTTGGCTTTCTATCCATTAACTCAGCTACTCTTTTTTTCAAATTTCCACACATGCCTGTTTTAGATTGAAATCCTGAAGAGCAAATATCGTTCACTAAAGAGAACATCTCATCCGCCAGGGGTGCAAACTCTGTTTGAGTTAAATCTCTGGACAAGTCATCCATCGACTTTCCACTTGCTAGAAATTTTTGCTGACATTGAGAGAATGACGAGTTCTTTTGAGCCTGAGTCTTCGTTTCAATACATACATCTTTACCAAATAAAAGAGGCTGGCAGAGCATTTTTTCCGAACCACAAGTTGATGATAACACTTTATAAATTGGGTTTGAATTTGCGGGAGAACTACAAACAGTTTTAGTCTTGCCGGATACTTTTATACTTTTTTTCTTACTTGGCCAGCCTGCATAGAAGCAGTTAAAACCTTCAGATGCATATGCCTCCTCAAAGAATAAAAAATCAATTTTTGAAACAAATTCCTCGTTATCCAAAACATCTGTATTTTTGATTATTTCTTTAACAAAAGTTTTATATGCCTCAAGTACCTGAACTTTTTTTTCAGGAGACAACCGTTTGAATTCCTGAAAGGTCAAAAAATCACCAGCAAAAGAGACAGAGGTATGAAGACAAAAAAATATAAATATGAGTATTTTCATTCTTATTTATCGGAAAAAGATTCAAATTTAATTAATCCTCATAGTCCGATAAAAAATATCAAGAATTTTTCGATACCATTTTTGGACTCTCCTTTGCAGAAATTAAGTGAAAAAGATTGGAACTGCTCGCTTACAATGGTGTTGGTATAGCTTTTTCATTAATGGAATCAAACTTTTCTTAAGAGCGATAAAACAAGGTTCTTAACATTTTATGAGAGATTTTTTAGGGCTAGCGATTTTCAACTTAACTAAGTCACAGAATTCACAGGGGAATTTGAGATCCCAGCACCAATAATTTAGGGCAGTTTCAATTCTTTATGGTCCGACCTACAGACGTTTGGTGGAACTTTTTCCTATATGTGGATTTGGGAAACTGTTCATATAAGTCTTGGACTTGCGACTCATGATTTATCCAATCTTACATTTGGTCAGAAAGGATACTATTACGTCTATGATTTATTCTGGCGATTTTAAGGTGCGCTTAGATAAGATTTATGAAGCTGTTAAAGCTTGTGATCCCTTCAAATTCCGAAGATTTTGCTCCTTCTCTTAAAAGATGCGTAACCTGCATACCTGCCTCCTTGGAGGCTTTTAGTTCTTCAGGAATATCAGAAAAGAAGTGAATTTCTTGCGGAGTGAGTTTAGTTTCGAGCGCAATTTTTTCGTAGGAGATTTTCTCGCGTTTTGCGCCAACCTTAGTATCAAAAAAATACGATATCATTGGTGTTAAATCTCCGTCAGTAGAAAAACCAAAAATGAGTTTTTGAGCATGAACTGAACCGGAGGAATAAATACCAATTTTTTTATTTGAGGAAATGATTTTTGAAAAGAATGGTTTCACATCTGTGTAAAGGTGCCCTTTAAATTCATTTTTTGAATAACCATTTTCCCAGATCAAACCCTGAATTTCTTTGAGCGCCGGATGTTTACGATCTTTTTTAATCCATTCTTTTAACTTTTCAATAACATCATAGAGAGCAAGTTTTTTCTTGTCTTCATCCCAAACGGTTATACGGGTGTCTTCTATTGCTTTCATCACTGTCGGGTGAGTCTGATGATGAAGAATAAATTGCTCCATTGCATTGTAGGCATAAGGAAATAAAACCTTATGAACAAAGTTGATGTCCGTGGTTGTTCCTTCAATATCGAAAAGAAATAATTTAATCATAGGAGATACTTTTGCTCTTTACCGCTTTGAGTGTAATTTGCCACCCAGCCTTCTGGCGTCTGGAAAACCCGAATGGCCTTGACATGATATTTAGGAGCTAAGTCAAACCAATGAGTGTAGCCCTTAGGTACGGAAATAAAATCACCTTTTTCACAAAGAAGTTTAAACACTTCTTTTGATTTTTCCAGATGAAAGAAGAAATAGCCTTCTCCATCTACAAAAAAACGCACTTCATCTTCAGCATGAGTATGCTCTGATAAAAACTTTGCACGAATAGCTTCTATATTGGGTGTCCCTTTATGAACATTAATCACATCAGCATTCACGTAGCCGTGTTTTTTCATATAAGGGCCCAGCTCATGGTCAAAAGCTTTAAGAATAGTTTCCTGTGAATCAGAATCATTTAATGGAATATTGCTTTCCCACTGTTCAAAAATAATTCCACGCTCATTCATGAAGGATTTTATTTCTTTTGGATCTTTAATTTCTCGGCTTAAAGGATCAAGCAAAGTTAAAATGGCCATTATAGTTTCCTCATTGTGTGAAAACAGTTAAATAAAAATTCGTAAGTTTCAATATGGCGTTTTGCCGTCGCAAGATCCTTACCCCACGTATACAGGCCATGGCCGGCGATCAGAAATCCATGGATGCTGGGTTTTTCTGTCAAATGTTGATCCATATCCTTTATGATGTCACTCATAACCTGAGAGTTAGGCACAATTGGTAGGCGGGAAATAAGATCGTGTGTGATATTTCCTTCAAGCCCTTTTTGAATTTCAAATCCTTCGAACTTTAGTTCTTTATCTTTAGCATGCACGTAGGACAAAACAGTGCCTAGAACTGAATGGGTGTGAAGCACACAATTGACTTCAGGATATTTCTGATAAAGATGGGTATGAATTTCAGTCTCTGCAGAAGATTTAATGCCGGGCCGGTTGAAAGGGACCAATACTTCTCCATTAGGATTGATCATGATTAGATCATCCAGACTAAATTTACTTTTATCAACTCCAGAGCGGGAAATAATATATTCCGAAGAATTTTTAGTACGTACCGAATAATTAGTTGAGGTAGCCGGTGACCAACCTTGAAGATTAAAAAATTTGATCGCCTCAAGTAGTTCGATCGCTAGAATTTTATTGGAATCACTGAACATGCAAAAAGCCCCTTTGTCGGAGCCTTTTCGTATCGCGAACATTATGATTTTTGAAGAACAAACTAGAGATGTTTCATATAGACCAGTTGCCACTAAGACAAAGACGAATATCAGTCAATACTCTTGATTGAGTTGCCTAGTGCGACATAAAAGATTTCAATGAGGTAAGCGAGCCTCGTTTATAAAAATAACACTATGCATTTTTTTCGTGCTAAAATGGGCCACTTTTTGATCAAAGTCATGAGTGTCTTTTCACTCTAAAAATGATTAGCTGAGCATATCATAAACACACACGTTTTCACTGAGGCTTTAATATGAAAAACCCCTACCTCGGAAGTGATTTTCAAAATACCCATAAAGGTAATTTTACTCATCTGCATTTGCACACTCAATACTCTCTTTTGGATGGGGCCCTACGATTGGAAGATCTATTCAAGCGGGCAAAAGAATTACAAATGCCGGCCATTGCATGCACCGATCACGGAAACATGTTTGGTGCAATTGATTTTTATACCAGGGCCTTGAAAGCCGGGATTAAACCTATCTTGGGTTCAGAAATTTATTTCACCCCCGGTTCTCGTCATGACCGTCGAGCGCCTAAAAATCTTAAGACCCTTGACTCACAAGATGAGGTTGAAGGAAAGCATCAGATTCATCACCTAATTCTTCTTTGTAAAAATATAACCGGTTATCAGAATCTTTGTAAGCTTCTATCAAAAGCTTATCAGGAAGGTTTTTACTACAAGCCACGCGCTGATGTGGAATTACTGAGAGAGTATTCCGAAGGTCTTATCGCAACAACAGCTTGTCTTAAAGGCGAAGTCGGGTACAACTTCTTCACCGGACAGGATGAGCGTGCCTACCAAGCGGCTTTGAAGTTTCGCGAAATTTTTCAGGATGATTTTTATCTTGAGATTCAGGAAAACGGTATTCCTGAACAAGTTGATGTGAATCGTAAGATCATTGCATTCGCCAAAGAGAAATCAATTCCTCTAGTGGCCACCAATGATTGCCATTATCTCACTCGAGACGATGCCGCTGCTCAAGAAGTTTTAATGTGCATTCAGACGGGTAAAACTTTGGAAGATGAAAAGCGCATGAAGCTTTCGACTTCAGAGTTTTATTTTAAATCAGCCGAGGAAATGCGCGAGGCTTTCAACTACATCCCTGAGGCTTGCAATAACACTCTTAAAATTGCTGATGCTTGTAATCTTGAAATGCGTTGGCAAGATGATAAGGGCAAACAGATTTACCTTTTGCCTAAATTTGAAATTAAAACAGCTGAAACCGAAGAAGACTATTTCACGCGACTCGCTCGCGAAGGTTTAAAAGAAAGATTTAATGGCCCTCACTTCAAGCACTTGGTGGCTAAAGAGAACTGGGAAACAGAATTAAAATCTCAATACCTCGATCGTTTAGAAGTTGAAATAGGACTTATTAAACAAATGGGTTTCACAGGGTATTTTTTAATTGTATCTGACTTTATTATTTGGTCTAAATCAAAAGGCATTCCGGTTGGACCAGGACGCGGCTCTGGTGCGGGTTCGATTGTCGCCTACGCTTTAAAGATTACTAACGTTGATCCGATTCCTTTTAATTTACTCTTTGAAAGATTTATCAATCCTGAACGTATTTCGATGCCGGATTTTGATATCGATTTTTGTCAGGATCGCCGTCAGGAAGTTATTGAATACGTGACTAAAAAATATGGTGAAGAGCGAGTTGGCCAAATTATCACTTTTGGTACTCTTTCTGCAAAAGCTGTCTTGCGGGATGTTTCTCGCGTTTTTGCTCTTCCATATTCTGAAGCCGATGCCTTAGCTAAATTAATCCCTGAAGAATTGGGTATTGATTTACAAGAAGCAATTGATAAAGAGCCGAAACTCAAAGAACTTGAAGATAGTGATCCAAAGATCAGACGCATCCTTCAAATTGGAAAGCGCCTAGAAGGTCTTAACCGTCACGCTGGTATTCACGCTGCGGGAGTGATTATTACCAATGAACCTCTGGTAACTTATTGCCCTCTCTTTAGGGGTTCTAAAGGTGAGCAGGTTGTACAATTTGATAAAGATTTTTCTGAAAAAATTGGATTGGTAAAATTCGATTTTTTAGGACTTAAAACTCTGACAGTTATTTCCAATGCCCAAAAATTAATTCAGCGTGATATTAAAGCTGATTTTGATATTGAGTTTATCGATTATCATGATCAATCAGTTTATAAACTCATCTCTGAAGGCTCCACAGTGGGAGTCTTCCAGCTTGAATCAAGTGGAATGCAAGACCTTTGTAAGAGAATTAAACCCGATTCCATTGATGATATTACCGCGATTAATGCCCTTTATAGACCGGGTCCAATGGGTTCAGGTATGCACCATGAATTCGCTGAAATTAAGCACGGTCAAAAACCTGAAGTTTATACTTTTGAAGAATTAAAACCTGTTCTTAAAGACACCTACGGCATTATTGTGTACCAGGAACAGGTAATGAATATTGCCCGATTGGTGGCCGGTTACTCTCTTGGTCAGGCAGATATGCTACGAAGGGCCATGGGTAAAAAGAATGCTGAGGAGATGCAACGGCATAAGGAAATTTTCCGTGTCGGTGCGGTTGAGCGCGGATTCAATCAAGAAAAGGCTCTTACTCTTTTCGAATTAATGGAAAAATTTGCGGAATACGGTTTTAACAAGTCTCACGCTGTAGCGTATTCCGTGATTTCATTTCAAACTGCTTTCTTAAAGAAATATTATCCAGCTCAATTTTTTGCGGCCCTATTAGGGACTGAGATCAACAACAAAGAAAAGATAACTTCTTATATTCAAGAAGCGAAAGATTTTGGAATCGAAATCCTTGCTCCGGACGTGAATCAATCACTCTGGCTTTTCAACGTTATTGGCCAGACTATCCGTTTTGGATTAGGGGCCGTTAAAGGTGTGGGCGAGGGAGCAGTCGAGGAAATTGTTAAAGAGCGTATTGAAAATGGACCTTTTAAAGGATTCGTTGATTTCTGTGAAAGAGTAAATCTTAAGGCGGTAAATAAGCGCGTTCTGGAATCTCTGATTAAAGTAGGGGCTTTTGATTCATGTGAAAAATTCAATCGTAAAACTCTTCTTGATAATATGGAATTCATTGTAACTTTTGCCGAAAAGAAACAGGAAGAGAAGCTCATGGGTCAGACTTCTTTGTTTGATGTGGGGGAAACTGCGCAAACATCAGAAGAACAATTGAATATTAATGAATCTCAAGAATTTGATGAAAAACAAAAACTTTCTTTAGAAGCTGAGCTTCTGGGCATTTATGTTTCTGGTCATCCGCTTTTCAGATTCAAAGATATCATGGGTAAACTAACCTCCATGAGCGTTGCCGCAATTCAGGATTTACCTACAGTTGTTCAGCCTGAAGGCTTCAATCGACGATTAGGTGATGAGCATGATCCCTCAAAGCGAAGTATGGTTATTGCCGGAATGATTACAGAAAGTAAGATCATCATGACTAAGAAGGGCGACAAGATGGCCTTCGTTACTTTTGAAGATTTATCCGGAAAAATTGAATGCCTTTTCTTTCCAAGAACTTTCACTGAATTTCAGCAGTTTTTAACTGGCGATGAACCACTCATTATGCATGGAGTAGTTAATTTAGCCGAAGATCCTAAAAAGTTTTATCCAAGTAAAATAAGTCTCTTAAAAGATGAATCTGATGATCGTGTGACTTCAGTCCGGGTTAATGTGCCTTTAAATCATTTAAACCCTCATTCATTAATTCAAATGAAGCAGATTCTTCTAAGTTACCGTGGATCAGTTCCAATTCATTTTATTTTTGAAACGACTGAAGGAAGAGCACGTTTACCTTTAGATGATAATTTTTTAGTAAGTCCTTCACCTCAAATGGCAGCAAAAATAAATGAATTGTTAAATACAAACTCGGTTTCATTTATAATTGACGGTAAGGTTGAGGAAATCAGACATTGAAGATTCTTTATCTTGTTTTAATTTTACTGTCTCATGTTTCCTTGGCCCAGGTCGTAAACTCCGTGGAACTAAGTGCTAAACTTGATACTACCAGCGAGGAAGCCGCAAAAAAAGAATTACAACATCTCGCCGTTTTGAAAAGTATTGAAAAAATTGCTCCCGAGCTTGGTTATAAATTTGATGAATTTATGCAAAAGTTAGATCAGCAGTTTTCTGTCTATTTTGAAGCTTATAAAGATAGAAGTGCTCAGGAAAAATTTGGTCCTCAATACAAAACGATATTAGGTGAAACAGAACGCCAAGCATTCTTGGAAACTCTTGAAAAAGAACGACATAATAATTTTATTAAATTTTCCCGAACTTTGGACATCATTCGTTCATCGTCAATAACCGCAATGGCGCGGGATTCAGATTCATGGAAGGCAAAGATTGAACTTGATTTGGATAAGATCAAGTTAGAAAGATTATTCAGAAAAACTTTGAGTAATGAAACAAAGCCCTTTTCAAAAATTATTCTCATTTCTGAAATTGATCCTTTTCAATTTGTATGGACAGATTTAGGACTGGAGAGTGAAAAAAGTTTTTTGAAACCATTAAATGCCTCATGGCTTAATTGGCTCAATGAAAACCTACCTTCGACGGTTGAGGAAGTCAGCAGTTGTGATGAAGGTTGCCAGATTTTTTTTTCTAAGTGGACCGATTCTCACATCGATCAAATATCCATACCTCCTGAATTCGTTAATGGACTATTTTTAAGGATAAACATTGCTTTAAAAAAAATCGAGCATGATGAATCCTTGGAGCAATCGACTTTTGAATGGGAAGGACGAGCTCTCCTCCAGGATATAAAGACAAAAAGAATCTTTGGCAGTTATGTTTTAAGCATGGAGAAAAGATCCTTTAAGCGAGTTGATTTAAAGGCCATGAACTCTGGTCTTGCAAGTTCTCTGTACCGCACACCCATGAGTGCACTTAAGCAATTCAATCGAAAAATTGAAGAAAAAATTGGATTTAACCGAGTATCACGGTTGGTTGTTAAGGGTTTTCGGCATTTTGGTGATCTGCATACTTATATTGAACTGCTTAAAACCCGAGAGCCATCGTTGGGTTTAGAGATCTTTTTGGATTCTTTCACTAAAGAAGAGGCTAAGCTTGCCTGTTTCTATCAGGGTGAGGAAAAATCGTTTACTGATTTATTGTCGGGCATAAAAGAGTTAAAATCTTCTCATAGTTATGCGTTAGTGAATGAAATTACAGAGGTTCATAACGTCATCAAGTTTGTTGCTGAATAACTTTGAGGATTACAAATGCACATTGGTTTACTTATTTCCCCCATTTTAATGGTGATGGTATTGCTTCAGTCTTGTGCGCCTGTTACCCGCAGAAGACCGATTAATCAAACCAGTCGAATGAGCCGAGTTACTGAATTCAATCCCATTAAAAAGAAAATAGCCTTACTCACTTTTTATAACGAGTCACCTTTGGGTGGGGAAGATCTGGCCATTGTTGCGACTGAAGAATTTAGAAGAGAATTTAGTCGCTCTCTTGAGTTTTTAATTGATCCTGGTGCTTCAAATATTTTTGGAACTTCAAAAGAAATCTATGGTGGTGGCGGAATTAAACTTGTTCAGCTTGCTCGCAAAGCAAAAATGTCCGGTGTTAATATTGTAATCTTTGGCAGAATAAAAGAAGCACGAGTTCGTCAAAAAAGCGATGAAATCGGCTTTGTTCGCAAAGTAAAATCACTTGCAGAGACTTTCGTAGAAATTAGGGCCTATGATGTGCTCTCTAATAAAGAGCTTTTTACTGAGACGGTTGACGGTAACATCTCGGACGATAATTTGAAGTTTTATCAAGCAGAAGGTGAAGATGATCTTTCTTATCGTCAGGAACTTCTTCGCTATTCTGTTAAAGTTGCTGTTAGAAAAATAGTTCCCAAAGTTATTTCTATGGGGAGTCGTCTAGACTGGATGGGAAGAGTGGCAAAAATTATTGGTACTCGAATTTACATTAATGCCGGCCGATCATCTGGAATAAACCTTGGGGATATTTTAAAAGTTATTACTGAAGGACAGGAAATTTATGATCCTGAGTCTGGGGCAATGATTGGAATGTCTCAAGGGGAAACTAAAGGAACTCTTGAAGTGGTAGATTATTTTGGTGAAGATGGGGCTATTGCAATACTGCACTCAGGAGGCTCAGTCACCGAAGGGGACTTTGTTCAGCTTTACTAATTGCTGTTTGTTTCGTCAGCTTATCAATTACAATTTTTGCCTAAAAAAAAGAGGAGTCTAAGGGCTCCTCTTTTTAATTATTTTTTTACTTTCTCTTCGCTTTTTATGACTTCTTGGTTTTTTTGCGATCAACTTTAGATTTCAACATGGTTTCTTTAAACGACTTACGACAATCTTTTAGAGCTTCTTTACTTGAAGCAGACTGAACACAACTTTTAAAAGTATTTAAATTTGAAATTTTTTGTTCGAGGTTCCCCACTATTTTACTCTTGATGTCCTGGAGGGTTGGCTCTTTTGGTTTTTCATCAGCAAAGACGAAACTTGTCATGAGGGCTAAAGTAACGATTAAAAATTTCATTTGAACTCCTTAGGATTTATAGAACTTTATGATCTTAAGCCAATCCTAAATGTAGTCAATAGGGTCAGTTATTCCAGCCTCTTTGAAGCCTCTTAAACGAAGGGCGCATGAATCACATTGCCCACAAGCTTTGGCAGAGCTCTTGTAGCAAGACCAACTTAATTCAAAGGGCACATTTAGCTCTTTACCTTTAAGCACAATATCTTTTTTTTTCATGCTAATTACAGGGGTCAAGATCTCAATATTTCCCGCTTTCGTTCCTTCTTTAATAACTTTATTAAAAGCTTCATAATAGCTTGGTCGGCAATCAGGATAACCGGGAGAGTCTTCGTGATTTGCTCCGATATAAAGTTTCGTTGCACCAATCACTTCGGCCCAAGAGACAGCGAGAGACAGTATAATCGAATTTCTAAACGGAACATAAGAATCCGGGATAACAGTTGAATCACCTTGATATGTTTTTACAGAGATATTTTGGTCAGTGAGGGAGCTGCCTCCAATCTGAGAAAGAAAAGTCATGTCGATAATTTTTCTTTTTTCGAGGGGGATTTTGTAATGAGCGCATATCTCGTCGAATGAAATCTTCTCTCTGGAAGAAGTCTTCTGACCGTAATTTAAATGGAGCGCATAAACATTATGATGCTCTTTATTGGCCAGACCTGCACAAACCAATGAATCCATTCCACCACTGAGGAGAACTATAACTTTTTCCATTCTTTTTAAGCCTTATCGCAATTTTCGCGGATCTTATCTTCAATAATTTTAACTTTTTTAAGGGCATTTATTTTCTTGGCCGCCAAATCGCCCTCAGTTTCTCTTACCATCACATAGAATTTTATTTTAGGTTCCGTGCCTGATGGTCTGAGGAATAACTTATTGCCGCTAGCAAAAGTAAAACTTAGAACATTACTTTTTGGCAATGCAATTGCCTTATTGGATTTCAAACGAATATCAGTCGAAATTAGCGTTTCATAATCTTCTTTGGCAATAATCTCTTCACCAGCAAATTGAGTTTCTGGATAGTTTCTAAAAAACTCCATAATGCGGGTAATTTTCTGAGCTCCGGCCATGCCTTCATAGTCCTGAGATAACAATGATTCATAATAGAATCCATATTTGGCATAGATATCATCAAGAACATCTACCAGATTTTTTCCCTGAAGCTTGAAATATAAAGCAACTTCAGACATAAGCGCCATTGAGCTAACCCCATCTTTGTCACGGCATTCTTTATGAGGCATGTACCCAAAAGATTCTTCAGAGGCAAAAACAAAATTAAAACCTGTCTTTTTAATTTCATGATCGTGGATCAATCCGGCCATCCATTTGAAGCCGGTGAGAGTATCTTGTACAATTCCACCGAAAGATTCGACAATGGCATTTTGTAGAGGGGAAGTTACGATTGATTTAATAACCAGAGCATTTTCAGGAAGTGTTTTTTGTTCAGTTTTCTTTTTGAAAATATAGTACAGCATGAGAATGGCAATTTGATTTCCATTTAAAATTGCTGCTTCACCTTTCACGTTTACCACAACTCCTAAACGATCTCCATCAGGATCAGTTCCATAGACGATATCAGCATTGGTTGCGAGCATCTTATCGATTGCAAGCTTCAAAGCTTTAGGATCTTCTGGATTAGGTGATTTCACTGTAGGGAAATTTCCATCCGGTGTTGCCTGCTCAGAAATAGAATGAATTGTAGTAAAACCCAAGCGCTGACTAATCTCCAGGCAGGGAACTAATCCTGTACCATGTAGGGCAGTATAAACAATGGATAACTCTGAACCATGTTTTTTTACCAGAGCAGAATCTTGAATCACTTTTTTTTCAATAACTTTATAAAAAGCATCCTCCACTTTTTCATCTGTCCAGGCAGCTAGACCTTTTGCTCGAGCTTCTTCAAAAGGCATGTATTTAATCTCATTCCAGTCAGTCAGATCGTTGTAGGCATTGATAATTTCTTTATCAACAGGTGGAACAACTTGCGCCCCATCATTCCAGAATGCTTTGAATCCGTTGTAAATAGGTGGATTGTGGGAAGCAGTGATCATAATCCCGGCCTGGGCCTTGTAGTAGCGAACTCCAAAAGAGAGCATAGGAGTTGGTGTCAGAACTCTGTAAACGTAAGCCTTAATTCCATTGGCCGCAAAAACTCCTGCAGCTTCCAGAGCAAATTCTTTGGAGTTGTGTCTTGAATCATAGGAAATAACAGCAGATGAAGAGTGACCGAAATTTTTAACAACCATCTGACACAGGGCTTGAGTTGCGCGCCTTACATTGTATTTATTCATGCGGTTTTGTCCCATGCCCATAGGAGCACGAAGTCCACCCGTTCCAAACTCCAAATCACGATAAAATCTTTCAGTTAATTCAAGTTCATTGGCAGGAAGATCGGCGAGTAAGTGTGCAATTTCCGCTCGGTCAGTTTCACTGAAATAAGTGTTTGAACCCCATAGTCTGGCTTTTTCGATGATTTTTTGGTCCATAATTCAATCCTCTCGTATTTAGTCATTCAAGCTAACTGGGCAATCAGGGAAATGTCAAAAATAATGCAAGGCAAACAACTTGATAGTTCTGTCATAGATTATTAGTATAGGGGGCTATGGCGAACGCAAAAAATAAACATCCAAAAAATATCCCCGGAGCCTACTACTGCACTGATCCTGATGATGACGGAGGCGAGGGCTGTATTGCTTGCAACGTCTGTTACTCAGGAGCCCCTGAGTTCTTCGCAGAAGATGATAACGGAAATGCTTATGTGAAGAAACAACCTACAACACCTGATGAAATTGCTCTATGTATTGAGCAGATGGACGCTTGTCCTGTAAACTCTATCGGCAAGAACGGATAGTCTTTTTTTCTCTCAACTCTTACTCTTTTCCCTTTAAACTATTGATACATAGTTTCTTTTCAAAAGGGAGTTTGAATGAATCCTACTGTCATCGAGCTTTCGGCGTCGATCATCTTTGGTCTTGCCGTGCTCCACACAT
The DNA here is from genome assembly GCA_945860895.1 of Bacteriovorax stolpii. Classification (GTDB taxonomy): domain Bacteria; phylum Bdellovibrionota; class Bacteriovoracia; order Bacteriovoracales; family Bacteriovoracaceae; genus Peredibacter. Next base: position 59,255 of record CAMASK010000002.1, read on the forward strand.
TTTTGGTGAGTAAATTTGCCAAGATCGCTCACCATTATCCAAAAGGTTCAATGGGCGAAAACTTTTTTCACTTTATGGCCGAAGTTGAAGCCGTGTTCGGTTTGTGGGCCATTCCCTTTATTCTGATTATCCTGAGTGTTGAAGGGGTTCATGGCTCTGTTGCTTACCTTGAGTCATTGGATTTCACTGAACCAGGATTTGTATTTGTGATTATGGCCATGGCAGGAACGAGACCAGTTATTAAATTAGCTGAAAAAATCATTGTCCTGATTTCTAACGTTATTCCGCTTCCAAAAAAGATGTCATTTTATCTAACAACTATGGTGATGGGTCCACTGCTTAGTTCATTTATTACTGAGCCAGCGGCCATGACTGTGACTGCTATTATTCTTTTGAAAAACTTCTACTCAAAAGGCGACATGAGTAAAAAGTTTATGTACGCAACAATTGGTCTTCTTTTTGTGAATGTTTCAATTGGTGGTACTCTTTCTCACTTTGCTGCGCCTCCGGTTTTGATGGTTGCCAGTAAATGGGGGTGGGGTCTTGGTCACATGTTTACTAATTTCGGATATAAAGCCGCTATTTCTTGTTTGATAAGTGCTCTTTGTTTCACATTCATTTTCAAAAAAGATCTAGCTGGTGATTTCAGCTTACGTGCTGATAATACTGAAAAAATGCTTCCTCCTTGGTGGGTTACTTTTATTCACGTTATCTTTTTAGGTTTAGTTGTATTAAGCGCTCACCACATGGTGGTGTTCATGGGTCTTCTTCTCTTCTTTCTTGGATTCACTACAGTGACAAAAGAATTCCAGGATGAAGTTCAGGTAAAATCCTCTCTCATGGTTGGATTCTTCCTTGCCGGTTTGATCGTTTTGGGAACTCCACAAAAATGGTGGTTGCAGCCTCTAATCACAAGTCTTTCTGATCAAGTTCTCTATTTTGGTGCAACTGGTTTGACTGCTATTACAGATAATGCGGCACTAACTTATCTTGGTTCTTTAGTTGAATTAACTGATTCTGCAAAATATTTCTTGGTGGCCGGTGCCGTAACTGGTGGTGGTTTAACAGTTATTGCCAATGCCCCAAATCCTGCAGGATTTGGGATCCTTAAAGATTCTTTTGGAGAGGATGGTATCACTCCAGCTGGTCTATTCATGGGGGCCTTATTCCCAACATTTATTGCCATTCTTTGTTTTGAATTATTGCCTAGTCTTGGCTAAGATAAGGGCCCTGCGGGGCCCTTTTTTATTAAAACTTTAATTAATCCAACAGTTGTCACTAAAATGGGAAAAATCTTTTTTGAGATTTATCCTGCTTTTAATATCAAACGCTTTCAAAAAAACACTTCAGATACCGGTAAGCTGGAACTTAAAGAGCGGGTTAAATTATTAACTCATGGACTTAAGTGTGAGCTGCCAGAAAATTATTCTGAGGCAATCCCTATCATTCAAAAAGTGCTGGCGAAAAAAAGTTTGAGCGGTTTTGAGCTATGGCCGGTATCTGAATATATCGGTCAATTTGGTACAAAACATTTTAAAGAATCATTTGAGGCCATGTACTTACTAACCCAGCAGTTTACTTCAGAGTTTGCCATCAGACCTTTTCTTTTGAAAGATCATGCTCAGGTTCTGAAGATCCTGAAAAAATACACAAAAGATAAAAATGTTCACGTCCGCCGCTGGGTTTCTGAAGGGAGTCGTCCTATTTTGCCATGGGGTGGAAAGCTAGCAGCCTTTATTTTAAATCCAGAACTCACTCTTGATCTACTTGAAGCCTTGAAATATGACGATGAACTTTACGTGAGAAAGAGTGTAGCCAATCATTTAAATGACATCTCCAAGAATCATCCGGAAGTTGTGATTAGACTTCTCATTAGGTGGAGTAAAGAAGCACCGGAAAATCAAAAAAATAAAATTGAATGGATCACGAGACATGCCCTGAGAGTACTCATCAAAAAAGGACATCCAGGAGCCTTGGGGCTCATGGGAGCAGGGAAAAAGGTTGAGATCAAGTTTCATAGGCTAAAGCTTAATGCAAAAAAATTTAATTTAGGAAATACCTTAGAGTTCGAAATTGTTCTCTCATCTAGTGCTAAGAAAAAACAGAAAATCATTGTAGATTATTTAATCCATTTTCAGAAGGCCAACGGGAAAACGACGCCCAAGGTTTTCAAATTCAAAACGCTGGAGCTGGATCCGGGTGAAAAACTCATACTGACAAAAAAGCATAAGCTAAAAAAAATCAGTACGATGACTTTCTACAAAGGGTTACATGGAATTAGTATTCAGATTAATGGAAAAATTTATGCCTTGGCTTCATGGATGTTTCATCCATAAAGCCAAAGTGATTAGAAGAGAATTTCTTTTACCGGATGCATCCAACCTTGCGGACCATCATTTCGCCCGGATTGAATACCTATGAGTTTTTCACGCAGCTGCATGGATATTTTACCATTGCCGTCTTTAACTTCGTAGACCCGGCCGTTTTTATCCAGAAAAGAACTTATGGGACAAATTACTGAAGCAGTTCCGCAAACGAAAGCCTCAGTACATTTACCACTCACGATGTCCTGAAGAAGTTTATCGATAGGGAGTTTGGTTTCCACGACTTTGATATTTTCATGACGAGCTAATTCCAGAATTGATTTCCGAGTGATTCCATCTAAAATAGTATCAGTCATTTCTGGAGTGTGTAGCTCTCCATCAATAATCGCCATAAAATTCATCCCAGACATTTCTTCAACATATTGATGAGATTCATCTAACCATAAAGTCTGATCACAGCCGGCCTGAGTTGTTCTGGTATAGGACTGAAGACTAGCAGCATAATTACCACCAGTTTTAGCGAAACCAATTCCACCATGAGCGGCACGAATGTCATCTCTTTCTATGTAAACTTTTACAGAATCACCAGAGAAGTAAGCTCCTGAAGGTGAAGCGATGATAACGAATAAAAATTGCTTAGATGGTTTAATACCTAAACCAACTTCAGTCGCAATCATGAAAGGTCTTAAATAAAGTGATTCTCCAAGGCGCCTTGGTACCAGATTCTTACAGTATGCGGTGATCACATCACAGGCATTCAAAAATTGAGCTTCAGGAATTTCCGGCATCGACATTCGTCGTGCCGATTGATTGAAGCGTCGGGCATTCTGCTCAGGACGAAACATGGCTATTTGATCGTTAGGTTGCCTGAAGGCTTTCATGCCTTCAAATATTTCCTGACCGTAATGGAGAACTTTAGTACAAGGATCTAGGGCGATCGGACCATAGGGAAGGAGATCAAAGCGCTGCCATTCACCATTATCATAAATCGCTTCGATCATGACTGGGGCGACATGCTTTCCGAAGGCTAGATTTGTATCGGGTAAAACGAACTTTTTGACCCGCTCCACTGCTTCCGGATGTATTTCCACTTTCTTCATAATGTCCTCTGTGTGAGATGCCGATAGTGAATATATGCTTAAAAATCATGGATTTCAACGATGAAAAACCTTAGAAACCTAACTCTTTCTTCAGGTATTGCGCTCCTAATTACAGCTATTTGTATGTTGTTTTTAGGACTTACTTCCAAAGAAAACTCACCCGGCCTTTACCGTTTTCTTCTCCTTTTAGGAGGCGACGTGGTAAACGGAGGATATGTACAGAGTGTGACCTACTTAGCCTTTTTTTGGGCCTGGTTTGAAGTGCGTGAAAAATTGAAAGTCATTGCTCGTGAACGTCGTGCATTCAAACTTAATTTAATTCCCACTAATGATAAGCATGTGTTCATGCCACAAGATATTAATAATCTAAAATTTAAAATTATTGAGTTTGAAAAAAAAGATAAATACATTTTGAGTGATCTTTTAAAAAAGGCTTGCACACAATTTCGAACTTCTGGATCATTGGCCGAATTAATCGCTATTGTTAGTATTCAAATCGAAGTCTCTCAAGAAAAAGCAGAAGGTGATCAATCAGTGATTCGTTATTTGACCTGGGTAATTCCATCTGTAGGATTTGTAGGAACGGTTATCGGTATTTCTCAGGCACTGATCGTCGCCAATTCCGGCGACATGGAAAAAATCACAACTCTCTTAGGAGTTGCATTCGATACAACATTAGTGGCACTTATCCTTTCGATAATTATTATGTGGTTTGTGCATCAGTTACAGGAAGAAACAGATCGTTTTCATTCTGACTTGAAAGAATTCATCATTGAAAATTTAATTAATAAGATTGAGTTGCCATGAGAAAAAGAAGACCAATTGAAGTCTTTTCAATTTCCTTCCTAGATCTTCTTAGCGGAGCCTTAGGTGCTGTCATTATTTTATATGTGGCCATACCAAAAAAAATCGCTGAGCAAGCGCCTAAAAATGATTCTATCAATGAAGTTTTGGTTCAAAGTTTAAAAAAAACTGAAGCCGAATTGGCCCAAGTAAAAGCTCAGTTAGCAGAAACTTCAAAAAAACTTGTCTTGGCAGATATTGCAAAAAATGAGGGAAAGTCTGGTGGAAAAAATCTGGATATTGGTTTTAAATTCAAAGGCAAAGAAATTCTTTTCATCATTGATACTTCATACAGCATGATTGAAGAAGACCGTATGGGGCAAGTGAAAGCCGGCATGAAAATGCTCATTACTTCGCTAGCTCCAGAATACAGAATTGAAGTTATTCATTATCCTTTAGGCGAAAGGGCACCATTTAAAACATTATGGGGAGTGCCAAAAGGGAATACCTTAATCAATCAGATGGATGTTTTTGATTTCATCTATGCATTGCGACCTTCCGGAGGTACACCCACGCGGAATGTGCTTCTTTTTGCCTTGGAAAATTATGAATCTATCAGTGACATAGTGCTACTCACTGATGGTGCACCTACTTTTCATAATTCAAATAAAAAAGACGACATTTATGAAATTATGAACGTCGTTAGGAAAAAAAATCATCATAAAGTACAAATTAACTGTATTGGTGTGGGATCTGAAATGACTAAAGATAAGACAAGTGATCGTTATAAATTTCTAAGTTTGTTGGCAGGAGAAACCGGTGGTTTTTTTGTTGGGTTCTAATCAAGTTAAGGGAGTTGGTAGTAGCCCATTTCTCTTCATTATCACTTTCAAATTTGAGTAGTCTTTTTGAACAACACTATAGATCCATGGTCGTAGTTTATCTTTTGCAATAAACTCATTAAGAATTTTATTGGCAGAAGATTTACCCAAATAAAATATCAATCCCTCATATTCCAAATAACAAATGGCAAGATGGATATAGGTTTCATTTTCCGGTTTTTTTGGATAAATCTTTCTAAGTTCCTTGAGAACTTGTCTGAATTGAATTTGATTTTTACCGGCCCACCAATGAAACTGTTCATGAATAAAACTTGCCAGTAATTTTTGAGGATGTTCTGCAAAGTTAGTGTTTAAAGTCAGAATTGGGTGCGCATGGTTTAGCGCCCTGGATTGTATATTGACTTTATTGGTGAAAAGCAGCGGCGATAAATCATAGACCTGAAGAAAATGTTCTAGATTTTGTCTGGTCATCGCGGTCCATTTATCTGGATTGAATTCAGAAATATTTAAATAAGCCCCTGGAGTCTGAATATCTAAAGGAGCGCTAGTGCATCCACTGAGTAGCAAGAAGATTAAGATCATTAAATATTTCATGTTCTTATGTTCATGGAGAATAGTCCTTTTCACAACTAGAAGTTCAGTTGAATAAATTAGTCAGGCATAAACGAATAGGTTGAAGAGATAAAATTGAGTAAAATATCAAAAAATCATCCGAGGTAAAAATGAAGTTCTTATTCTGGATCACCCTTACTGCATTGTCAGCATGTACACAAATGAACAAAAAATCAGAACCACAAATTGTGCCCATACATGTTAGCAATGAGCAGATCAAATCATGCATTGATTATCAAAAGACCACGCTGGATAAAGCTTATCGAGTCGTCAAAAAGAAAACTGGTTCTGAAATCATTTTTGAAGACCGGTCAAAAGATGCCAGAAAATTTTTAGCTAATTTTGATCAGACCAAAGGATTGGTTAAGCCCAAGGCGCAACTTGTCCAAAATATTCTTGCCAGCTGTAATCCGGAATTGATCAAGCAATTTGACCAGGAATACAAGCGACTCAGTGACTGTTCGCTCCTTTTTTCTGAGCTAAATTATTTTCAGTCTCTTGCAGAAGGAATGAGAAAGTACTCTTGGCCAATTGATTTGAAATTAGAAGCAAAAAAAGTTGCACTCGACTATGTGGCCTATTTCACTGAAGGAAACTATCCACTTCTGAACCGATTAGTCGCTTTAAGTGTTTTGGATGAACTTAGTGTCAATCAAGTGATTAATAAAGATTTGCATCCTGAAATAAAACAATTGATGCAGGATTCACGCAACTATGTTGAGGGACTACGTTCCAAGCTGAACAACGAGCCAAAATTAACTTGTAATGGGCTGGATGTTATCCGCGATGAGTTGAATTATTCAAAGTCAGTTGGCGGAAAGTTGAAAGAGTTTCTTAAGAGAATCTAAAAACATGCTTTTATCAACGCCTTGAGCGTGGAATAAAAGTCATCTCTTCTATAGCTTCTGGTTGAGGCCATCAACCGGGAGCTTAAATGAAGCCTTTCATAATCATTTTTTTATATTCTCTTCTTTTTGTTTCGCAAATCAAAAAAATGATTCATTTAGTACTCGTTTGCATGATCGACTGGCGATTGCCGCAATCAAATGTCAGGAAAATGAAACTACGGCATCTATTGATCAAGAGATGTGGGTAGATTATACCTGCGCAGATGATGAATGGTTAATGGTGGTCGACAATTTAAATCGATACGACGACAACATTTCTTGTACGGATATTCCTGTCATGCCGAAGTCCGGTGGGTTTTCAGAAGATATTGGGTTCGTTTTGATTTAAACGGAGTTGGAGAAGTTACTCTAAAAAAATGAGGTGTCGGTGAAATTTTTACTTCTTGTGAGTCTATTCATTGGAAATGTTTTCGCCAAGAGTGAACTTTATCAACTCCAAGGAAATGTTGGAGTGAGTAAAAATTCACGACCCATTAAATTTACTTTGAATTGGAAGGAGAATAAAGGGATTGCGCAGGGTAGTTATACAGATAATTTTTATTCGACCAAACCAACAATCTTGAGAGGAATTGCAGGAAAAAATGGAAGAATTTTTATTGCCACTTTGCCAGACATTATCAATGGTGTGAAAACGATCTCTTTTTTATCATCTGATTTAAAAATCATGAATGGGACTAAAAAAATCCCAGTCAGCGTTGTGATGAGAGATGATAAGGGGAATCCAATAACGACTTCTGCTATAGATGGAGATCTAAGTAGCCAAACGAGTAGAGTGGCGCAAAAACAAGAATCTAAAGGGTGTAGCGAAGGCTTTGGTGCTTTGGCCGGATATTGCGGAGAATACCGGGGCTTAATGACTGAAGCAGGAGATCTTAATAAAAGATGCACCCTTACTGATTATAGCAATTTTAGACTAGTGATTGATGGGTATGCAGAGGTGGGCCTGGTATTAGGTGAATCCAATGCTTTAATCAATCCTCCTGTTCATGTTATTGGTCGCCTCATGGCAAACACATCTTCAAGTCGAGTTGATCTTCTGAGCAGGCAATGTCGTCCTCTTGTTGGAACGACTTTCCCTGGTGATAACTGTAAGCGACTTAATTTAGTTGGAACCTTTTCTGGCAGTAAAACAACAAAACATTTTGCTGGAAGTTATACAATTAGCGACGAAAAATTGAATCAGTTTTGCACATATAGTCTTTCAGTTGATTTAGAGGAGTGATTACTTTACGGAGGTCAAAAGCTGTCTCAAATCTTTTGCAAGCTCCTTAACTTTTAAGCGCTCCTTGGTATAGAAATCCGTGGCTTTTTCACAAGTCATTGCTTTTTTTTCCATCTTTGATATTTGACCTTTAAGATTCTTAAATATTTGCTCCCCAGTTATCCTGATTTTTCTAGTCTCAGGAATTATTGCTTTATCAATGAATCTTTTCTCACCCAGACGCTTTAGCAGATCATTGGCGAGTAGAATTTCCATTAAAGAGTCCTCACTTTTGGCCAAATAATTCAAATAGCTAAGGGTAATGGCGCGTGATTTATTAATCGTTGGTTGAGACCAATTATATTGAGTCATTCCATAAATTAAACCGCGAAAAAATTTATAACCAGGCATCAGAGTTTCACAGGTCACATGCTTGGGATCTGTCTTATTTACGCACCCTTCTACCATCGCCTGGTATTCCATCAGGTTTTCTTTAAGTGTGAATTTGGAAATATCAAATCCATCAATATATTTAAGTGCCTCGGCTTCATTTCGAACAAACAAATAATTTTCATCATCTCTCGGCGCGTCCTCAAGTTCCGTTACTGGAGGCAGGAGAATTTCCTTCTTGAAAGCATTGCAGGCCAGGTGCTTGGGCGCATGATCTTTATGCAGTTCAAGATATTTATTAGCAGAAACCTTAGGTTTATGAGCGCAGCCAATAAGCATAAAGAGTAAGTAAAAAAGATTTTTTATAAGTTTCTCCTGGATCTCGGCAGTTTCTTTTTCTTTCTAGTCATCTGAAATTCTCTTTCTAAATCATCTAAGGCTTCATCAGTTAGGTCTTCTAAATTTGCAAATTTATTTCTAGCGTCTTTTGTCGCCCGAATTAATTCATCTAATTTTAAATTGAGTGATTTCATTTCTCGGTTCTGAGTATTTTGAATTAAAAACACCATTAGAAATGTGATGATAGTGGTTCCAGTATTTATTACTAGCTCCCACGTATCTGAAAAATTAAACATTGGTCCTGTTACTGCCCAGGCAATAACGATACATAAAGCAAGTAAAAACGCCCACGGTGATCCCATCCAAAAAGAAACTCGGTGAGATAAAATTCTAAAAAATTCAGACATACTTTATTTTTCCTCTAAATCTTTGGTGAATTAGAAAATGATTCAAACCTTCACTTATAGAGAATAGTATTAATAGAATTTGATGGTGAAATGGTGCGAGGTACAGGATTTGAACCTGTGACAGCTTGGATGTCGACCAAGAACTCTACCCCTGAGCTAACCTCGCAGTGCTAAGCATGATAAAAAGAAAACCACGGGTTGTCATCATTCTTTCTCGTTATTCACCATGACTTTGAGCAGAAATTGAACTAAATTTTATCACTATGGCCTTGAGACTTTCCCGAAGATTTGGACCCTGGTTGGGGCATCATGCACTTGAATTCAAATGGTTCTACCTCGGAGCATTTGGCTGCTTATATATCCTTCAGACATTTCAAGCCGAATTACCCGAGCGCATCCGATCTTTGACTATTCTAATGACTGAAGGAAAACTTCAAAACGCATCGGTTTGGGTTTTTATGGGACTTGCTGCCGGAATCATGATTTTCAGAACCATGTCCCGATTGCTCTTTTTTTATCCTGCTCGTGTCCAGCAGAAAACATTGCGAATGGAGTTGCTGGATTTGCTGGAGAGTGTTCCTCCTGAGCGCTACAAAATAAGAAGCCAGGGGCAACTTTTTCAAATTCTTTTTGATGACATCAATAATCTAAGAGGCTTTATTGGCTTTGGTTTACTACAAGTTGGAAATCTAATTATAGCAGCATGGGTTCTGATTCCTATTCTGAATAAAACTGACAGTTACTTATGGCCGGCGTTTATTCCACTTTTTTCGAGTGTCTTCCTTTTTTCCATTATGACTTTGGTAAATCAAAGAATTTTTAAGAAAATGATGGATAAAAAAGGTGAAGTTCAGCAATACATAATTGAGGCTTACGAAGCTAAGCAGACCATTAAAAACTTTCACCGCGAAGAAAGTTTTATCGACGGATTTGTTAAGGTTTCTGGTGAGGAGTTGAAACTTTTTTTTAAGTCATCCATCGGATACGCTTTTACTGGCCCTTATGTAAAATTAGGACTCGGGGCTTCTCTATTGTGGGGAGGGATCCTGATTAAGGCTAAAGGTGGTGGACCTTCTGATTTAGTTTTCTTTTCAGGCTTTCTATATCTCTTCCTTGAGCCAGTGATGTTTTTATCCTGGGTGGCAGTCGTGGTTTCGCAAGGATTTGCGGCCTGGAAACGCATAAAGGAATTATATTTTGAATTAACTGAGCCTTCTTTAATCGAAAAAGAAATTGCCAATATTCATCCACAATTTATTAATCATGAACTCCAACTTAATTTGAAATTCTGGCATCAAGAACTTAACTTGAAATTTCCGCTTCAGAAATGGACAGTTCTGATTGGTGAAACGGGAATTGGAAAAAGTTATATACTGACCCAGATTGCTACTTCGCTGATCTTGACGAAACATAAAATTTCAATGGTTCAACAAGAGCCGTATTTATTTAACGATACCATTGGTGGAAATATTTTCCTGGGTAGGAAAGTGACTTCTCAAGAAGAAAAAAATGCCAAGGAATTGATCAGCATTTTTCAATTAGAGAGTCTCGCCGATAATCTGGATGAGGTTTTAAAGCTGGAAGTTGGCGAAAACGGCAAACGCCTTTCCGGCGGACAAATGAAGCGTGTGGCACTTATACGATCGCTTATGTCCGGATGTGGAATAATTATCTGGGACGATCCTTTTTCATCCGTTGATATCATTTTAGAAAGAAAAATTATCAATTTGATTAAGAACAATACAAAATGGACGTCTACGACATTTATTATTTCCAGTCATCGACTTACAACGGTAAGGCTTTCAGATAGAATTATTTATCTAGATAAAGAAATAGGCATAAGAAATCAGGGACCAGTTTTAGAAATATTGAAGGAAGAGAATGTCAGCAAGTTCTTTAAAGAACAACTTATGGAAACACCTCTGGCTTAATTCGCAGGTTCCATTAGTTGTATTTATAATTATCAATCTTTTGATCTCCGCGCTCACGGGATACTATACCCCGAGATTAATTTCTGACTTTTATCAGTCGCTACAAAATGAAGCCTCATTTGACCGTTATTTATTTTTACTTGTTGTTCTTTATTCTTGTGAATACGTGAATAGATTACTCTTTCAACTCTCAAGTCAAAGATACATTCAGCTCTTGTTGATGGATGTAAGGAAGAGAAGTTTCTCCCTATGGTTAAAAGCACCTTTCAAAAGTAAAAGTAAAAATAAAAAGCACGAAGAATACCCACTCGGGGAAGTCCTCGCGCGTCTCATGAATGACACAGACGCCATTAGGGAAGTTGTAGGTTCAGGAAGTTTAGGTATCTTTATTGACATAATTTTCATTCTTTCATGTCTGATTAGTTTTTTACAATTGAATTCCAGAACTGGATTAGTGCTTTTTGGAGCCGAAGTCATTGCATGCTTGCTGCTCATTAAAGGCAGTAAGGCCATGGCTAAGATTTTTATGGAAGTAAGACGAATGACAGGACATATGGCGAGAGTTGTTACCGATTTAACTTCTGGACTCAAAGAACTCTTTTTTTCCCCACATCCTAAGTATGCATCTCAAAGAGGTGAGAAAATATTTGAAGAATTTTTAAACAAACAATTAAATGCTAACATTTGGGACGCAAGTTATTATTCTGCAGCTGAATCCCTTTATCCTATTCTGATTGCACTTTTAATGGTGGTTGTTCCATATGCAAAAATCATAGAGGTCGCCATTTTGGCAGCATTAATTGATTTAATCCAAAAATCTATCAGTCCAATAAAAGAAGTCGCTTCAAAAATTTCTGTCCTTCAAAGAGCTGGAACTGGACTTGTGCGACTTTCCGAATTCAATGATAGCTTTGTTCAGGATGAATACGAGAGACAAGAATTTACAAACCTAAATGTTGATCATTTAAAATTTAATTTACAAAATTTTCAGTATGACCAAGGCTTTAAACTTAAAAATATTACTTTTGAATTAAAGCGCGGAGAAATTCTCGGCATATTGGGTGAATCAGGATGTGGAAAATCGACTTTACTTAAACTCCTTTCTGGCCAGTATCATACGTTTCAAGGAAGTATACAAATTGATAAGGAAATTATTTCCCCTGAAAGTGAGAAAGACTTAAGGAGCTTTTCATCTTACGTAAGTTTAATCTCTCAGGATTCACACGTTTTCACAGAAACATTAAAGTTTAATATAACTTTGGGTTATGATCTTGGCTTTGAAGATTTTTGGATACTAGCAATAAAAAATATACCCTATCTCTCAAGATGGGGGACAAAGCCAGAGGAGAGAATTGATCCCCAGTTTTTTTCTATGGGCCAAAAACAATTAATTTCTGGCCTTAGAGCGCTTTTCCTGAAGAAGCCAATCATCCTGATGGATGAAATTTCAAGTGGCCTGGATTCAGAGCTAGAATCAGCCTTGAGAGACCTCATTAAATTTTTCCAGTCCCGTTCCATTACTATTATTGTGACCCATCGTTTAGAAACAATTCTTAAATCAGATTGTCTGCTTCTCCTTGATAAAGGTGAGCCTCTGGCAATAGGCCATCACGCCGAGCTCCAACGGCAGCCTAAGTATAATGAGTTTCTTTCACATCTTTAGGTGACTAATTCACTTAGTTTTTATTCTTAAATCTTTAAGTTAAACTACGTTCACTTTAACAAAGAGGAGATTCCGATATGAAGGCTGCTAAAAGCTTGTTTGTGCTATGTTTATTATTTGTTTTTGCCGCTTGTTCTCAAGGCAACAGTAAGCCAAGTTATTTATTTAAATCAGCAACAAAAGAAGGCATTGCTGCTAAAGCTGGTGAAGTTGAAATTACTAATGCTGAATTAATGGAAGGAATTGAATCGGAAGTTTTTGAACATGAATCAAAAGCTTTTGAAGTTAAATTCAACAAATTGAAAAGCCTTTTTCTTCAAAAAATCATGGATAAAGATCCTCTTAAGAAAGGAATCTCTAATGATGAGTATTTGAATAAACATATTTCTAAAGATGTGAAAATTTCTGAGAAAGAAATTGATGCTTTCATTAAGGATCAAAGTATTCCTGCTGAGCACATCAACCCACAAGTTCGTGAAAAAATCAAAAACTACCTTGAGATTGAACGTAAAAAAGAAGCAGTTGATAAATGGCTAGCGGAACAGACTAAAAAGACTCCGGTTGAAGTTTACATCCCTAAACCACGTCGTCCTACTTTCCCTGTAGAAGCAGGAAATGCGCCATTTGCTGGTGATAAAGATGCTAAAGTTACAATCGTAGAGTTTTCTGATTTCCAATGTCCTTTCTGTGCCAAGGGTGCAGATCTCTTGAAAAAAATTAAAGATAAATACGGCAAGAAAGTTAAAGTTGTTTTCAAAAATTTCCCACTTCCTTTCCACAACCATGCTGAGCAAGCAGCTGTTGCCAGTCTCTGCGCCAATGAACAAAACTCAGCTCTTTTCTGGAAAATGCATGATGAAATGTTTGCCAACCAGGAAACAGCCCTTGATCCAGAAGGTCTTAAAAAGACTGCCAAGAAGATTGGTGCTAATGTAGAAGCTTTCAATAAATGCTTGCTAGAAAATAAGTATCTTGGGCAGGTAAAAGCGGACATGGAAGAAGGCAAAAAAGTAGGTGTAAAATCAACTCCATCTTTTTTTGTTAACGGACAATTAGTGAATGGTGCCCAACCTATGGAAGTCTTTGCTGAAATTATTGATGAAGAGTTGGCCCGTTAGATGAATAGGTTTTTTTAGTCAGTTAGGCCTTGGGAGAAACCTTAAGTTTCACCCAAGGCTTTTTTGTTTGTGCCCAATAGTACAATGTTGCTGGAGTGAGACTGTTTGGGTCACTAAGACGTTAGAAAAAACACCAGCTTAAGACTGGGATATAGCAAATTAAACAATAATTTTCAGAAGAAGATTGATAAGATGCAGATAGCCAGTGACACAAAATTAAAGTTGCTTACCAATGAATATGAGACTAAATTGAAGGAGCTCTGGGCCATGACTATTAAGGAATTGACCAGAAAGATTTTAAAAATTTAAGTTAATAACCTCATCAAAAGATAAATCCTATGACTTTGCGTCAAGCCAAGATCATAGCGACCATCGGACCTAGCTCCAATACAATTGAGATGCTGGAGAAAATGATTCTTGCTGGTATGAATGCCGCTCGAGTGAATATGTCCCATGGAACCTATGAAGCTCATGAACAATCCATTAAAAACATCCGTCAAGCCTCTAAGAATGTTGGTAAAGAAATTGCCATCCTTTTGGATCTTCAGGGACCAAAAATCCGTGTGGACAAACTCCCAGAGCCGTTAACACTGAATGATGGAGAAGTTTGGGTGATTGGCCCGACACATGTAAAGGATCAGTATCCTGAGTATGCCAATAATTTTATTCCTACCATTTATAAGAATTTAGTTAAAGACGCTCATGTGGGTGCCAAAATTCTTTTTGATGATGGTTTAATTGTTGCCGATGCCATTGAGAAGGACCGAGAGATTTTAAAAATTAAAGTTTCAATCGGTGGACTCCTTAAATCTAATAAAGGGATTAACCTGCCCTATGTAAATGTCTCAGCTCCAAGTTTTACTGATAAGGATCGTGAAGATTTATTATTCGGGCTTAAACAGGGCATTGATTACGTTGCTCTGTCATTTGTTAGAACAGCAGAAGACGTTTTAGCAGTTAAATCTCTGCTTCATTCGATGAAAATTCAGGTTCCTATTGTTTCAAAAATTGAAAAGCCAGAAGCTCTGGACAATATGGAAAGTATTGTACAAGTTTCTGATGCCATCATGATCGCTCGTGGTGATATGGGTGTTGAAGTGGGTAACCATTTAGTGCCTGCCATTCAAAAGAAAATGATTAAGCTTTGTAATGAGGTTGGAAAACCCATCATAACTGCCACTCAAATGCTTGAATCAATGATTACAAATTCTGCTCCTACACGTGCTGAGGCTTCAGATGTGGCCAATGCTATTTGGGATGGAACTGATTGCGTGATGCTTTCAGGTGAGACCGCTTCAGGAAAATATCCTTTAGAGGCGATCACAATTATGGGACAAATTATCGTGGAAGCTGAAAAAGCTCCCCGAGAAAGACCATTTCTTCGTCACATGGATATTTCTAGTGTTACGGCTTCCATTCAGGTGGCAGCTGCGATTGTTGCTGAAAAAAATAAGGCCAGATGGATTATTTCCATCACTGAAGGTGGAAATTCATGTCTTAAAATGACGAGATTTCGTCCCCAAACGGCTGTTCTTGGTGTGACAAATTCATTAAACGTCATTCGTAAAATGAGCTTGTATTGGGGCATTTACCCTTATTATTTCAACATCCATGAAAACTCTGATCTCTCAAAATTGGGAGATATGATGATTGAAGAGTTAAAAGAGAAAAAACTTTTAAGCCTTGGTGAAAAAGTGGTGATCACTGTTGGTGATGGACACTTCTTCCGTCAGGGAACTACCAATTCTATTCGCGTTGAGATCATTAAAGATGTTCCTAAGGCAATTAAGAATACTGATCAGGACTCGATCCAGGAGGTGTCTTTTGACAAGGGAAAGATCCTACTTGATACAGGTGTCTGTGCTTCATGCCAAGCCTGTATCACTGTTTGTCCGTATGAAATCTGGACAAATAAATTAGAAAAGAATCATGAAACGCGAGTTGATCCATCCAAGGTCAATTTATGTCAGATGGACATGCAATGTGTGGAAGCTTGCCCAACTGGTGCGATTGAGATCATTCCTAATCATCAATGAAAGATCTTCTGAATGTTAATTCTGAATTCCTCACATCCTTGGGCATTGTTGACTGGGGTTATACTGAGGAATCAGTTCCAGCTTCGTACCACCAGTATGATAATTGGGTAAAAAGAGAATTGCATGGTTCCCTAACGTATTTATCAGATCATCGAAAAGATCTTCGAAGCGACATCAAAAATATTTATCCTGAATTTAAATCAGCTCTAGTTTTTCTTTTCAGTTATCAGGAAAGTAAAAAATGGATGCTGGACAATAACCATCATGAAGTGGCTGCTTACTCCATGGGATTTGGAGGCGAGGATTATCATTATGTCCTTAAAACGCGTCTCGAGAAAATCTTCGACAAGCTCAAGCCCGAGAATGCCTCCTTAGAGCGCTTCATTTCACTTGATACACAACCAGTCCTTGAAAGAGATCTTGCCCTCAGAGCTGGATTAGGCTGGTTTGGGAAGAACTCCATGCTGATCAATCAAAGAGAGGGAAGCTATTTCATCATTGGCTCACTTCTAATGAATCAGAAACTAAATCTCACAACAGGGGAGATTGATAATGATCATTGCGGTCAATGCCTTGCCTGTGTGGAGGCCTGTCCCACCAATGCCATAAATCCCGAGACCCGAACCCTGATTGCCAGTCAGTGCATTTCTACTTTTACCATTGAGACTTTTAAAGAAGCTCCGGCCCCCGAAGGATTTGAGAAATCGAGAGGAGAGATTTTTGGCTGTGATATTTGTCAGGACGTTTGTCCTTGGAATCGAAAACCACTCATTAAATCCATAGCAGCACTCTCACTCAAACCCTCATTGGAATTTCTGAAGAATTGGTTTTATGAATTACCGAAAAAAGATTTGGCAAATTTAATTGAAGCAAAGACAAATCGGGGACTCAAAAAATTCCTTCAGGGAACTCCATTTGATAGACCCGGGAAAATTGGATGGTTGAAAAATTTAAAAGTTAAGCCCAACCAAAATGATTCTTAAGAAATGAATAGATATGCGCCGTCGCCGTTGCGGGTTCGTGATGGGGTAAGCGCTTCGGTTTATCCGCCGTTACAACATTTCCTTGATCTTCTAAAATTTTAAAAAATGCCTCCATTCCATTTGCACCAACCACTACGTCATCTTCTCCAGTGATCATGTGAACCCGCTCGCCACTTAAAACCATGTTCTCTTTTTCATGTTTTAACCAAACGAAGACTTTGCGCGAATCGAGGTGAGGGGAAACAAGTTGGCGACGGATAGAAAGAGTTTTTTCATAAAAAGCCGTTTCAAATAAATGAGTGGCCTGACGTTGCCCAATTCCAATTCCTACCGCAACAGCGATTCGTTTCAAGTTTTGAAAAGTTGGCAGACTCAGTGCTCGGATGGCAGAGTAAGCACCCAGGGAGTGCCCCCCAAGAATAATGGAAGTATTTGAAGGAAACTGCCCAACACCCAGGTTCTGCTCCAAAAGTGCGTTCAGTCGCAGATAAGCCTCTGAGAATAATTCGTGAGAGTGGTCCTTAAAATCCTGAAGGCTCGAGACTTCATGGAAGCTGCCCAAATAATGCCCAGGCTGATCGAAAATTAAACAAGGAACTCCTACTTCCACTAAACGCGTGGCCCAATTCAGACAATCGCCCTTATGAGAAGTATAGCCATGGGAGAAAATCGCCCATTCACTCTTCACAGATTTATTCTCCACTGAGGGAAGAAGCGCCAGAGCGTTAACCTGAAACCAGGGAAGAGAGAGCTCGGTGCAAATAACTTTTGACGACATAGATGCCTTTGACTCGCACTGTTACGCTAAACTTTCTATGAATATTCGTTGACGAGTTTTCTCCGAAACATTAACTTAGAGTTCTCTTTTTTAGAAGAACAAGTTATTAGTTTTCGATATGCCCGCTTAGCTCAGTCGGTAGAGCAAAGGACTGAAAATCCTTGTGTCCGTGGTTCGATTCCGCGAGCGGGCACCAAAAAAAAGCCTCAGCAAATTTAACCCATTTGTCTGAGGCTTTTTTTATTTCATCTCAATAAGTTACACCCAATGACATACGTACCGTATACCTTTTTGACATGGAATTTCATTTAAAACTGCCATAGTATTTTGTAATGGCACTATCTAAAGAAAAAAAAATAAAAATTAAGAAAGTATTAGAGAACTCTTTTTGTAGAGAGGACTGTGTCCAGTGTTATTTCGTCAAATTCAGTAAGGGGTTTGAAGGTCATCAGTATAAAATAGTTTTTAAAACGAGAAAGAAAATCTCTCCTGGAAAAATTGAAGATGCAGAGAAAAATCTTTTAGTAGAATTTGGAGATGATCTTTTACATTTTGCACGCTGGAGTGATGTCATTGGAAAAATCCTTCCGAAATCAAAAGTGTATAAAATACCTTTCTTTGACTCAAGAGATGTCGAAGTTAAAAGTCCGTGGAGGAGATGTCCAATAGGTCAACATTTGGTAAGCCAACACGATCGTCAAAAGAAAAATCTTGAAGATGTGGACCCTCATTGCAGAAGAAATCCATCAGCTAAAGATTTATTAAAAGGTGAAGAAATAGATCTAATCTCTACTTTAGACATATTTACGAATCCTAAAGTGAAAGTATCCTCCCATAAACTTGGATTTAAATTTGGAAATAAATATGATGATCTTATTTCTGGTTGGACTGCTTACTGGAACGATGTCTTTAAAATTGAACCTCCTCTTCATCCCAATGCTGTCAAGGCCTTAATGGCAACGGAATCAAGTTTTATTACGACAGGATTTGCAAAAAATAAGAATCCTAAAATTGGTTTAGCAAAAGGGCTTATTCAAATTACTGAAGAAACGTATCGAATCTTGAAAGATAGTAAAGGCGAGATTAAGGACCATTATGTAGAGCTTGAAGACCATGAATTATGGGAACCTAATAAGAACATCTGTGCTGCCGTAAGGTGGCTGTTTCGAAAAAGAGACAAAGCAGAAGGAAGGTTGGAGAGAAAGCCAAGTTGGGAAGAAGTTCTTATCGAGTATAAA
Source organism: Bacteriovorax stolpii (assembly GCA_945860895.1). Lineage (GTDB taxonomy): Bacteria > Bdellovibrionota > Bacteriovoracia > Bacteriovoracales > Bacteriovoracaceae > Peredibacter. Next base: position 77,908 of record CAMASK010000002.1, read on the forward strand.
GGAAGGACGAGAAGTAAAAGTAAAGAGACGCAAGATATAAAAGCAAGAATCCGAGGTTTTTTAAAGGACATGGGGGAAGTTTAAAATGTGGCCAATTCTTTTAATTATTATTGCGTGCCCTTTTTCTTCGTGGTCTTCGCTCGCACTAAGAGTAAAATATCCCCAAGGTCTTCTAACAAAGGATTATGGGATTTTAACTGAGAAGGATTTGCTTTTCGATGTAGAGAAATGGGGAGAATTCCCTCAATATGATGTTACCAAATCCCAGCCTGGACAAGTGAGATGGCAGTGCTTTCGGACTAGAGAGGCTGACTATTCATATAGTACATGGCGGGATACTGAAGGTCCTAATAATTCCATGATAACTTTATGTGATTTTAGAATTTGGATTAAGTCGACTGAACCTGCCCATCATTATTATGGAAGAAGAGCTTGGCCAGTTGAAAATTGCAGAGACTTTCATCAAGTATGGAAACGGTTAACTGGTGGTGAAGACTATCTATGTTTGAGTGGCCACCCTGATTCTTTAGAAAAAGCGAAAAAAAATGAAAAGTATAAAAATGTAAAGGGATGGACTTGGAGTAAGATAAAAACAAAAAAAGGATGTCATTCTTATTTCGTTGGAGATTGCGATCTTAAAACGGTACCGGAATGAATAAGCAAAATAAAATCATTGTGTTCGAAAGTAAGGCCATTAGGCGAGTTTGGCATCAAGAGGAATGGTGGTTCTCTATCGTAGATGTTGTAAGTGCCTTGACCGATAGTTTAGATGCTGGTGCCTACTGGAGAAAATTAAAGCAACGCTTACTGGAAGAGGGGAGTCAAGTCGTGACAAATTGTCACGGGTTGAAATTAGAAGCTCCAGATGGGAAAATGCGTGAAACTGACTGTGCCAACACTAAAGGCATGTTTCGAATTATCCAATCTATTCCATCTCCCAAAGCAGAACCTTTCAAGCAATGGTTAGCCCAGGTCGGTTATGAAAGAGTCCAGGAAATTGAAAATCCAGAACTTGCACAAGAACGGATGAAAGAACTTTTTGAACAAAAAGGTTATTCTAAGGATTGGATTGATAAACGATTGAGAGGAATGGCCATTCGCCAAAATTTAACTGATGAATGGAAAGAACGAGGAATTGAGAATGAGCGGGATTTCTCAATCTTGACTGCAGAAATTTCCAAAGCCACTTTTGGGATGACTCCCGTTGAGTACAAAAGCATGAAGGGGCTTAGCAAGAAGAATGAAAATCTTCGGGACCACATGACGGATCTTGAGCTGATATTTACGATGTTGGGAGAAAAAGTCACTACGGAAATTTCAAAAAAAGAAAAACCTGATACTTTCGATAAGAATAAAAGGGTAGCAAAACGTGGTGGAACAGTTGCAGGCAAGGCCCGTAAGGATACTGAAAAAGAATTAGGACATAGCATTGTGAGTAAGGGGAGTTTTCTTACGTTAGATGATAAATCTCGTAAGAAGAAAAAAAAGAAAAAAGAGTCTTGAGTAATTGGAGAATAAGTTCGAGAGTTCCCTTTAGGTGTATATGGTGTCCAATAAAAAATCAATGCCTTGAGCGATACTTTCAATAATACTGGTTCGAAAGTCCTCCGCTAAGGGGCACCAAAAAAAGCCAGTGTTTAACCCACACTGGCTTTTTTTATTTAAATCAAGATATTATCCAGTTCGATAATTCATCCAAATTAAAAACCCCTTGCAAGCGAATCGAACCGGAGTTTCTAAAATGAATCAATCACTACCTATTTTAACAACGCTTATTGCTAAAAGCTGTCACGATTCCAGATGCAGCAGCTTATAAAAAGCATTTCGTGGATTATGAGGTCGTACAGTATTTATCTACGCATGTGCCTTGGCCTTATCCCGAAGATGGAGTTGAATGGTTTTTGAATAATTTAGTTCTTCCAAGACAAGGTAAGGATCGGTGGTGTTTTGGAATTTTTTTGAAAACGAATCCAGATGAACTTATTGGGTGTGTCGATTTATAGCGAGAACCGGTTCCTGAAAATCGTGGCTTCTGGTTAGGAAAAAAATTCTGGGGTCACGGTTACATGACAGAGGCAGTAATACCTGTAACCAATTATGCTTTTAATGATCTTGGATTCCAAAAACTTTATTTCACGAATGCAGTAGGGAATTTGGCTTCACGAAGAGTTAAAGAAAAGTCTGGTGCTACTTATATTGAAACGAGACCTGCCAAGTTTGTAAGTCCTGAATTTACGCATACGGAATTTTGGGAATTAACCAAACAGAATTGGATCGCTTTTTCAGAATAACTTCAATCTATCTATGCGAAGGTCCAAAATTCTCAGCAGACTGTGGGCTTAAGTGAGGTTAGGTCCTTGAACTAATCCAAACCTTCAAAATGGTTATGAGGGAGTTTATGTAGTACACCTTCTTTTTAGTCTCAATGTCCCATTCATAAAGCATCAGAATCACATCGATTGCATTATCCAATTCTACCTTCCTTAATGGACTAAAATTCATTTCCGATATAAGTAGCTCCTTTTGGGATCGTATGTTTACTGTGATACCGTAATGTGGTATTCTTAGAGAGCGGGGTTTTAGTGATTAAAGAGTTTGGAAATAAAATAGCATTTGATCTGTTTCATATCGGTAAAACCAAAAAATTGCCTTTTGAGCTATGGCAGCGTGCAATTTTTTTATTGGATATAATGGATGCAGTGACTTCGCTGGACGAACTCCAAAAAAAAGGTTTTCCTCCTTCCATTAGATTACATAAACTGAAAGGAAATAGAAAAAATGAATTTACGATTGATATTAATAAAATTAGCGGTTGGCGAATAACTTTCATTTTTAAAGATAATGATTTCTTTGATGTGAAAATTGAAAACTATCATTAGGCTGCGGAGAATTGTATGAAACTTAAACGACAAAATATCGAAAGACGCCCTAGCCATCCAGGAGAGATTCTTAAGGGTCTGTGGCTAGATGAGTTAAGCATGACTCAATTGGAGTTTGCTGAAAAACTAAGTAAGGCCACAGGTGGAAAAATTAAGGTTTCCACAATGCAGACTAAACTCAGCGAGGTCATCAACGGTAAACGGGCCATGAGTGCAGATTTTGCAGTCCTTTTGGGGCAAGTTTTGGATACGTCTCCTAGGATGTGGATGAATCTCCAGGTTAACCTTGATATTTGGGAAGCGGAAAGGGATGCGGCTTAAAGTATGAGCCTAATTAAACGTCCACGTACACTGAAGATGGCCCCTCTCGGTTATCATGTCGTTAAGAGGCATCTTAAAGTTTCCGAGACCGGAATTAAATATTACGTTAAGGCACATCTTAGAAAGAATAGGGGAGTGAAGTACGTACTTCTTCCTGAAAATATTTTATATCTTTACTGGCATGGTGAGCACGATAATACGAGACTGGGGAAGGTCTTTGGCTTTGCTGAATATCCCGAATTAGATTCTGTCATTCACTTTTGGATAAATTTTTGGAAAGACATGGGGCTTACATTACCAGCGGATTTTGATCCCTTTCTAATTAAAGTAATCATTGCTGTTGAATCCAGTTTTAGAATCAAAGCTGATCCTAGATCAAAAATCAGTTCTGCCTACGGACTTATGCAAATCACAAATTGGACTCGTAATGATCTTAAAGGCGTAAGAAGAAAAGGCAAAATGTCTTTGCAGAATCATTATTTGGATTTAGAGAGACAAGATCTAGAAGATCCTGTGATTAGTATTGCCGCCGGAATCAGATGGCTTTCTTACAAATTCTCTTCAATCCCAAAGAAAAAAAGGAATCTATTTAATGTCATTCGTGCCTACAGCGACTGGAAGAAGGGTGAACCTTATGCAAAAGAAGTTATTGATCTTTATAATGCTTCTCAGCCAGATCGCTTTAAGTAAAGATTCAGACCCTTATGTTGAAAAATTAAGGAATAAGACTTACTTAAAGCTTCCAGATGGTAAGGAAATTCTGCTTTCTTATCCCTTGAAATATAATGAAGGCGTGGGCGAGAAAGTGAGAGTCTTTATGAGAAGTGGATCTAAAGTCTTATGGGACAAATCATTCTCAGAAGACTTCGGCACTTTATGGCATGAGGCTTATTTTATCCCGATTAAGAAAGATACGTTCATTTTGGATATAAACAATGATTCCATTCCAGAAATTGCAATTGCTGTATGGAGTGGAGGGAATGCGTCAGAAAAATCCTCAGCTCTTATTTTTTCAGTAAAAGATCATTCGCTTGAATTTTTTAAACAAGAGCCGATTGCGATTGAATTCACAAGATCTGTTTATAAGTAAAGTGCTTCCTATAGGCATGAACCTATAGAGACGTGAAATCATAACCTTGGGCTATACTTTCTATGATGCTGGTTCGAAAATCCTCCGCTAAGGAGCACCATAAAAAACGCCTTTGTGATCTTAACTGGTTACAAAGGCGTTTTTGTTTTAAACTTCATCAAATTCAAATACTTCTATGGTTCGATAATGGTTTTTTGTCCGAAGATGATAGAAGAGTTTTAAGCATCTGGATTAAGCAGGTAAAAAAGCATGGCCCAGATTCCTTGAGAGAAGGCAGCCATCTTAATAACTGGAATGATCACAATCTTGACAGGAAATGGTCAGGATACAGAGCAAGTAGTTACAGCTTTTCTGGAAGGATCATTTACAAGGTCGAAGATAAAATAGTTACTGTTAAGGTTGTTCGAATTACTCCTGAGCATCATTATTCATGATGAGGGAAAATAAGATGAAAGATTTAGAGAAGTTATTTTCACAAAGAGAAGACACGGCAGGAAAGATTATTCAATCTTTTCGACGAAATTTTAAGATTTCACAAGCTGAGCTTTGTGCGATCACTGGGATTAGTGAAAAATACTTAAGTGCAGTGGAAAACGATAAAAGACCTATTGGGCTTGAAGTCGCTTCTTATCAAGTTAGAGAGACGATGGAATCAAACCTCAAGTTTGTCAGGTGGGGTATTGGCTTAATTAAACGAGAGTGCTGAAACTCTTGAAGAGAATCTAGGTGAACTTGGGAAAAGAATCCGAGAGATGCGAGAGTTCAGGGATCGTCTTCGTGAGGCGGGTTATGATTATGCCCGGCTCAGCGAATTGATCGACACAGCAGCTCATTCGGAAACAAGAGGCGATACTCCTTGGTCTAAGATTTCAAATACTGTATACGTGAGATTTGTAACAGAGGGAAGCTTTGGAGAGATTGGTTATATTCAAGTAAGAGTGCTTTCAACGAATTCAGGTCGAGAGATAAATTCAGTAAATAACAAACAAGAAGTTTTAGACCTGGTTTCTTTGCTGGCAAATCCAAACTCTAAAGACATCCAGCCACTTTCATTTTCTCCTTTGTACGGAGTCGGAGGAACTCTCACTCTTACTCCAGCATTATCTCGCCATCCCTTGGCTGCAGCCTTGCTCTTCGCCGCCGTATTAAGTGCGAAATACATTAACTGGGAAGCTTTCTTTGATCTGCAAGACCTTCTTGAAGATATGAAAGATCGAGATGTTCAGAAAGAAATTGAAAGAGGCCTGGAAACTCTTAGGAAAGAACATGACGTTCTTGAGAAACCACTTAAAGAAACGGGAATTATCTCTGGGAAAGATAAAAAAACATCTACAAGAGAAAAAAATGAAGTTCGAGAGTATCGAAAACCAGGCGGTGAAGAACAACTTCAGAAAGATTTTGATAAGATTACAGGAACTCCATCGAAGGCAAAAGATGGAACAGAAACTAAAACGTTGCCAGATGGTACAAAAGTTGTAAAACATCCTGGTGATAAGACTATAGAAGTCCAACCTGCAAAAGATGATTCTAGATATCCTGATAATAAAATACGAGTAAAGGTGAGGTATCTATGAAAAATAAATCGAAAATTGGAAATTCGATTATATTTGAATCCTGGGAAAGTCCAGTGATTCAAAGCAATGAATTATGGCTTGAAATACAATTCTTTACAGAGAATCATGTCTATTTTTTCTTTAAAAGAAACCATGACTCACCTGAGGATGAGCATCATGTATTGATTATAGATGGAAACAGTCCCTTCAGGATTACGGAAGAGGGAATGGGGTCAAATAGTGTTGGAGGTTTAGTAACAATAGAGAACGCAAAAGTTCGAGAAAGCACAAAATATAGAACTTTCAAAGTTTGGAATACTCAATTTGCTATTGAATCATGTCTTGGATTGGCCATACCGGCAGAAGAGTATGATGCAATGGAAAAGTTTCAATATGTCATCTATACAAATGATGCGTGGGTTCAGTTTGTTTCTTTTGATTCACCTAAATGGATATTTCATCAAGGCATCAAGCTCGATGACTTAGTCATTCAGTATTTAAGAAAGGATTTTTTGGATGATTGAGTTTTGTGGATTTGAGAAGCAAGTTGGGACGGAGGGGATTCTCCATGAGAATTGGGTACAACCAGCTTAAAGATAAAGAAAATCTATGAATTAACCTGTGAAATTTAGGACGGCGGTTCGATAATCGTCCACTTGCGGGCACCAAAAAAAGCCTCGAAGAAATTCGGGGCTTTTTTATTTTTAAATCCATTTAAATACAGTCGTTTGTACGGTTCGATAGTGACACTCTACCGTATACCTTTTTGACATGGAATTTCATTTGAATCTGCCATAGTATTTTGTAATGGCACTATCTAAAGAGAAAAAAATAAAAATTAAGAAAGTATTGGAGAACTCTTTTTCCAGAGAGGACTGTGTCCAGTGTTATTTCGTCAAATTCAGTAAGGAATTTTAAGGTCATCAGCATAAAATAGTTTTTAAAACGAGAAAGAAAATCTCTCCTGAAAAGATTTATAATGCGGAGAAAAAACTTTCGGTAGAATTTGGAGATGATCTTTTACATTTTGCACGCTGGAGCGACGTCATTGGAAAAATTCTTCCGAAATCAAAAGTGTATAAAATTCCTTTCTTTGACTCCAGGAATGTCGAAGTCAAAAGTCCATGGAGAAGATGTCCTATTGGTCAACATTGGGTAAGCCAACACGATCGTCAAAAGAAAAATCTTGAAGATGTAGATCCTCACTGCAGAAGAAATCCATCAGCGAAAGATTTGTTAAAAGGTGAAGAAATAGATCTCATCTCTACTTCAGATATATTTAAGAATCCTAAAGTGAAAGTATCCTCCCATAAGCTTGGATTTAAATTAGGAAATAAGTATGATGATCTTATTTCTGGTTGGACTGCTTACTGCAATGATGTGTTTAAAGTCGAACCTCCTCTTCATCCCAATGCTGTGAAGGCTTTAATGGCCACTGAATCAAGCTTTGTAGCGACAGGGTCTGCCAAAAATAAGAATCCGAAGATTGGTCTGGCACGAGGGCTTATTCAAATCACCGAAGAAACGTATCGAATCTTGAAAGATAGTAAAGGCGAAATCAAAGACCAATATGTAGAGCTTGAAGATCATGAAATATGGGAACCTAATAAGAATATTTGTGCTGCCGTTAGATGGTTGTTCCGAAAACGAGACAAGGCAGAAGGAATGTTGAAAAGAAAACCAACTTGGGAAGAGGTTCTTATCGAGTATAAAGGTTGTCGACGAAAGTGCACCCTCATCTAATTGAACCAGAAATTAATCAATAATTTTAGCAGCTACGATCTAACATGACGGCAACTTGCAAACCACCACTACTGACATTCACTTTCAGACCTTTGTTGGTGGCACGGCACATGAGTCCACCCACTTCAAAGTGTTTGAATTTCCCATCTTCCCAATCGTAATGAACGAATACACCCAGGTCACCAATTACATTTTTCTTACGAGATAAAATGCCATTCACATCAAGAGTGTTAAGAAAAGTTTTCTGTTGGATCACCCATTCGTGACGCTTTTTCGGAGTGATTTTTTTTAGATTTTTAAGCATTTCATCATTCATGAAAACCTGATACCCACCAAATCCGTCAGTATGCTTTAAGACATATTTATGAGGATGATGTTGTACCTCTTCATGATTTCCTTCCAGTGTAAAGGCAGGAAGGATGGCATCTTTTAAACGCTCTGAACTTCCGAGAATTTTTTTACGCAAGCCTTGATCATTAAGCATTATTAAAATAGTTTTTGTGGCCACCAGTCCTGATAAAAAAGGACCGTATTGCGGAGTTTTTGAAGTCACAATTTTTTGGTAAAGATCTTTATGCTTTTTATAATCGGCCAGAGTAAAAGCAAAACTCATATTCAATGAATCAGGTTTGAATTTTTTTCCAACCTGCACGTGACCTTTGGGAAATGTGAAATGGTCATAATTCATGAGAGGGAAGGCTTTGTCTTTTTTACATTGATACTGACCGGGAGAGACGAAATGCAATTTACTTCCCATTTTCTCGGCCGTGTACTGAAGATACAATTCATCCCAGTTGTAACAATCGTATTGGACTCGAGCGATATCATTTCCAAGACGACGCATGTTGCGGATTTCCGCAGCGGCTGTATCTAGAGCGATGACTCTCTTTTTTAAATCTGGCATTAAGTCCAAAAGAGTTTTTTGGAAATAAGTTGAACGGGCCAGACCATCAAAACCAATTTCATTAATTTCTAAGAGTTTTGGAGGGTTGTTGGGAGTTGGCTCACCTGTAATGGCCATGTCAAAACGAAAACTTCCAGTAAGACGCTTGGGGCGATATTTCAGCACTTCTAATTCATTAATTAAAAAATCCCGGATTGGTCCTTCAGGTACAATGGCTTTCACCTCAGCTTCGGGCAGGGTCATCAAACGAAGAGCAAATTCAGTAATATCTTTAGCGGTTTTTTCTAAAATCGGTAAGTAAGAAGCAGGCAGCATTCTCGGAATAATGGAAAAATCATCATCCGTAAGACCAGGTAGTTCTGAATCCACAAAAGCATTCCAGACGGCAATTTTATGGTCTGAGTTATTGTAGGATTTAAGAATCCTTGCAGTTTGAGCAGAGGGAGATTCATGGTAATAATTTTTGAAATTCATAGAATAAGTTAAAGGCCTATTTAATTATATGGCAAGGCAGAATTTCTCATAATTTTAGTGGCTTGGGAGTACTTACTTTCTTCCTAGACAAAATCGCCTAAAATCACGTTGAATGGTAGGACATTTGCCAATAGAAAGGACATTTATGACAACAAATCTTCAAGCTAATACTGAACGTCTTTGGAAAAGTCTTATGGACATGGCCAAGATTGGCGCGACTGAGAAGGGTGGAGTTTGTCGTCTGGCCCTGACTGATCTGGATAAAGAAGCAAGAGACCTCTTTGTGAAATGGTGTAAGGAAGCGAACTGTACGATCAAAATTGATAAAATGGGAAATGTGTTCGCTCGTCGTGCCGGTAAAGATGATTCACTTGCTCCGGTTGTAACGGGAAGCCATATTGATAGCCAACCTACTGGTGGAAAATTCGACGGAGTTTATGGAGTTCTAGCTGGTCTTGAAGTGATTCGCTCGCTTAATGATGCAAAAATTGAAACTCTTCGTCCGATCGAAGCTTCTATCTGGACCAATGAAGAAGGATCTCGTTTCGCACCGGCCATGGTGTCTTCGGGAATTTTTGGTGGGGTTTTTGATTTAGAATATGGATTAAGCCGTGCTGATCTCGATGGAAAAACAATGGGACAAGAACTTGCCCGCATTGGTTATGCCGGAGATGAACCTGTTGGTGGAAGACCGATTCATGCCTTCTTTGAAGCTCATATTGAACAAGGTCCAATTCTTGAACACGATAAAAAGCAAATCGGTATCGTTCAGGGTGGACTTGGACAGCGTTGGTTTGAAGTCACTATGATAGGAGTTGAATCTCATGCAGGCCCAACTCCAATGAGAATCAGAAAAGATGCCATGGTGGGAGCTTCATCAGTGATTACTGCTGTTAACAAGATTGGTCATAAATATGAAAGTGCCTGCGCAACAGTAGGATTAGTTCAGTGTATGCCGAACTCACGTAATACTATTCCTGGAAAAGTTTTTTTCACTATCGATCTACGTCATCCATTCGATGACACCTTGGAAAAAATGGGAATGGAAGCTAAAGAAGCTTGTGAAAAAGCAGCTAAAGAAAATGGTCTTAAATTAGACTTCAAAGAAATTTGGGTTCTTCCTGCGACTCATTTCAGTAAGGATTGTGTTAAGGCGGTAGAAAACGCTGCTAACTCATTAGGCTTATCATCTATGCCTATCATAAGTGGTGCCGGCCATGATTCTTTCTACATTAATAAAGTGGCCCCAGCTGCGATGGTTTTTGTTCCCTGTGAAGGTGGAATTAGCCACAACGAAATTGAGAATGCTAAGCCGGAAGATCTGGCAGCTGGCTGTTCAGTTCTGATGCGTGCCATGGTGGAGAGAGCAAACGCCCGATAACTATTTAAAGTCCCGATCCATCACTGTTTTACGATCATCTTTTAATGCATTTTCTACCGCTCGGTCAGTGAGTCTTCGGACATGATGAGATAATTCATCCATCACTGAAGCGGCAGTATTCATATCATACTTATCTTTGATGTATTGCTTGAGCTTAGAGGCCACAATCAAAATCTCCTGATCCATCGGTGAGGAAGAGAGGGTTGAGGTTTTAGGCTGTGGTGAGGGGACAATGATGCGTCTTACTCCCTCGGAAGTGGAAGCAGCTACAGCTGTTGCATTTTCCTGTCTGGGAGATCTTGACTCTTCTGCCCAGGCATTCTTGTGATTCATAATTGGCACATGCTGATCCCAGCAATCTACCGAACAAAAGACGAATTTCGAGCAAGAACTCACACTACAAGATTGATAAATGGCATTGAAGCCGATGTCTTTTTTACAGCTTCCACACTTACGCCAATAGTTTTCCATTCATTCCTCCATGAGACTTGTGCTTAAAGTTTAACCTATTGTAAGGAAATTTCTATTGTTTATTAGAGAACCCTCTAGGAAAATAAATCCAGCAACTAATAATTACTCTTCATATTTCTGGAAAAGGATTTCCGATGAAACTCAAGTTCCTTGTTTCGTTTTTATTTCTTATTTCATTTAGTGCTCTTGCAAACGATGGTCAAAAAGTAATTTACGGAAAAGATGATCGTGAAGATGTGGTCAATGTCTTTGACAATCTCTTGGTTGATAAATCTCGTTCAACGGCCGGCATGTTTTCAAGCTCGGCCCTGTCACTTCAATCCAATGGTTTCTATAAAGTAATTGGAAAAACTCTGGTTGAAAGAGGCTGGTGCTCATCAGAAAGATTCTCTAACCAAATTACAGCACCAACTTGTTCAGGCTTTTTAATTGCACCGGATGTTTTAGTTACTGCCGGTCATTGTGTAAGCAGAAGTTCCGATTGCAAAAATTATAAATGGGCCTTTGATTACAAAATCGCTGCACCTTCGGATATTACAACGATGATTCCAAAGAATAGCGTCTATAGCTGCAAAGCAATCATTGCGCTACTGTGAACAGCAGCACGACAAAAGATGATTACGCTATGATTAGATTGGATAGACCCGTAACTGATCGACCGGCACTCGAAATCAGAACTTCTGGTAAAATTGCTGACGGTGCGGCCATTGTTCTCATCGGTCACCCCAAAGGTCTTCCCATTAAGATTGCTGGTGGATCAAACGTCAGATCAAACGCTGCTACCAAATACTTCGTCGCCAATCTTGATTCATATGGTGGAAATTCTGGTTCAGCTGTTATCGATGCAGCAACAGGCGTAGTTGAAGGGATTTTAGTGAGAGGAGAGTCTGACTACACAACAACTTCGGCTGGCTGTTACATCTCTTATGTATGCCCTGATACAGGTTGTCGCGGAGAGGACATTACTCGTATTACAAATCTTCCAAGAGTTCTTAAGAAATAAATTGATTTTAAAATAAGCTGCCTTCTTTTAGGCAGCTTATTTTCCTGCTGGCTCGCGAGTTCTTTTTTCTATAAAATACGCCATCTCTTTATTGGTATCACTACCATTATTTAAATAATCCAGTGCTATTTTATGGTCATTATCTTTAATCAATGGATTAATCTTAGCATCTATTAATGAAACTACAGAGCCAAAGCATTTGAAGCGAACAGCTGAGTGCAAAGCTGTTCGACCATCTTTATTTAAGACTTTTAAGTCTGCTCGGTGCTCGATTAACAGATCTAATACTTTTGTCTGGCAAGAACCGGCTGCCATATGAATTGCATAATAGTTGCGAATTTCATTTTTTTGATCTGGGTTATGTCCCTTCTTTAAAAGATGCTCTACTAATTGAGCGTTCTTCCCGCTGATGGCCAGAAGGAAAACATTCAATCCAGTTGCCATATCTTGTTTTCCTAAATAAATTGTCCCTTCGTGCTTTGCCCCTTTTGATTCAAGAAATTGAAACATTTTTAAGTCACCCTCATTGGCCGCCACAAAAAGGGGAGAAAAGCCAAAAGAGTTGACCTGATTGATATCTGCCCCGGCCTGAAGTTGATGATTGATAGATTTGTAATCTTTTAAATAAACAGCTTTTAAGAGTTCGCTGTTTTTATACCTACTGGGCATATCTAAATCTAACAAATTGAAGGGAGCGTAAATGAGCATCAGGCAAAGTGCCATCTTCGGTACATCTCGCTTTGGTAGCCAATTAATCTTCTTATAAGATTTATGCTCAACCTGCCAAACTCTCAAAGTATGTTTAAATTGAAATAAAGCCAGAATGAATAGAGCAGGGACCATCCACCAAGTTTTAAAAATATGATTAAATACAAGCTCAATAGCTTTTAGAGAGTAGTATCCCAAGTTGATGTTGGTTACTTGATAAAGAATCATGCAGGAGATTCCTCCATAAACAATCGCCACCATGATAAATAGGTAATTTTTTAGATTCGAGAAGAACACACTTTGAGCTGAATTCTTTGAATATTGTCGACGAGGGAAATTAATTAAATTCAAAATTGAGGTGAGGCTTATAAAAGCTAAAAGAGGAATGAGGCAGGCAAAAATTTTAAGAGCAAAACTCCATTCAGCTGGATCTTCATCGAAGAGACTTGAAACCTGAGAAAAAAATGACATCAGCCAAATAACGGTTGGAAACATAACAATTAGATTACAAAGCACTAAGGCCGTAAGGAGCTCTTCTTTATTCAGCGGCAAACCTTGAAAGTATTTCCAGGAGTAGCGATCAAAGTCAGAAGCAATGGACGGCATGATCGATTGACTGCGAAGGAAGGAAAAGTTTTTGAACAAAAGAATTGAAATAACAGCAAACTGAATGAATTCATGCAAATTGTAAATGGATAATATGAGTCCTGTTATAAGATTGGCAGAAATCAAAATCCAAAACTCTTTGAAGTTTGATTGGTAAAAACCCCAAACAAGGATTTTTATATTTTTCATGCTACTAGTCCGATGTTGAAAAGTTTCATGATGTCTTCTGGTCTATGTAGCATACCTCTCTTATGTTCAATAAAAAGAATGCGATCAGCGCGATCAATTAAATCCTCGGCAATGTTGGTGGCAAGTATGATTGAAGAGGCGTATCTTTCCTTAACACTCTGAAGTTCTTTAAAGAAAATATCGCGCGTCTCTGGATCTAGTACTGCTGTGATCTCGTCAATAATGACAAGTTTAGGTTTAGCGGATAGGCCAGCAATGATCTGAACTTTTTTCTGTTGTCCTGTTGAAAGCGCCCCAACTTTTAAGTCCTTATGTAGTTCAAAAACGTTCACCAAATGTTTTTCATCTTCCTTCGAATAATCAGGATAAAAAGCTGAATGAAACTTCAAAAAATCGCCAATTGAGATATCACCTTTTATTGAAACATCCTGTGACAGATAAACAATATGCTGTTTGTTTAATCTACGACTTGAGTGGGGATCTTCATTAAGAACTGAGACTGATCCGATAGATGCTTTTTTGTTACCCATAATCACGTCAAGTAGTGTGGTTTTTCCTGATCCATTGTGACCCAGAAGCCCCAAGAATTCCCCGGCGGGAATATCGAGATTGATGTCCTTCAGAATGGTTTGCCCATATGGTACCGCATAGGAGAGATTGTTAATGGAGATGATTTTTGACATAAAGTTCTTTTGTAAATGGATTGGGTAATTATAAGTGTTTCCAATCACTTCTCATGAGGATTCGACTTTTCAATAGCTTGGAAGTTATTTTTTGATTTTCATGCAATGGAATAATGGCGTTTGAGGTCTAAATGGCTATTAAAATGGTATGCTGGCAAAAAATACTTACACTTATACTGATGCTTTTTTTAACGTGATACCTTTGGTAAATATTGGAGAAAATCCAACCAAAGGGATCCTTTCATGAAAGCTCTGTTTTTAGGTTTAATCCTTTTATCGTCCCAGCTCTATGCTTCGGAAAAGCTTGTGACTGCTTCTATGGACGAAGTGTTTGCGAAAGTTGAACAAAAATCCCAGGCTTTAGGCCGCAGTAATGTTCTTTTAGTTTTTGATATCGATAACACAATTTTGACCAGTGTGAATGAATTGGGTTCCGATCAATGGTATTCATGGCAAGAAAAAATCATGAAAGATGCCAACTGTAAGCCAGCTTGCGTTTCTACGGTTACCGAGGAATTGATCCAGGCGCAAGGTCTTCTCTTTACAATGGGAAAAATGCGCGCCACTGAAGGAACTTTAGCCGAGAAAATTAAAAAACTTCAAGCAGAAGGTCAGAGCATTATTCTTTTAACTTCTCGTGGACCTGACTTCAGAAGCTTAACTGAGGCTTCTCTGAGAAGTAATGGAATGGATTTTTCTGTTTCGACACTTAATGCTTCAAAAGATGTAACTGGGACATATCTTCCTTACGACATTAACAACCTTGCTTGTTCCGGACTTACGCAAACGGATGTTCAGGTTGCTGGTCTTCAATCGGCTCGCCCGGTTAGCTTTCAGAATGGTATTTACATGACTGCTGGTCAGAACAAAGGTGTGATGCTTAAAGTGCTTTTAAAAAAATATAAAAAGAATTTTAAGGCCATCGTATTTGCTGATGATCATGTGAGACACGTTGATCGTATGCAGGCGATCATGGGTGAAATCGCAGACGTGACAACTTACCGTTACGCTGGCATCGATCCAGACGTTGAACGCTTCAATGCTTCTGATAAAACAAAAATCATTCAAGACTGGATGAAACTGAAAGAAACTATGATGGAAATTGGATTCTAATCACTTTAAAGGCTCGTCTTGCTAATCCAACTTTCTTTTTACAACGATAAACTCAAGTGATTATTCCTTAAAATAAAACTCCCCCGAATTTTGGGGGAGTTTTTTTATGTAGTGATTTTTCAAAATCTAAAATGTAGTTATTTTTTTAATGACCTCTAAGTACAAAATCCATAGAATTGTAATTCATGTGTTATAAATTTAAAAAGATGTAAGAAATGATAAAGATCTTTAGCGGTATCGTTTTTTTATTGCTGATAAGTTCAGTTAAGGCTCAAGACTTTCAAGGATTGATTGGTGAGCCTTTATTTTCCACTACCATTGAAACCCAATTCCTTAATTCTGAAAAAATTAAAGAAGCCTCTTTTTCGGCCGCTCATTATTTTGATCGTTTCAAAAACTCGCGGATTGGAGTCTCTGCCCGGTCTTTCGAACTCGATAATAATCTAAAGGCAGTCCCTAATTATTATAACGTGCAGTTAGGTTTAAATTACAAGCATTACCTTGATAATGAACGGACACTGGGATTTTTCGGAACCTACGGCAGTGCCAGTGACCGCCGCTTTAAGGATACCCGTGATTCTACCATTAGCTTAAATTCAGCTTACCGCTACAATGATCGTTGGATCTGGATTGTTAATTACTCTAATAACCGGACTTTTTTAAATAATATTCCCTTGCCTGGCTTTGTTTACGTTCATGAACAAAGTAGAAGTCGAACCTTTATTATTGGTTTTCCTTTTGTGCTATTTATTCGTCCTGTCTGGGAAGAGAAATTCACAATCCGCTATTTGGGTTTTATTCCTTATAATCATAATCTAAGACTTTCTTATAATGGTTTTACGTTCTTGAAGCCCTATATCTCAATTGAACAAGCACCTCAGGTGTATTTTGATACTGCCCGGACTAAGGATAATGAGCGAATTTTTTGGTTCGAAAGGAAAGTGGCCTTTGGAGTTGAAAAATCATTTGGGCCAGTACTTAAGCTCGACCTTCAGGTGGGCAGATCTTTTGATCGAGAGTATTTTGCAGCGGAGTCTTTTGGAGATAAGCACCACAATATAGTCAAGGTTGATGCTGGAACTTACGCAAGTTTCAATTTAAAAACTAGCTTCTAGTTGACCGATACGCCAATCACACTTCCTATCAGATAAGTGATAGTGCCAGAAAATAAGCCAAGTGCGCACATTCTAAGACCACTCATAAGTGCTGATTTACCAGTGAGTAAACTTATGAGAAGCCCAATGATGAAAAGAGTACTTAAACTTAAAATGAATGAAGTAGTGACTGCAGTGTCTCTACCCATGACTATAAATGGTAAAAGAGGCAGGGCCGCCCCAATGGCAAAAGAGAAAAAGCTCGCAAAGGCTGCCTGAATAGGGGAACTTAAATCATTAGGATTGAGCCCTAATTCTTCACGTGCCAATGTGTGTAAAGCTTTTTCTTTGTCCTGCACTAAGGTTGTTGCAATCTTATTGGCGGTTTCCCGGTCAATACCTTTGGCCTGATATATTAATGATAATTCTTTTGCTTCTTCCTCTGGAAACTCTTGAAGCTCTTCTCTTTCAATTGCGATTTGATTTTCAAATAGCTCAGTTTGAGATTTTACAGAAACATATTCGCCAGTGGCCATTGAAAAGCCTCCGGCGAGTAAACCAGCTACTCCAGTAAGAATGAGAGTTTGATTTTCGCTCTGGGCCCCTACCATGGCAAAAACGAGACTGGCGTTGGAGACTAAGCCATCGTTTATGCCAAATATAGCAGCACGAAGATTTGATCCAGATTTAATTTTAGAATGAACACTTTCCATCTCCAGTTGGTCTTGATTGTGGTGATCATCACCAAGCCGGTATAAGGAAAGTCCTCTAATTTTAAGTGAAGGTAAGAAATCAATAAGATACTTGGGGCCAATCTTTTTAAGCATCATTGCAATTATGCGTATTTTTAAAGAAGGTTTGTAATCCCAATTAAGTGTTTCATTATTGGTGAGATTTTTCCAAATTTTAGATTGATGCAAAGATTCTTGCGATAGCTTTTCAAATAAAGGCCCCTTACGGTTTTCTTTTTCAATGCTCGCGAGAACTTTATAAATGAGGAACGCATCCAGTTCTGTTTGCCAATTTTTGTAATAGGAATTCATAGTCTTTCCTCTGTAATAGAAATAAGTGTAACAGAATAACCGGTTGAGGAAGATGGAAATTTCTGTTTGAGGATTTTAACAAAAAGTTATTCAGCAAAACTCTTGCATTATCTTTTCAGCGAGTTACTATTCATTCCATGAGAAATTTAGCTGTTTTATTCGCATGTGCTCTCTTCTTCATTACTGATATTATTTTTGATATTCAACAAGGCATCCCACTCAGTCATGTGTGGTTGATCTAGCCAAAAATGACTGTTTTATTTCCAGTGACAAAGATTCGATCTTCAAAAGCGTGCTGTAGGGCTTCTGCAAGAGCAACGCGTTCGATTTCACGGCCAGAGTGCTTCATATCATCAGCTGAGAATGAATGATCTACCTGATTCGTTTTTTGAGTGATGATTGGTCCTTCATCTAAATTATCAGTCACAAAATGAGCAGTCGCACCAATGATTTTTATTCCTCTTTCGAAAGCTTGTTTATAAGGATTTGCTCCAATAAAGGCAGGCAAGAATGAGTGATGGATATTTATAATGCGAGATGGGAATTTGCTTACAAAACGAGGCGAAAGAATGCGCATAAATTTTGCAAGAACCATGTAATCAGGGTCATGCTTTTCGGCAACCGCTAAAATCTCATTTTCAAATTGCTCTTTAGTTTTATTCTCGTGACCGATATAACAGTATTGAATATCAAATTTTTCAACCAGCCCGCGCATGTCTTCATGGTTTGAAATGACACATTTAATCTCAGCATTTAACTCACCAAAGTAATTACGAATTAAAATATCACTTAAACAGTGATGTTCTTTGGTCGCAAAAACTATTATGTCTTTTTTCTTGCGAGGATTAATGGTGACTTTAGCTTCACGAGGAAGCTGGGAAGTGAGCTGATCTTTCATACGAGAAAGATCAGTCTGGCCTTTAAACTCACAGCGCATGTAAAAGTGATTAGAAGCCTCATCAACATGTTCCTTGAGTTCCATAACATTTAAATTATTTTCGAATAGAGTACGAGAAATTTTAGCAATAAGACCTTTCTCATCACCACAATTAATTAAAAGAACATGGTTCATTAGACAATCTCGGTTTAATAAATGATTGACCAATATTACCATGAATTTTTCTAAAAAATCAGAAACTGGTTAAAAAATTCCTTAATACAAGAAATACCCTTTCGATGAGATATAGTATTTTTTGGAAGGCTGCTCTTTAAATTGTATCCGGCCATCATTGTCCACCGTACTAACCGAGTAGTCGGCAAAAGGTTGAATGGCATAAATATAGCCACTTGAATCTACCGAATATAGTTTTTCTTTTTCCCCTTTTTGAGCATATGAAATGAGGTGAACTTTTCCCGAGCCAAAAAGTTTAATTTTGGAAATAAGATTTTTTTGTGACAAGTCATTAACCATAAAAATAGGATTTCTTTCGCCATAAGACTGAACATAAAATTTGCCCTCTGAAGCATAAATTTTAGCAAATACACTCGAAGGAATAAGTGTAATGAGCATCATTAGAAAGTGAATTTTTTTCATGATTAATCCTTGATAAGTTTCCTGTTCTCGAATTCTATTTGCCATAAATTCTTTCATTTAGGTGCTTAAGATCATCAAAATATCTCAACAGACTAATACACTCCAGTTTTTAGTTTGAGTTCAAATCAAGCTGTCATTAGGTGAACATCCGTTTAAATTTTATAAAGGAGGAAGTTTATGAAAATACGCGATAAAACTGGCTCCAGAGTTCCCTTTGTAAAATTCAAAATTCGAGAAGATTACAAATGGGTAACAAAAACTTCGGATGATATCTTCAAAGGAAAGCGAATTGTTGTTTTCGCGCTACCTGGAGCTTTTACTCCAACTTGTTCATCAGTTCATTTACCAAATTATAATGAGCTATACTCTTCTTTTAAAGAGCACGGAATAGATGAAGTTATCTGTCTTTCCGTTAACGATAGTTTTGTTCTGAATGAATGGAAACGAATGGAGAAAGCGGACAATATCTTTATGCTTCCTGATGGTAATGGAGAATTCACGGAAAAATTGGGACTTTTGGTAGATAAATCAGATTTGAGTTTCGGAAATCGCAGCTGGCGATACTCCATGCTGGTTAATGATGGAGTGATAGAAAAAATGTTCATTGAGCCTGAGGTTGGTGATGATCCATACGGAGAATCTAGTGCAGAAAAAATGTTAGAATATCTTGATCCTCATGCAAAGATTCCTGATGCCATAACTATTTTTACTAAACCGGGCTGTGTCTTCTGTGCCCGGGCAAAAGAATTTTTAAGACACAACAACATGAATTATGAAGAATTAGTTCTCAATAAAGACTTCACCATCAAGACAGTCAAGGCCATTTCAGGAGGAACTAAATTACCTCAAGTCTTCATCAATGGTGATCGAATTGGTGGTGCACAAGACTTGGAAAATTTTTATCATCAACATTCAAATCCTTTCAATGAATCTAGGAATAATATTGTGCGTCAATAGGTTCTTAACGTTTTCCTAACATATTCCTAACAAACAAAATCTTTCGAAAAGTATAAAAATCCCTATCAACTATCTTGCTTGTTTTAAGGGAAATTATGAAATTTATCCTGCTTTTATTATTAATTATATCTTCGAATGTAATTGCCCAGGAGTCTGGTACACCCGTAGCAGATTTGCAAAAGATTGTTAATGATACACTTGCTTCAAAATGGTACGAAAGAATTCAAATGAGAGGTTATGCTCATTTCCGTTATAATCGTCTACTCGAGACAAATAGTAAGTTGATTCATCCCACCGGCGATAAATCCGTGGGAAATAAGAATGGGTTTTTCCTTCGCCGGGCGCGTTTAACTTTTTTTGGAGAAGTTTCGGATCGAGTTTATATTTATATTCAACCAGATTTCTCCCAAGATGTTGGCTCAGGTTCCATGACTCAAAACTACCTTCAAATTCGAGATGCTTATTTTGATTATGCAATCTCTGAAAATAAAGAATGGAGAATCAGAACTGGTATTTCTAAAGTTCCTTTTGGATTTGATAATTTACAATCAAGCTCCAATCGTCCAGCTCTAGACCGTTCTGATGCTATAAATACTGCTGCACCTAATGAGCGTGATACAGGTGTTTTTGTTATGTACGCTCCTAATGAAATAAGAAAGCGTTTTAAAGAACTTACTTCAAACAATCTTAAAGGCTCCGGTGACTACGGAATGATTGCGATTGGCGCCTATAATGGCCAATCATTAAACAAGAAAGAAGAGAACAATGATTTGCACCGGGCAATTCGTTTAACTTATCCTTTTAAATTGACGAGCGGTCAGTTTATTGAGGCTTCACTTCAGGCCTATGAAGGGAAGTTTAAAACGGCTGGTACTGACTTTAAAGCAAAACCTACTGATGGTACAGATACAACTCCTAAAGACTATTATGACCAACGTTCTGCCGCTTCATTAATTTACTATCCACAACCTTTCGGTTTTCAGCTGGAGTACAACGTAGGTATAGGTCCTGAGTGGGATAAAGCTAAAGCCGCTGTGGTTTCAAAAAATCTTAAGGGTGGTTATGCTCTAGTTAACTATCAAACTAATTACAAAAATCATCGTTTTTTTCCGTATGTTCGTTATCAAGAATATGAAGGTGGAAGAAAAATCGATAATGGTAACCGTATGGAAACGCGTGAATGGGAATTTGGAACAGAATGGCAGCCCAATCCAGCTCTCGAAATTACTATTGCTTACTCCCAGTCTGACCGTGTCATCGAGTCAGCTACTAAAGCATCAAACATTGATGAAAAAGGCCAATACTTAAGACTTCAGGCGCAGTTTAACTATTAATTAAAATAAACTTCAAGATAAGCCGATTGGGTAAGTAATGACCCAGGAGGTTTATCTTGAAAATGACTCTATTACTTTCAGCATTTTTAATTTCTTCAAATGCCATGGCCATTGATTTCCAAAAGGTCTCAGGTACCTTCGAAGTTTCAGAAAAACATAAATCTGACTCATCTAACAATGACTTAGCATTCGGTTCATTTGATTCAAATCCATCAAATTTACGAAGTCCCTCTTCAGTTCAGGAAAAAAGTGCACAAAAAACTCCAGAAATGAATGAAGTTACAGGGACATTTGAGTAAAAAATTGCCGTAATCAGTCTTGCTCATTTCCTTCAAGAACTATGTACTTTAGAAAGTAAAAGTTTAAGGAGGAAAATGAAAACGTCCTTTTTTGTTTTTATAATGTTCTCATTCTCTGCTTCAGCTCAACCAGTAAATTGCCAGGTAGTTATGTTGAGTCACAACAATCAATTATTGAAGAGATTTTATGGTCACTCGGATTGGCGGACTGGAATGTGCAGAGATGCTGTAAGCAAATGCAAATATGAAGTGCATCTTAGAAACATATATAAAGCTCGTTGTGTTCAGCTTAATGGAAATGAGTGGTAATCTATTATGAAAGAATTATTTTTTAGAAGGAGCTTAATATGAAGTTAATTGTGTTGTTGCTAATAGGAGCAGCTTGTTCATCAAACAAGGGTATTTTAACTGAGAAAGCAAAAGAGCTTGAAGTTTATACAACCAAACCCACCAACTGCAATGTTGTCGGCAGAGTTGTGGGAATTGACCAAAATGGAAGTACTGAACTGGCCACTAACGATGCCATCAATCAAGCAGCTAAATTAAAGGCTTCTGGAATTTTTATTAATGAAGAGATTCCAAATGGTAAGGGCCGTAGTGTTCATGCTACTGCCTATCAATGTAATTAAAACTTTCCCAGAAATGTATCGAGGGCCTGAAGAGAGGTGAAAAATTGAATTCTTTTCTTCTCCATCTCCGATTTTGCATGAGCCTTAACGTTTCCGCCAAGCCATAGCTCAGGCGAAGAAGTTAAATAAGATTTCAATTTTAAAAGGTAATCACTGAGTGTGGGCTGTCCAGGCACATCATATTTTGTAATGCCAAGTAAAATTGCTTTTGGGTTTAAAGCATTCGCTGCTTGAGCAAGAGACTCGGCTGGTAAGTTAGGACCAAGGTAAATGAATTTTATACCATAATGGATACACAACAAAGAAGCCGCTAAAATTCCAATTCCGTGCAATTCCCCTTCTGGGGTTGTGATTAAAATAAGCTCATTGCGCTTTAACGTTTTTTGGTAATGAAGACCAATGAGTTGCCCCATGTGGAAAGAAACAATGGCACTTAAAGTGTGTTCTTGAGCGATAGTAATTTCATTTTTCGATACTTTATTTCCAATTTCTTGAAATAAGGGAACAAGAATATTAAGACAAATTTCCCTTGGGCTTAAAGTTGATTTAATTTTATCGAGTTCATGAGAAATGATGTCAATTTTATAAGCAGCAAGCGCAAGAAAAAGATTGCTCATCATTTTCTCAACATCAATTTTATCATGATGAGGAGTTACAACGTATTGTTCCTCATACGGACGATGCATAAGCTTTGAATAAATATCTTTTAATTCGACTAATTCCAGGTGAGCTATCTTTCCAATGCTTTGGCCTAATTCAGTCAATTTATAAAGCAAAGCAAGTTTTTCTATATCGGTTTCAGAATAAAGACGGTGTTTATTTTCAGCACGTTCTGGAACTATTGCATGATAGCGCTTTTCCCAGGCCCTTATAGTGGCAGAAGCTACACCCGAGAGCTGAGAAGCTACCTGTATATTGAAATATTTCATTGGTGTTAAATTATCACAAACGACTCTTTAAATGAAGGGTCTCTTGTGTAAGAATTGAAGAAGTTCAAAGGAAGAATTATGACAAAAACTACTATTCCAGTTAAGAAAAGCATTGAATCAGGCTCTTTTTTGAAGGGACTTGATTCCTATCGTGAAATCTATGATCGATCCATTAAAGATCCTCAGTCTTTTTGGCTTGAGGCATCAAAAAATCTAAACTGGTTTAAGGCCCCTGAAAAGGCTTTTATGGGAGATTTTAATCGCGTTAACTTCACTTGGTTTCCAGAAGCTAAATTGAATGCTTCCTATAACTGCTTGGACCGACACCTGGCCGATCATGCTGATAAAGATGCAATCATTTGGGTTAAAGATGAACCGGGAGAGTATCAGCATATTACATATCAGGAAGTGTATGAGCAGGTTTGCCGGATCTCTAATTTACTTGCAGCTAACGGGGTAAAAAAAGGTGATCGTGTTTGTATTTATCTTCCCATGATTCCAGAACTTGTTTATTCGGTTCTTGCCTGTGCTCGCATTGGAGCTATTCATTCGGTTGTATTTGCTGGATTTAGTTCCGAAGCTCTGAAGGGAAGAGTACTGGATGCTGAATGTAAAATGGTTATCACTGCAAATGAAGGGTTGCGTGGCGGAAAAAGTATTCCACTCAAGGCCATTACAGACGAAGCCCTTAAAGATGTTTCATGCGTGGAAAAAGTTTTAGTTGTTCATCGGACACTCACCAAAGTTCCACTCGTTGAAGGACGGGATTTAATTTATGAAGATGAAATAAAAAAATATCGTCCTGTTGCTCCCTGTGCTGAAATGGATTCAGAAGACCCACTGTTTATTTTGTATACTTCAGGGTCAACTGGAAAGCCCAAGGGTGTACTTCATACCACTGGTGGTTACCTGACTTATGCCTCGTATACTCATAAATATGTTTTTGATTATCATGAGAATGATATTTATTTTTGTACTGCTGACATCGGCTGGGTAACTGGTCACTCTTACGTGGTTTATGGACCGCTCGCCAATGCCGCTACCAGTGTTTTATTTGAATCTGTACCAACTTACCCAGATGCCGGTCGCTATTGGAGAATCGTTCATGATTTAAAAGTTTCAATTTTTTACACTGCTCCAACAGCTTTAAGAACACTCGCTCAATTTAGTGATGACATGGTTAATAAGTATGACCGTTCAAGCATAAGGCTCCTTGGAACGGTTGGTGAGCCGATTAATCCTGAAATCTGGAATTGGTATCACGATGTGGTTGGTGAACAACGTTGCGATATTGTGGATACTTGGTGGCAAACTGAGACAGGTGGTATTTTGATTACTCCCATACCTGGAGTAACTCCTACTAAGCCAGGGTCTGCAACTCTGCCTTTTTTTGGAATTCAACCGGTAATTGTTGTTCCAGAAACTGGTGAGGAATTAAAAGGCAATAATGTTGAGGGAGCGTTGTGTATGAAAGGTTCCTGGCCTGGTCAGGCCAGAACGATTTATCAAGATCATTCACGTTTTGTTGAGACCTATTTTACTCAATACCCAGGTTACTATTTTACTGGTGATGGATGTAAGCGGGATGAAGATGGATATTATTGGATTACAGGTCGAATTGATGACGTATTAAATGTATCCGGGCATCGCCTGGGTACAGCAGAAATTGAAAGTGCCCTGATGGAGCATGAAGAAGTTGCCGAAGCCGCAGTCGTTGGAATGCCTCATGATGTTAAAGGTGTTGGTATTTACGCTTATGTGATTTTATATGATGCTAAAAAAGCGGGACCAGAATTACTCGAGAGCATTAAAGAAGTTGTGAGAAATAAAATCGGTAGATTTGCAGCTCCAGATAAAATTCACATAACCAAAGGCTTACCCAAGACACGTTCTGGAAAAGTGATGAGAAGAATTTTAAGAAAAATTGCGGCTGCTGAATATTCAGGCTTAGGGGATACATCAACCTTAGGTGATCCTGCAGTGGTTGATACTTTGGTTGAGGAACATAAATGTCTAAAGTAACTAGGTCTATTTTACTTTAAAACAGCTTGCATCTCATAGTTAGTTAAGAAGCTTAAATTAAGCAAGATTTTAATCTCGCTCCAACCTAATTCAGGAAATGAGGGATGGTAAATAATATTGCAAATATATTTACCATTCTTACCAACAATTTGAACTCTATGAGCATCGTTAAATTTGCCAATTTTTACGCGTCCCATGTGTTGGATTGTTGCATATTGAGAATCGAGAGATTTTGATTGTTCTAAATCTAAATAGCCGCGCTCGTCTTGAAATTCAAGAGGAAGAACGAAAACCATTTTGTTTTTTAAAATATGAGCTGGAGCAGGAATCAATTCTTTTTTTATTACATCATAATTAACTTCAACATCCATTGTTTTGGCCAGAGTGTTAAACTTTGTCGCCTCTGCTTGAAGTGTACCGCCTAGATGGTATTTCCCAGGTAGTATTTTGTAGTGAAGCGATTCAATTGCTGCATGCAAATTAAAGGTCATGAGAAGAGTTAGAAACAAAGCTTTCATTGAAAATTCCTATATGGAATAAAAATACTACGCTTTTCAGTCTTTCCAGGCAATTTGTTTCTTTGCAAAATGCTGATGCTTAATTCTTAAAATAAACTGTTCCAACGGTATTCAAAAGAATCTATCTCGCAATGGCATAAGAAATTGAAACTCGAAGTTTAAATATTAATAAAATGAATTGTATCAGAAAGTTCCGATAGAGGGGCTTCACTGACTTTTCCGCCAAAATCTTTGACGATCTTGTCTTCTAGTCTTTGAATACTGCTGATAAGACCCAGACCTACATTGCCCTTTTTGAAATGCTCTTTCATGAGTGCAATCAATTCATCCATTTCCTGTTGAGTGATTTGAGTTTTTAATTTTTCATCAACCAAAAGCTGAATATTTTTTTCAAGGCTTGAAATCATGATCATGGCCGTAACTTTATGAGAAACTTTTGAAGTTCCTAAAATATGAAAATACTCTAATCCCTTTTCTGCACATTCTCGGGCCACCTCACGGTCGCTTAAGGCCAGACGTTTTGCCCATGAAAAATGACCAACCCAAGTCATTAGGCTTGAGATAATAAGCATAAAAAGCGGCCACATCCAGCCTTCATGAAATTCCAAGTAGTAACTAAAAATAAGAGTGATTAAAAATCCTGCAATCATTCCAAAACGTAGACTAGCCGCTGGATAAGGATCACTGGCATTGGCAATAATCAGTAGTAGATCACAACCTGTGTTTTTTTCAAAATTAATGAGCTTCGCTTCAACTAATTTAGCATCTTCTTGAATCAAAATTTGTCTCATCACCAACTCCCTGAAGAACCGCCGCCGGAGAAGCCTCCGCCGCCACCACCCCAACTACCACCACCGCCACCAAATCCGCCTCCGCTTCGAAAGCCACCGCCATGATGTCCGCCGCCTGAAGCCAAAGCAAATAATAAATTACTCAATCCTATTGTCCCGATGAATAATCCAAACAAAAAAAGAAGAGCAATGGCTGCAATATTAATACCTGATAGAAAGAAAAAGGCTGTTCCCGCTACACCCGAGCCAGTGAAGAGTCCCCGTGCCAAAGGTTTTTTACTTAGAAGAATTTGTCCTAGAACCAAAAAGATAATCAAAAAAGGTAAGGCCATCTTTAAGGGACCACTAAATTTTATGGCGGGTGTGGCCCGTCTTACAAAAGTTTGTTTTCCATTTAGCTGAATATTAAACTTGCGGGCAATATCGAGCATCACTAATTGCAAACCGCCGTAGAAATCGCCGCTTTTAAAAAAAGGAGTTAAAACTGTTTTGATATAACGATTGGCTTCGAAGTCTGTTATTTCACCTTCAATTCCCTGGCCGACTTCGATGCGCATTTTGCGCTCTTGTTTAGCAATAAGAATAAGAATACCATTTCCAGCTTCTTTAGTTCCTAATTTCCATTTCTCAGCTACGCGAATGGAAAATTCTTCAATTTCATATCCTTGCATATCATTCACAGTCAAAACTGTGATTTGCGGGCCTTGATGAGCATGAATCTCATAGGCGAGTTTTCCTAAATTCTCTTTCTGATCAGGTGATAAAAACCCTGCCTCATCCATAACAGGTGAGTTTAGTGCCGGGATCTGAATTTCTTCAGCCCCGAATGCACTCAAGGATAGAATAAGGATTAAAGAGAAAAGGTAGCGCACTAGAATTTAACTTCTGGTGTCTTTTGTTCAGCTTCAGTTGTTGTGAACTGAGGCTTCTTCTCCATGTGATGAACTAATGAATTGGTCAAACTTGTAGGAAAGACGGTTACAAGGTTGTTAAATTCCTGAACTGTTTCAATATAACGACGACGAGCAATAGTGATTCTGTTTTCTGTTCCTTCAAGTTGAGACTGAAGGGCCTGGAAATTTTCGTTCGCTTTCAGTTGTGGATACTGTTCAGACACAACCATTAAACGACCAAGGGCTTGAGAGAGCTCCCCTTGAGCGGCCTGGAACTTCTTCATTGATTCAGGATTTAAATCTTTAGCATCAACATTAATAGAAGTGGCTTTCGCACGTGCTGCGATAACTCCTTCCAAAGTTGATTTTTCGTGACCGGCATATCCCTTAACTGTGTTTACCAAGTTAGGGATTAAATCTGATCGTCTTTTATATTGGTTTTGCACTTCTGCCCAAGATGCTTCAACAGCGTTATTGGCCTGTGGAATAGATTGAAGTCCGCATGAGACTAAAAGGAAAGAAAGTAAGAGAACTGCAAGAGTAGATTTCATTGATGAATCTCCATAAAATATAAAAAGCCCAAAGTATAATTCATACTTTGGGCTTTATTTTGTTTTAATCAAGTGTCTATGGCAAATTATTTTACCAATTACTTCAACGACGCAACCTGCTTAGTAAGACGTGAAGTCTTACGAGAAGCAGTTCTCTTTTTCATTGCAGGTGACTTTGCAAGTTTTGCTAAAAGTGACTGTGCTTTTGTTAAAAGAGTTTTTGCAGTTGAGGCGTCGCCTTTTGCAATTGCATCTTTTAATGATTTAACAGCAGTACGTGCTTTAGCTGTCTTCATCTTATTCGTCATACGACGAGTTTTTTCTTGTTTTGCTCTTTTTACTGACGATTTGTGATTGGCCACTTGCGTTTCTCCTAATGGTCGTTCTTTCAAAAATATTGCGAAGTTATAAACCAATAATGACCTTTATGGCAAGAGATCTAGTTATACCTTTTGGCAAAAGACGAGGGATAAGGTAGTTTTTGAACAATTAATTTCGCTTTTTGAACAAGGATTTACTCAGATGAAAAACATTCAAGTGATTGGAATTGTTGGCGCAGGACAAATGGGACGAGGGATCGCCCAGGTAGCCGCTCAGACTGGATATGATGTAATTCTTTTTGATGCTTTTAAAAATTCTTTGGATTTTGGGCACAATTTTATTAAGACGCAGCTCGATAAAGGTGTGGAAAAAGCCAAATGGACGAAGGATGATGCAGCTAGAGCCTTCTCTCTTATTAAAACTTCAACCGAGATATCTGACTTAAAAAATTGTGATCTAGTGATTGAAGCTGCCACTGAAAAAAAAGAGCTTAAATTCGACATTTTTAAAAAACTTGATGAAGTAGTAAGGGCAGATGCCATTCTTGCTTCAAATACTTCCTCTATCTCTATAACTGAAATTGCCGCCGTCACAAAACGCGCTGATAAAATCGCTGGAATGCATTTTATGAATCCAGTTCCTGTCATGAAACTCGTGGAAGGTATTCGTGGCCTTGAAACTTCGGATGAAACTTTTAATGTCGTGGCAGCTGTTTCAGAAAAAATGGGTAAAACATTTATCCGTGCTAATGATTTTCCTGGTTTTGCAGTTAACAGAATCCTCATGCCGATGATCAATGAAGCGGTTTATGCTCTCTATGAAGGTGTGGCCACGGCCAAAGACATTGATACTGCCATGAAGCTCGGAACCAACCAACCAATGGGTCCACTTGAGCTAGCCGATTTTATTGGATTAGATACATGTCTAGCGATCATGAATGTTCTTCATGATGGTCTGGCCGATACTAAATACCGTCCATGTCCTCTTCTTCGTCAGTATGTCGCTGCCGGAAGATACGGTCGCAAAAATGGAAAAGGATTTCACGTTTATGATAAGTAATTTTGAAACACTTAGCTTTAATCATAATGAAGGAGTGGGAACACTCATCATTAATCGTCCAGATAAATTGAATGCACTAAATATTCTGGTCTTGCGGGAATTAAAATTTGCTTTAACCGAACTTAAAACAGCTCCACTTCGTGGCCTAATTGTTGTGGGTGAAGGGGAGAAGGCTTTTATTGCCGGCGCCGATATCGCAGAGATGAAACCTATGGAGGCAGGAGAAGCATTAGCTTTTTCTGAACTCGGTCAACTAGTAACTCTGGGGTTTGAAGCTCTTCCTTATCCAAGCATTGCTTGTGTTAATGGATTTGCTTTGGGTGGTGGATTTGAGATGGCCCTGGCCTGTGATTTTATTTTTGCCTCAAAAAATGCCGTTTTTGGGCTACCCGAAGTGAAGCTCGGATTAATCCCTGGTTTTGGTGGAACTCAACGTCTCATGAAAATTGTCGGAGAAAGACGCGCCAAAGAAATTATGTTCTCTGGTCGCAACGTGAGTTGTGAAGAAGCAAAAAATCTGGGCATAACACTAGAAGTTTTTGAAGATAAAGTAAAACTAATGGAAGGGGCGACAGCGTGGTTTAAAAACACTCTGAAGAATTCATCTCATGCCATCTATCAGGCAAAACAAGTTCTTGGTCAGGGATTATTTGAGGAAAGAAAAGCTTTCGGAAATATTTTTCAGACTGAAGACATGATTGAAGGCATAGCTGCCTTTATCGAAAAAAGAAAAGCAAATTTCCAAGGAAAAATCTTATGATGTTAGATGAAAAATACAAAGAAATCCGCGACATGGTTAAAAAGTTTTCTGACTCAGAGGTTGCACCACTGGCGATGAAAATCGATCACGAAGGTCATATTCCCACGGCCCTTATCAATAAAGTGGCGGAGAATGGATTTTTAGGTTCATATATTCCTGAAGAGTATGGTGGAGCAGGACTTGATTACATGTCGTACTCAATTCTGGTGGAAGAAGTATCAAGAAATTGCGCCTCAACCGGTGTTTTGATTTCAGCTCATACATCTTTAGGAGTATGGCCAATTTTAAATTTCGGCACAGAAGCCCAGAAGAAAAAATATCTTCCTAAAATGGCCAGTGGTGAATGGATTGGTTGCTTCTGTTTGTCTGAACCAAATGCCGGATCAGATGCAGGCTCACTCACAACTTTTGCAGAAGACAAAGGGGATCATTGGGAAATTAACGGCGTGAAAAACTGGATCACTAACGGCAAAGAAGCTGGTGTGTGTATCGTGTTTGCAAAAACGAAAAAAACTCCTGATTACAAAGGCATCTCTGCTTTTATCGTAGAAACTTCCACTCCAGGATTTTCCATCATCAAAGAAGAGGACAAACTTGGGATTCGTGGCTCTTCAACTTGTCAGTTAGCCTTTGATAAAGTCAAAGTTCCCAAAGATGCTCTTTTAGGTGAAGCTGAAAAAGGTTTCAGAGTGGCCATGGCAACTTTAGATGGCGGACGAATTGGGATTGCTTCTCAGGCTTTGGGAATTGCCCAAGGGGCGTTTGATTACGCGATTCGTTATACGAAACAACGTGTTCAATTCGGTGCGCCACTTTCTGATCTTCAGGGAATTCAGTTCATGTTGGCCGATATGAGTACTAAAATTGGGGCTTCAAGACTTCTCATTTATCACGCTTCTGCTCTTAAAGATGCAGGGCAGCCATATTCAAAAGAGTCCGCTCAGGCGAAACTATTCGCTTCAGAATCAGCTATGTGGATAACTACTAAGGCCATTCAGCTTTGCGGAGGCAATGGCTACACCAAAGAATATCCAGTTGAGCGTTTTTTCCGGGACGCTAAAATTACTGAGATTTACGAAGGAACATCTGAAGTTCAACGTATGGTGATTGCGAGCAGTGAATTGAAAGCAATTCATTAAATAACCCCTCGTCAAGCCACTACGGCTTTGCTAGAGTCTCCATTAAATTTGTTTTACTAAGCAAAGATGTCAGATATTTTTTTGTAGGAGAAAAACATGGCGAAAAAGAAGCCTGCTGCTAAAATGCCAGCTAAGAAACCTGTAGCAAAACCAGCTTTAAAAAAACCGGTGAAAGCTGCTCCCAAAAAAGAAGTGAAAATGCCTAAGAAAGCTCCTGCTAAAAAAGTTGCTCCAAAAAAAGCGGCACCTGCTGCTAAAAAAGTGGCTGCAAAAAAACCAGCTCCAAAAGTTGCAAAAAAACCAGCTCCAAAAGTTGTAAAAAAACTAGCTCCGAAATCTTTTATTGGTAAATTGGTCTCTAAGATTGTTCCTAAGGGATTAACTAAAGAGCAAATCAAGAAACAAAAAGAGAAAGAACTAAAAGAGAAGAAAGCTCTCGAAGCGAAAGCGAAAGCGCAAGCTGCCAAGGATAAAGTAAAAGCTGAAGCTGATAAGAAAAAAGCGAAAGAGCAGGAAAAGAAAGACAAAGAAAACGAAAAACTTCAAGCGAAGAAAGATAAAGAAAATGCCAAGCTTCAGGCGAAAGCCGACAAAGAAGAAGCAAAAAATGCTGGTAAAAAGCCTAAGGGCAAAGGCAAGTTTGCTGAAGAAGACGAAGATGAAGACATCGAACTAGGTCCTGATGATGAGCCTGAATTTGGTCAAGAGCGCGAAGCACGTAAACCAGCTGATGATGATTTTGATGAGTTTGAAGAAGACTACAAGAAATCGAAATCGGTTAAAAAAACAGGAAAAAAAGCTTACGAAGAAGACGATGTTAAAATCGACATGTTTGAAGCTAAGCAATCAAAAAAATACAAAAACGCAGCTTTGGTTGACCTAGAAAGCAAAATTGCTGATGAGATTGCTGAGCTTCGTGAACACTTTAATTGGAAATCAATTGCAGAATCAATCGGCACGATGGATTTCTTCATTGATCCTAAAAATGATGAGTGCATTGAGAAGGGCTGCGACAACATTCGTACCACTCAAAGCTATTGCCGTTTGCACTACCTTCGTAACTGGAAAGTTATTCAGAAGAAGCGCGATATTTTAAAAGAAGGAAAACTTCAAGAATATATCGAAGAGCTTATTTCAAAATATCCACCAAAATACATCGAAGCTTTGTTGAGTGACTTATCAGACGATAAAGAATTCTACAAAGTGCTTAATGACCTTAACATCACTTCAGAATTTGATTTTGAAGAAGATGACCTTGAAAACGTGGCAGATGATGATGATGGTGATGATGATATTGGTATCGAGACCATCTCTTCAAGTCTCAGATACGAAGACGAATAATTTAATCATAAAGACCCTTCCTCGGAAGGGTTTTTTTTTGGTAAATTTGTGATTTTTTTACGAAAGTGGATTTGAGTACTATTTAGATTTTATTGATCTAACTCGTCTTCTAATTCATCAAAATCATCGCCTAATAGTTTATTGGCCTCTAGTGTTTGCGCAATGTTTTCACGAGAAATTTTATAAAAGTAAGTTACTTTCTTGTGGGTAACTTCCTGCCAATTAGGCTCAAATTCATCCCAATCATCTCGAGCGAAAATTTCATCAAAAAATAAACCAAATATATCTACGAAATTATCTTCAGTTTCTCGGAATTTTTTCTCCGTATTAAAGTGCTCCTTATCACAAGAAAGAAAGCAGGTAATAGGAGCACTATACTGATCTTTTTCTGAAATCCAGGAAGCAACGACAAGAAGCTCGTCTGAGTATATCTGACCATAAATGTCAAAAGTTCTGGAATGCTTTTTACAAGCATCCTGATAAGTTTCACTTAGTTCCAATGCGAGTCTATCAGTCCAGTCCTGAGGAACATTTGTGCCTTTTTTAGAGCTTGATTTACGAGCTATCATGACAACCTGCCTCATTAATAAGGATTAAGTAGTAATTTTTAAATCACTTCATTAAAATAATCCAAGAAGAAAGACAATCATTCTATATCTTAAGGATCATTTTATGGCAGTTTATATTTTAGGCGGCTCTAGAACCGCAATTGGCTCGTTCATGGGAACCCTATCACAAGTGCCTGCTCCTAAATTAGGTGCAGCAGCGATTGAAGGGGCAGTCATGAAGGCTGGAATTGATAAAAATAAAATTGATGAAGTCTTCATGGGCAACGTTATAACTGCTGGTGTGGGGCAAGCGCCTGCTCGTCAGGCAATGTTATTTGCAGGTCTCCCGAATACAATTCCCGCTACTACAGTTGGTAAAGTTTGTGGTTCTGGTCTTCAGGCGGTGATTTTAGGCGCACGCTCAATTCTAACTGGTGACAATCAATTAGTGGTTGCTGGTGGAATGGAAAATATGTCGTTGGCCCCTCACTTATTAATGAATTCAAGAACGGGTGCCAAGTTTGGTGCCACTGAAATGAAAGATTCTATGCAGTGGGATGGTTTATGGGATGTTTACACAAATCGAGCCATGGGAAATTGTGCCGAAGAGTGTACCAAAAAATATAATATGACTCGCCAAGAACAGGATGCCTTTGCAGTTGAATCTTTCAAGCGCGCACAGATTTCTTCGAAAGAAGGGATATTCAAAGATGAAATCGTTGCAGTAAAAGTTCCATCCAAAGGTGGAACAGTTGATGTGACTGAAGATGAAGGTCCATTTAAAGCAAACTTTGAAAAAATGCCTGGTTTAAAACCTGCATTTGAAAAAGATGGAACAATCACTGCGGCCAATGCTTCAACCATCAATGATGGTGCTGCTGCAATTATTTTGGGGGGAGATTCCTTTGCAGCTCAAGCTGAATTTAAAATTCTTAGTTACGCTTCAAATGCTCAAGATCCAACTTGGTTCACAACTGCGCCGGTTGGAGCGATTAATAAATCACTTCAAAAAGCGAATCTTTCTTTAGAGCAAATTGACCTATTCGAAATAAATGAAGCATTCTCAGCCGTCACTATGGCAGCCATGAAGGAATTGAACATTCCTCACAATAAAGTGAATGTCTTCGGTGGAGCCGTGGCCATTGGGCATCCGATTGGTGCATCTGGTGCAAGAATCCTTGTGACTCTCATGAATGCGATGAAAAAGAAAAAAGCAAAGTACGGCTGTACAGCTATTTGTATTGGTGGTGGCGAAGCCTTGAGCTTAATTATTGAGAGAATTAAATAATGAGTTCA
>CAMASK010000003.1 GCA_945860895.1 Bacteriovorax stolpii
TGAAATTTATAAGACACATTTTAATGCTAAGCTCATTCCTCAAAAGCATAAAGCAATGTTTTATAAAGATGGAAAATTTCATGCCTTTAGTGGTCGTGCCAAATCCATGGAGCTTCTTGAGGGAGAAAACTT
This sequence comes from Bacteriovorax stolpii, assembly GCA_945860895.1. Classification (GTDB taxonomy): domain Bacteria; phylum Bdellovibrionota; class Bacteriovoracia; order Bacteriovoracales; family Bacteriovoracaceae; genus Peredibacter. Next base: position 133 of record CAMASK010000003.1, read on the forward strand.
TTTCCTTTCAAGAGGATATCACATAGAGATTTCTTCTCTCTTCTCAGAGGAGGAATGGAGTAATCTTGATGACATTATTTCAGCGCATATTGATATTCGAATTATTGAAAGCATTGAAAAAACTCAAGTTCAGGATTTAGTAGAGAAAGAAGAATGGCTTTTGACCTTTAAAGATTTTAAAAAAATAGTCTGCGAGAACCTCCATCTTTCTCTTTCACCTAAGAAATTTTTAGGCCATTTAAAGAATAAAGACATACTGACTCCAGATGTGATCGACTTTTGTACATCCATCAAAATTCAAAGTGCTCTGTCTATCACTTGGCTTATGAAAAAAGATTTTGGACAGGACGAGAAAACTCTCTTTATCCCTCAAAGCATGACTCATGAGTGGGGACACTTTATTGTTGAATTCGAACAAACTTCACAGGGTCATCTCTGTCATGGACTTTTTTTGATTCATGAAGAAGAGCCCCAATCTGAAGACCTAGCGACTAAGATTAAGCTTATGAAGCGGGTGCTTGAGAGAGTTTTTCCTGAATTTGAAAATAACATCGATAAAGAATACATCCGTTTTGATGAAGATATGTTTATTAGTGATGTAAAAGACAATTTAATCGAACAAATCAGCTTTGATTATCCCACTCTCAAATTTGCAGGTCAGTCATCGCAGATGAAGCCACAATTTAATCAAGAAAAGTTTCTGGCCAGAGTTCTACTAAGTTAGTTAATCATTTAGTACTATTTATTTTTTTCAGGAGATTACATGAAACTGGTAATTGCTTTAGTTCTATCCGTTTTCTCAATCACGGCCCTCGCTCAAAACAAAGTCGTCTCTATTGATGCTTTCGATTTCTCTTATACAGGTGGTTTAAGTTTTAAACATGATAAGGGAAAGAATGAAGATAGAGATGCCACAACTTTCAAAATCAATCTAAATTTCGCTCAAAGCATTCAAGAGTATGTTGGACTGATGTGGAAAGCCCAAGCTTATTGGAATCGCGTTGATGTTGATTTTGGAGACTCTGATGAATTAGTTTCTGAGTTCGCCCTTGGTGGTGGTCTTCTGTATAATTTCAATGCCGAAGACATAAAGAATTCATACATGGCCGGAGCTCTAGTTGGTATTGAAAGAGCTACTTATGAGCTTTCCGACGAGTCAGACGAATCAGGCTTCAATCTATTCATGAATCTTGAAGCTGGTAAGCGCTGGGACTTGGGTTCATATTCTGTCGCAAATATTTCCTATGCGCCTACAGTTGCTTTAGTTCTTAAAAGATACGGCGGCGATATTCGTGACACATATTTCAAGAGCGGTCGCGAGTTAAGATTTAATTTTTTAAAATTTGATATTCTTTTCTAAATCTCCAAAGGACCACTTCATTGTGGTCCTTTTTCCCTAAGTAGGGGCAAATTACCGTCAAAATTTTGCTGCTATTTTCATTCTCAATTAAGCTATTGCCATTCGAAATCAACTTAGTAACACTTTTAGCTACAACATGAATGCTAAATGATTTGATGTCATTTTGAAAAAGGAGATTTCATGAATAAACAATTAATCATTGCTCTAGGACTTGTCGTTCTTGCAACACCAGCTTTAGCATCTAAGGCTCGTCTAGCTGCTCTTGGTGAAGACATTTACGGATCATTCTATATCAGTGATAACCGTAACATTTTCTACAACGCTGCTCAGCTAAATAATCATAAAGATTTAGTAACTATGGAGTGGGGTAATACCACAGCTGCTAAAGATTCAAACCAATCTCCACGTGCTGAAGGCGGTTTTTTTAAATCGGCTGGAAACCTAGTGTATGGAATTCATTTAGGTTCTGAGTCTAACTCATCTAATGATTTAAGAACCGCTGCAGGTGTAGTGGCTTATGAAGAAAATAATTTAGATCTCTTTATTGCTGGCGATGCTGGTATTAAATGGGGAGCGAACCTAACTTATTCGAAATCGGCTAAAGATGAAACAACTTCTACTTTGGGTACAGGTTTTGTAGCTAGCAATAATAAACAAGAAGCCATTCGCACGCGTTTTGGTATGATTGCTGGTGATTTAGAAGGTTATGCCAATATTAACATTGCTAATAAAGCCGAAAGCACTCTCGTTGCGCCTGCGCCTGCGCCTGATCCTAGTGGTAATAATGAATTTAAAGAAAATACTAGTTATCAAATCGGTGCCATCTATAATTTGATGGATTATAGACTCTTTGCAGATTACCGTTCACAAAGTGGCGAAGCTCAGGGTGGAGCGAATCTCGATGGGAAGTTGAGTTCTTCTCAGCTTCAAGTTGGAGCTGGTCGTGCAACTAAGTTAAATGACAAGGCGACACTATTCACAAAACTCCAGTATCAAAGAATTAATGCTGAAAACAAAACTGGTGTTGCACAAGATGTTGGACTTGGTGGTGAGTGGGTAGAGGGTTTAGCAACTTGTGATATCAACAATCCAATCTTCTGCAAAAAATTCTCAGCTTCTTTTATCCCTGTTGTAGTTGGTCTTGAGTTCGATGCAGCGTCTTGGCTAGTTCTTCGTGGTTCAGTTGCTCAAGCTATCTGGGGCAATCAAAAAGCTTCTGATAAATCAGGCATTACGGAATCAACCACGTTAAACGGTGGTGCTTCTGTTAAATTCGGTGAAGCTTCAATTGATGGTTCAGTATCAAACGACAACACAACAAACGTAACTTACTCTCGTGTTGCAATGACTTACCGTTTCTAATCTTTCTTAGATCGAATTTGTTGTAGGGGCCTGGAGAAATCCGGGCCTTTTTTTTTGACGCAATCTCAGTCAATCAGTACAATTTGAATGAAACACAAGGAGCATCTCAATGAAAAAGTTTCTCGCTGTTGCGGCAATGATGGCCGTTGGTTCAATTTACGCAGAAGAATTGAAATTTGGTGACTTGAACTATTTTCTTAAACAGGGGCAATTCAATGTTGCTGCTGATGCAAAAGTTAATAATGAAGAAGAAAGAATAGGTGGCAATGATAATCTTCAAGTTGATGGTTTTTATATCAATTCGAAATTTACATATGCATTGGCGAATAATTTAAATATTTTTCTTGGGTTGGATTATCTCTTTGATGTTGAGACAGACGTTAATGACAAAACATACAACACCTCTGGCCTTCAGAATCCTAAATTCGGTGCGAATTTTCGTGTCATGAATCAGAATGATGGCGCTTTCAACTTAGATCTTGGGGCTTTCGCTCAAGTGAAAGTTTTGGACCGTGAAGTTGGAAGTACAGATCCTTCTAAAAAGGGTAACACTCTTGACCCTCTTTACTCTAATCACAGTGACATAAGAAACACTTTAGGCGTGAACGCTCGTGTGGGTAAAAAATGGAATGAGGCCAACGAAGTTTATTTCTTAGTTGGTGCCGACTACCATCTCGCTGGAGACTACGATAAAAAAGGGACATCAACTGAAAATGTTGACCTGGAAGATTCTCTGGATCTTAAAGCAGCTGCCTTCTATCAATATCGTCCAGTGCATGAATTCATGATGACCCTCGGTCTAACAGGAACTCGTTTTGGTGATCTTGATGGTGAAGATTCCAACAATGACGTGACTTATACAAATCACATTGATGCTAGTTTTTTATTTGATGCTAAATATCTCATCACCGAGAATTTCATTGCAAAATTTGCTTTCTCAAAAGACAGAAGAGGCGAATTTACTTTTGAAGAAGAAGGTAGCTCAGATGCTGATGTGGACAAACGTGAAGCCACTACATATGGCTTAGGCGTCGATTTCTTATTTTAATAAACATCCACTATTGGCCGGAAAGTACACCATACTTCCTGGCCAATAGTGCTCTTATAAGCTGCTCTTCATTTCCCTCAATATGCAACTCTTCCATAAGCTTTTCTATCAATTGAATTTTGGATTCTACTTTTGAAAGTTGTTCTAAAAGCTGGTTCGAATGACGAATTACCATAGATATTTCTCCTGATAGTCTATTTTAACCCGATTGTTCGGCATATCAAACAATAACTTTATGTATCAAACAATCTTCTGCCTTTTCAGTGACTTAACATGTTGTTTAAACTACTTACTATGAATAAAAAGAAAAAGTCGTTCGTCCTATCATGGGGACGCAAAATGTTTTTTGGCCTGGGTTGGTGCTTAACTAGTTTAGTCGCCCTCAATTATTTCCAGAGCATGATTTTTCCCCAGAATTCTATGGAGATGGTCTATTTCTTCACAACCTTCATCGGTCACTATGGCCTGATGTTATCGTTACTTTATTTTCTTTTTTACTGTCCGGTTGTTTTAATTTTTCCAACATATTACATTTCAAGAATTTGGTCGCTGACTTTAATTTTATCGGTAAATCTATTTATCTTCTTAGATAGTTATCTTTTTATAAAGTACCGCTTTCATCTTAATTCATTTTTAGGGAAGTTACTGCTTGATGATCAGGCATCAACTTATTTTGGATTCACTCCTTTAAAAATAGGTTTAGTGGCTCTCTTTTTAGTGATTGCTTTTTTTATTTTCTGGTTACGAGGGGAAAGAGTCTGGAGATGCATGCAAGCTCGATTTAGTAATCCAGTGAAGAATTGGTATCTGGTTTTAATTTTAATTTGTTTGGCTTCAAGCAATTTAATTTATTTTTTTAGTGATGCTAATCTCACACAGAATATAAATAGAATCTCAAATTTATTTCCTCTCCATTACCAATGGACCACGAAACAAGTTTCAAATGGAGCTGTTTCTAAAAATTTGGGTTACAAAGAATTATATTATCCTGGATCACCTCTTCAGTGCCAGATGAAGTCACCAAATAATATACTCATGATTGTTTTGGATCATTGGTCTGATTCAGATTCCCTGCATGAAATTGCACCTAATTTAAATCACTACAAATCTCATGGTCTTTACTTTAGCGAGCATTTCTCTGGTGGACTTGATGAACAGGAAGGATATTTTTCCATTATTTATTCGATGCCTGGTATTTATTTATCGCCAATTTTAAATGAATCAAAGCCATCAGAATTTATTTTGCAGATGAAGAAATCAAATATGGACTTAGCCTTCTTTAAGGATGGAGACAATTCTCCCGCGGGAAATTTCTTGTTTGAGGAAAAAGAAATCTCTTTGGAAAATTTAGAAGCACTATTAGCGGAGCGAAATGCACTGGCCAAGGTTAATGCGTTTATGACTCAAGTCTATCTTTCAGGTGGATCTTTGAATGAGAAGGATTTAAAAGTTAAAAGAATTATTAGTTTATTTTTAAAATATAAGCTTTTGCAAAATTCGATTGTTGTTATTACTGGTGCAACAGGAAATGAAAAAAATCTTAGAACTCCTATGATTCTCATTTGGCCAGGCCAGGAAGCCGCCGTCATTGAAAAAACCACGTCACATTATGATATTCTTCCAACCATCATGGGTCAGAATTGGGGATGTAAAAATCCTACAATTGACTACAGTTTTGGAGTTAATATTTTCTCTAAAGATCTTATACTTCAGCATCCAGTAGGGACTTATAAATCCCTTCAGATTCTGGATTTTAATAAGCACTTAATTACTACTATAGATGAGGAGAAGGGCTTCAATGTTTTTGGCCTGGATTCAAACCAAGAAGTAAATAAAGTAAATAAGGTAGATTTCACGGCCTTGTTAAAAACGTTGGAGAAGCTTACTCTTTTTTATCAGCGTTGATGGATTTCAAGAGAACGAGAGTTTCAAAGTGGTGGGTATGAGGAAACATATCAAATAATTGAGTTTTCAAAATTTTAAAATCATTCTGAAGTGTGATTAAATCTTCAGCCAGAGTTTCTGCATTACAACTTGAGTAAATAAAATAATCACACTTCGCTTTTGATAAAACTTCAATGGCCTGGCCAAGGCCTCTACGTGGTGGGTTTACCAGGATAATTTGTGGGGAAAATTCATTAACTTCCAAATTAACTTTGGCAGCATCCATAGCTTTAAATTTTAAATGACTAAAATTCATTTCCTGTGCAGTTGCGTTTGCACGCGCTACAGCTTCAGGATTTATTTCAATCCCTATGGCTTTTTTGACATGTTTTTGAACAAAAAAACTAAAGGCTCCTTGTCCGCTATAAAGTTCCATAAAGGTCTCGGCCTTAAGCTCCTTTACCCACTCAGCGGCTGTGGAATAAAGCTTTAAGGCAACCTCCTGATTCGTTTGAACGAAACCCTGAGGATGAAGTTTCATCGTTACAGGACCTATTTGGTGAGAAATAAAATGAGTTTGTGTAAAAAATATTTCTTCTTCGCCCTCTAAAATCGCATGTGCTATTGGCTGAATATTAGCAGAAAAACACTTAATCTGAGGAAATTTTAATAAAAATCCTCCAAGATGTTTTTTAATCCGATCGAGGCTTTCTTTTGAACGCAAAATTAAACGCACATATAATTCTTGAGATTCGGAAGAAAAATAAACGATGATCCCTTTCAATTCGCCAGACTTTAATTTAATTTGATAGGGTCTTAAATTCGCTTGCTTAATAAAATCAGCAAATACGTTTATAAATTGGTTAATCTTAGGATGATGAAGTGGGCAATCTTTTATATCTCTGCCCTGATCAAGATCCTCTTCACCCACAAGACCTATCAAGGGCTGCTCTATTGTTCCTGTGATACTAAACTTTGCTTTATTTCTGAAATGCGTTTCTGTCGAACTAACAGGAGAAAGCATCAGGTTATCTGGGGCGAAAGCTAATAAAGTACTTAATTTATCCACCTTCTTCTGGAGCTGGTCCTTGTAAGGCACTTGTATTTGCGTACAAGATGCACAAATGTTCTGATTATAGTACTTACAAAAAGTCTTCATGAGCTATAATCATACCTTAAATGGTGGGCGATGAAAGACCTTTGGAAAAAACCTTTATTTAAGTACTTGCTCATATCGGGCATCTTGTTGATGTGTATAACCTCCATTTATATGTATTTTTCTCATGATGTCTCCAAACTCAAAACTCAATTTCCACACTTAAAGATATTGCCTGATCAGGAAGTTGAAGTAGAGATCAAGCAAGGTAAACCCGGACATTGGACCAATTTGAAAGATATTTCAAAATATGCCAAATGGGCGATTGTTCTATCTGAAGACTGGGCCTTTTATCAGCATGAAGGTCTTGATGTTGAACAAATGAAAGTCGCATTGAATGAAATGATGGCGGCTGAAAGATTCAGAGGGGCAAGCACCATTACTCAGCAAATGGTTAAAAATGTCTTACTTTCTGATTCGCGCACATTGTGGAGAAAGTTGCATGAAATAGTTCTCGCACAAAAAGTCGAAAAAGTTCTCGCTAAAGATCGCATACTAGAACTTTATTTTAATAGCATTGAATTCGGTCCAGGCATTTATGGAATAAAAAAAGCTTCTCTTCATTATTTTAAAAAAAATCCATCATCATTAAGTCCTAGGGAAGGGGCTTTTTTGGCGTTACTTTTACCAAGTCCCAAGCGCTATTACATTTCTTTCAAAAAAAAGAAGTTAACAAGATTTGCTCAGATCAGAATAAAGGCGATACTTCGAAAGTTAAGAATGGGAAAAGTTCTGACGCCTGAACAATATGATTATGAAATTAATCAAAGATTTGATTGGGAAAAATAATTTTATTCTGATTTAACTCATCTAAAATGCCTCATACATTCATAGGCTACGGCAGTGGCAACATTGGATAAATTTAACGATCGAATATGTTCTGAATACATTGGTAATTTATAAAAGTTAGATTTGTACTCATCTTCAATTTCATAAGGAAACCCTTTGGTTTCTCCGCCAAAGAGAAGATAACAGTCCTGTCCATAAGGAGCATCGTAGTGAACTTTCTCTCCATTATTTTCGAAGAACAGTAGTTTTTCTTTCGGTGGTTTTTCTCGCATGAGAAAATCTTCCCAAGATTCAAACTCTCTGATTTTGACAAATTTCCAGTAATCGAGTCCGGCCCTTCTCACGGCTTTTTCATCAATTTCAAACCCATAAGGCTTGATCAGTAGTAATTCAGCGTTCAGAGCAACGCACGTGCGCCCGATACTCCCGGTATTACCGGGAATTTCAGGCGCAAACAATACGATTTTAAAAAAAGGCTTATTTTCCATTTACGAGAAGGTGAGTCAGAGTTCTTACAATAAGACCTGAAGCTCCATGAGGTGAACAGTATGGAAGGTGAGATTGAGAATCAACTACACCTGCTACATCAAGGTGGGCCCATTTAATATCATTTTTGATGAACTCTTCAAGAAAAGCTGCACCGATAGCTGTACCAGCTCTCATTGGTGTACCGATGTTTTTAAGGTCGGCAACCTTAGATTTAATATCCTGGCGCCATTCATTAATGATTGGCAATTGCCACATGTATTCATTCTGAGTTTCAGCAGCACCTAGAACTTCGTTAATCCATTTTTGATCGTTACCAAGGATAGCGCAAACTTGATTTCCTAAAGCCACTAAGCAGGCACCCGTCAAAGTTGCCGCATCAATGATGTAATGAGGATTCTGATCACAAGCGTAATCAAGTGCATCACCAAGAATTAGGCGTCCTTCTGCATCTGTATTTAAAATTTCTACAGTTTTACCATTTCTAGCCGTTACTACCGCATCAGGCATCGTGGCATTTTCATTAACGGCATTATCCGTCATAGCAAGGATACAAGTAATTTTAACCGGAGCTTTTTCAAGAACAGCTGAACGGAAAGCACCATACACAGTAGCAGAACCACCCATATCGTTTTTCATTCCGGCCATGCTGGCCCCTGGCTTTAAGCTGTAGCCACCAGTATCGAAAGTAATACCTTTTCCAACCAGAGCAATGTGTTTAGTTTTTGAAGTTACCTTAGTAGGTTCATACGTTAAGTGTACTAAACGTGGTTCATAAGCAGAACCAGCGTTAACTGAAAGAAACATACCCATTTTTTCTTTCTGGATTTGAGCTTTGTTAAGAATCTTGATTTTTACACCTTTAAGATTTTTCTTAACGTCAGCTTCAATTCTTCTGGCATATTCTTCAGAATGGAGCACATTGGGTACTTCATTGATAAAGTCTTTAATAACATTTATTGATTCGCAAATATTTTTGGTTGAGGCGAGTGCTTTTTCAATTTTGATGGAGTTTTTCTTTTCTGTATGAGCAAGAATCAGAATGAAATTATATGGCTCAGATTTTTTTGTTTTATATTTATCAAAAGTATAATCCGTCATCCATGCAGACTCGGCAATTACCCGGGCCGTCTTAGCTTCGTCACGAATAGTATTAAAGCCTGGAACATCGATCCCAATACTTTCAAATTTACTGCCCCGAGTACCTTTGAGAATTTTAGCGATAACTTTTCGAATATCTTCAGCGTTAAATTTTGTCTTATCCCCAAGACCAACTACCCAAACTGTTTCACCAATGGCACCAGTGAATGAAATTGTTTCATCTTTTGCTGCCTTGAAGTTTTTGGCATTTTTTAGATTTTGAAATTCTTCTTTTAAACTATCATCATACCAGTGATCTACAGAAACAGTTGTCTCAGATTTCGATCCTTTAGCCTTTGAAATGTGAGTTTTTTGAAAAGCAGTAAGAATTTTTAATTCAGAGGCGAGAAATTGATCGCCGGTAACATCGAGCTTAATTTGCATAGGGACTCCTTTTATCTAGTCCCGAATATTTTGCCTTTTCTTGTATGAAAGGGGAACACTTGGTATGTTCTATCTATGAGACTTTTATTACAAAGATATCTGGCGGCCCAATTTATTTTGCCTATGGTGGTGAGTACCATCTTTTTCATCTGTTTTTTGCTCACTTTTGAGCTTTTTAAAATGACTGAACTATTGGTGACGCGTGACATTTCTCTCTGGTTTACGCTCGGATTAATTGGAAATATTGCACTGACCTTTATACCCCTTTCATTACCAATTGCAGTATTTTTCTCAACTATTTATTGTGTCAATCGCTTATCAGGTGATTCAGAGTATATTGCGATGCGAGCAGGCGGAATTACTAAAGGACGTATTCTTGTTCCTTTTTTAATAGTGGCAGGGCTGCTTTCAGTGAGTGTTTATCAGCTTAACCAAAATTTAATTCCTCAATCCAATAAAGAATTTAAGCGCAAACTCAATTATCTAACTTCCAGTGGTCTACTTGCCGGAATTAAGCCTGGTCAATTCTTCACGCTTATCCCTGGCCTAACTTTATTTGCCAGTGAATCCTCTAAATACGGTCGAAATTTAAAAGAAGTTTTTCTTCATTTAAAAGATTTGAAAAAAGCTGACGAAAAAGTGATTTTTGCTTCCAAAGGAGAACTTGTTTTTGACAGGGATCCGAATTCATTGACTGAGAAGCTTACTCTTACCTTATTTGATGGGAACATTACTGGGCAAAAAAACAAAAATGAGATTGAAAAAATTATTTTTTCAAAATATATCTTTCCCATTTCTCAAGCTCAGTTCAAAGATCGTTTTTCGGTAAAAGAAACAATGCTTTCTTCCAGAGAACTTGAAGAAGTTTTAAAGATGAATTTTGAAGAAGCGAAAAAAAATTATAATTTTAATAAAAAAGAATTCTTTAACGCAAAATATGAGTACTGGAACCGAAAGAATGGTGCCTTGATTGTTTTTATTTTTTGTTTTTTAGGATTCACGCTTGGTGTGACAGGAAATAGAGGGAAAAGTAAAAATGCAGGGCTTGTCGGCATTATGTGTCTAATAGTCTATTATGGTTTGTTTTTTTCTCTGGTGAGTCTGGCCAATAAAGAAAGGATACCAGTCCAGCTGGCAGTTTTTTTTCCAGCTGGAATCTTAGCCTTAATTGGAATTCGATTTTACAAGAAACTAGATTGGCAGTCGTAATTACTGCTGTCTTTTCTTTATTTCATCTTCTTCAAGAGTCATACGTTTAATGTAGTCTTCTGCTGTGTAAAGGATGGCGTCCTTTGCCTTAGGGAATAATGGCAACATGTACTTAGAGTTATTTTCTTCAGGAAATACCAAACTTTTAACACCCGATTTAGTAGGAGTTTCAATCAGGTAGTTATTGTAAAATATTTTGGTTACGTTCACATTCCCTAAAAACAATCTAATTTCTGTCCCTTGAATGAATAAGTCCGATCCTTTATTTATAATTACGCTCTCGATAGGGTTACTATCAATTTTGTAACTAACCCACGTGTTTCCTTCTGAAGCACGAATATAGACATTTTGAATGGAAGAATTAAGAGAACTCTTAATCTTATCAGGTAATAGGGAAGTATCGTCATTTTCTAGAGCATCAGTCTTAACCGAAAAAAGTTTGCCCTTCAACTTTTTGAATTCAATTGTCGGAAAGTTCCTTTCAAAATCTGCGGGCTTTGTTTCTACTTTTATGTCCCCAACTGTTCCGGCTTCAGTTTTCTTGTCTGAAGAGACACCGAGATTTGAATCAGCAGCAACCACAGCTTGTGGAACTTTAGCAGCATTTATCACCAAGGCTGAACTTGACTCAATTTTTGGTCCTAGATCAGTTGTCTTCTGGCCATTCACTTCATTGTCAACAATTGAAGAAACTAACTTGTATCCCCCGACAAAAACTAAGATAACTGTTACAAATATGATAACGGGTAAAATAGATTTTGTATTTTCGAGAATGGAGTCACTACCTTCAATAACTTCATGAGGTGTTTGTTCACCAAAGGGAAGCTCTTTTGAAGGTGATAAAGAAGAAGAAATACCAGACATTGATTTTGTATGATTAAGGGCCGGGAATGGTTTTCCAAGAATGTTTAAATACGTGAATTCCATCTTAGATATGGCATCCTCAAGAGGTAATCCAAGAACTTTGACATAACTTGTAACGAAACCTTTTATATAAGCTCCACTTGGAAGATGGTCATAATCATTGGCTTCAAGGCTCTTGAGAATCTTTACACTAATCTTAGTTTTCTGAGAAAGTTTCTCTATAGAGTAATTCTTATCAAGTCTTTTTTGCTTGAGGTAATCTCCTAATAGACTTGGGCTGGAAGTTGATCCAGCTTCAGAAGTTAATTCTTCGTTCATCATTTCCATCCTTGGTATACTCAGAAATCCGCAGACTCAAGCACCTTCCCTGATGCATGAACTTCTTCGGTCGCAGTTGTTTTTTCAATTTCATTTAATTCCATCATTTTTGTGCGCGCCTTTTGTGCGAACTCAGATGTTTTAAAGCGGGCATCAATCTCATCAAATTTCATTCTCGCTTCGTTGAATCTACGAAGTCCCGTTAGAGCCAATCCTTGATAGTAGTGAGCAGCCGGCGATTCATAACAAACACCCATTGATGCCTCTTTAAAGTTCTTATGAGCTTGAGTGTATTGTTTGCGGGAATATTGCAATAAACCTATTTGGAAGAAAGAAGGGCAGTAGTTTCCATCTTCTTTAGTCGATTTCTTGAAATAATTTTCAGCTGCTACCAAATTATTTCTTTTAATTTCTAATAAACCTAAATTATAAAGCGTTCGTGCCTGCTTATCGTAAATCAAATCTCTCAAAACCGTTTTGTAAATTTTTTCAGCATCATCGAGCTTTCCTAATTGAAAATATATTGAAGCAAGATTTACTTTTGCATCAGAATTTTTATTATCAATCTCGATTGAACGTTTCAAAGTTCTAAGGGCTAGATCTTTCTCACCTTTAAAATAATAGGCCATTCCAAGATTATTCAAAATGCCTGAATTATCTGGATCAAGTTCATTGGCCTTTAATAAGTTGGTTAATGCATCGGTATAGTCCTTAGACATTAAACTTTGAGTACCAGCACCATAATACAATTCTGATTGAGTTTTTCTTTTTTTCTCAGCTTTGCTGGAACAAGAAAGCACTATCAAAGCACTAAGAATGATCAATAGGTGTTTAAGCTTAAAAAATCCAGAAATCATGGACTTCTCCCGTTTCAAATATATAGGTAGTCTCATTCTATGGAAGGGATGGATTATTGTAAAAAGAAAACGCTACTTCTTCTCGAGAAAAGCGACAGTTTCAAAATGGAAGGTTGAAGGAAAAAAATCGAATAATTGTAAATCGCTAATCTTGTAGTCTATAAGTGAGGAGATATCCCGGACTAAAGTGTGTGGGTCACAGCTAACATAGATGATTTTTAGGGGGTTTAATTCTGCCACCCACTCATGCAAATTTTTAACACCAGAACGAGGTGGATCAACTAGTAAAACTTCAGGTTTCATTCCAATTTGGGATAACTTCTGCTTAACATTTTTAACAGCTTCTGGAGCGTATAAATCCTGAGAGAAAAAATCCGGACTAATTTTTTTTTGATAAATATCAGAACATAAACGTTTGGAATAATTCATCTTTTCACTGAGATTTCCATTTCCCGCAAAAAGATCCAAGAGTTCAAATGATGGATCTTTTTTTGACCAACTATTTAACTCAGCCTTTAGCAATTGATTCATTTCATTAAAAACTTGAGTAAAGCCTCCATGAGCATAATTTTGGTTCCAGGAAATTTTGATTTGACCATCTAGAGCATAAATTTCGACATGGCCTTGCTCAGGTTGATGATGGGCAGCTTTCAACCAGTTCTGGTTTTGATAAAGGTTTTTGATTTCATTTAAAATCCCCTCTACGCCAATCAAGCAGTCAGGTATAGGGGCAATGGTTTGGTCCTTTGCATCCAACATACCGAGAAGTTTTTTCCCTTTGTGATAATGAAGCTGCATGCGATTTCGGTAATGGGTTCGTCTTACGGCCGGAGTCACTTTTATTTCTGGTAGCGCAGTCTTATAAAACATATTTTTCAAGGACTCTTTTTTAAACAATAACTCTTGCTCATAAGGCGTGTGCAAATAGTGGCATGATGGGCAATTATTAAAATGTTTGCACTCTGGCTCAGTGCGAAGGGGAGAGGGTTTTTCAAGCTGAGTTAGTTTGCAAAATTGAACACCCTTTTTTGCCGAGGTGACCCTTGCCTGGCCTTCATCCCCTGGCAGAGTTTTAAAAATAAAAGTAATTTTATCGGTTTCTTTACTTACCCCTTGTCCAAGGCTATCCATACTTACTATTTTGAAAGGAACCATTCTTTGGTGCTGCATGAACTATTCCTAGGAATATTTATAAAAGGCAGTAAAATTATAACATGAATTATTTTATCGCAAGATTGCCACTCTTATTAGAGATTGTCATCAATGGCTTCTTTGTAATTATTTATACTTTCCAGAAATCCAAGCAAATGCCTCAGTTTTTAGCCAAGCTTCCGATGGACTTGATCGTTCAGAATGCTATCTGGATTGTTCCTATTGTACTTTTCATTTCTTTAATTACCAATTTTTTAAAGTCTGATGGTTTTGAAGATTTTATTCGCAGATATATTTTTTCTTTGATTATTTTTATTCCCGTGATGATTACATGGGGGGATATTGAATTTGTTTATTGGTTATCTGCGGTCCATTTATTTTCTACGCTAATTTCTTTTTATGAAAAAAAAGATCATGTAAAACCAGTGCAGGCTGCCGGCACCAGTAGTTTTTTATTTCGATTAAAGCTCCAACCTGGTCAGGTTGTACTCTTTTCATTTGCTGGCTGGATTCTTTTAGGGGCTTTAGTCCTGATGCTTCCTGTTTCAGCTTTGCCTGGTCGATCCTTAGCTTTCATAGATGCATTATTCATGTCTACATCTGCCACTTGTGTAACAGGACTCGCTACCATCTCTTTAGTGGATGACTTAAGTGTTTTTGGTCAGATGGCTCTCCTGGTTTTGTTGCAAGTTGGTGGGCTGGGGATTATGACTCTCTCAAGTTCATTGGCCGTAATTATGGGTAAGAATTTACAAATGAGAGAGCAGGTAATTATGCAGGATGTACTTGATACTTCAAGCTCCGAAGAATTGCTTGATCTGGTGGTAAATGTCATTCGTTATACTTTTGCGATAGAATTTATTGGTGCAATAATTTTGACCATCGGTTTTTATCAGGAAGGTTTTGAAATTGGTCAGTCCATATACTATGGTTTTTACCATGCAATTTCAGCTTTTTGTAATGCTGGTTTTGCTCTATGGAACAATAACTTAGAAGATTTTAAATTTATTCCCATCATTCATTTCACAATTGCCTTCCTCATCATTATTGGAGGGATTGGTTTTTCCGTCATGAAAGATATCACTGAAATGTTTAAATTAAAGCGCTCTTATAAATCACTTTCGGTGCATACCAAGATTGTATTAACTACGAATACACTGCTTTTAATGATCGGGACGACGTATTTCTTTTTTGGAGAATTTCTTCATGCTTTCCAGGATTATTCACTCTGGGAGAAGTTTCAGGTAGCCTTTTTTCAATCCACTACAGCTCGTACGGCCGGTTTTCAAACAATTAACATGCTGGCAATGCAGCCTCATTGTATTTATATGATGATTCTTTTGATGTTCATCGGCGCTTCACCCGGCTCTACAGGTGGCGGGGTAAAGACTACGACCTTCGCCATATTACTACAATCTGTGACTGCGACTCTTAAAGGTAAACAAGACGTGGAATTCTTTGAAAGAACAATTCCCGCGGCAACAGTTGTTAAGGCCATTGCTATTTTTATCATTTGCCTGATAGTCGTGAGTACTGGAGTACTTGTGATGGTTAGAGTTGAGCCAGATAAGAGTTTTCTATCGCTCCTCTTTGAAGTAGTAAGTGGATTTGGCACTGTTGGTTTATCCATGGGGATTACTCCTTTTTTAACCAGCATTGGAAAGCTTTGTATTATTTCGATGATGTATCTCGGCCGCGTTGGCCCATTAACACTCGTGCTTGCAGTTGGTAGCCGAGTTGTATTACCGACCAATATTGAGTACCCTGAGGGTAAAGTTTTAATAGGATAATATATGATTGTTGCCGTAATTGGTTTAGGAACTTTTGGAGCGAAAACTGCTGTTCGCTTGTTTGAAAAGGGTGCAGAGGTTTTAGCAATTGATTCAAGACCTGATCTGGTGGATCGAATCAAGGATAAAGTTTCACACGCCGTTTGTATTGATGTGACTCAGGAAAAATCTTTAAGGGCCATCAATATCTCAGACGTGGATACTGCTGTGGTTGCTATTGGTGACAATATCGAAATGAGTATCATGGCCGTAGCCATGCTAAGAAAATTAGGTGTTGGCCGGGTCGTAGCAAGAGCAACAACTCAAATTCACGAACACGTCTTGCGTGAGATTGGAGCTTCTGAAATTATTAAGGTGGAAGAAGAAATGGGAGAAATTGTGGCAAGTAAGATTGCTGCTCCACACGTTCTTCAGCGCTATAACTTTGCAGCTGGTTATTCAATTGTAGAAATTAAGCTGGGACGAGCTTTCGAAGGAAGAACTTTGGTTGAGTCGCAAATTCGACAAAACTATTCTTTAAACATTGTGGCACTTCAAAAAAGAGTTCCTTACATTAGTGAAGAAGGTAAAGCCTCTTTTAGGATTGTTATTAACGATTCTCCTCTTCCTATGGATGTAATCGAAGCTGATGATATTGTAGTGTTAGTAGGCAGTGAAAAAAACCTAGATAGATTATTCCAGGATTTAGAAGAAGTATAAGCGGAGAATGTCATGCAATTATCGTTAAAACGACGGGTAACCTTCAGTTTCATCATCGCCAACGCGGTGGTGCTCGTTATGGGATTTACAGTATTTTTCTTTTTAGATTCCCTAAATACTCAAATTTCTAGTATCACTGTGAACTCTAATAAAATTTCTCTTTTGACTGATGAAGTGCGGATTTCCGCAGTTTCAATCTTGAAAATGCAGAAGAAAATTTTGACCACTAAACCCACTACTGAAGATTTAAAGCGACTTGAGAATTTATGTGAGGGATTTCAATCCCAGCTTCAGAGGTTGGACAGCTTTTATTCTGAAGTTGAGGCTAAAAAGATTATTTCTCGAATGCAAGGTTATGTTGATTCTCTTAAAACAATTGTAGGTAAATCATCATTGTTTTACAGAGATGGAGAAGGTCTTTCCACCATCAACGAATTAACGGACAAAATCCTAGAAGCATTCTCTGAATTTCAGGACATCCAGTATTTTCAGAACGAGCAGCGTGATAAGCAGGTTAAATCCATCATAGGTGAAACCCGCAGGAATATGTTGATAACTTTGATTATTACATTCCTTGGCACCATTTTGCTATCATTGGTCGTTCCGGGTAAAATTGCGATGCCCTTCAGAAAAATCAATGATGCTGTTCGTGAACTGCAAGATTGTAACTTTGATGTTTCAATTTACTATGATCTTGATGATGAGATTGGAGAGTTGGCGCGAGAGCTTAATAAAATGATTATCAATATGAAAAAGTTTGAGCAGCTGCGCACGGACCGTATTTCAGTTGAGCATCGCAAATTTGATACTCTTGCCAACATGGTGAAGAAAAATATTATGATTGCGAATGCTAAGGGGGAGCTCATTTACATGAATAATCCCATGTACGCACTTCTGGAACTTCAATCTGATGACGTTATTAATAAGAATATTACTGATACGTTAATGCCTGATTCAATTGTTGAAACCTTTGAAATGGCGATTAAGCGTCGCTCAAAACTTGAAAATGCCGAAATCTTGATTCCTAAGCGTAAAAAGGTAATTAACCCTGAAACTGGCGAATTTATGTTTGAGGATACTGAAGAAGCCTACAATGGCTATGCTAATGTTATCCCTATTCGCGCTAAAGAGTCGAATTTAGACTACTACATGATGATTATCTCTAAGGAAGTTTTTGTTTAATCCTATCACTTGGTGTATGCTTGACCCGCAACATTATAAAGGGTCAAGCTGCTGCTATGGATACGTCACTAATCCGCAATTTTTCTATTATCGCTCACATTGATCACGGAAAATCCACACTAGCGGATCGAATCATTGAAATGTGTAAAGCCGTCACTGATCGTGAAAAATCAGACCGAATGCTCGACAACATGGAGCTAGAAAAAGAACGTGGTATTACCATCAAGGCACAAACTGTTCGTTTGTCTTATAAAGCACAGGATGGAAAACTTTATTACTTCAACTTAATTGATACTCCGGGACACGTAGATTTTACTTACGAAGTTTCTCGTTCATTAGCTTCTTGTGAAGGGGCCCTTTTAATCGTCGATGCTTCTCAAGGTATTGAAGCCCAAACACTGGCCAACGTTTATATGGCGCTGGAAAATAATTTAGAAATTCTTCCAGTCATCAATAAAATTGATCTTCCTCATGCTGATCCGGAAAAAGTTAAAAAAGATATTGAAGATGTTATTGGTATTGATGCTTCAGAGGCTCCTTTAGTATCAGGAAAATCTGGTCTGGGTGTGGATGTCCTTCTGGAAGAAATCGTTAAAAAAATTCCGCCTCCGAAGGGTCAAGTTGATTCACCCTTACAGGCCTTAATCTTTGATTCATGGTTTGATCCTTATAGAGGAGTTGTTGTACTGGCCCGTATTATGGAAGGTACTTTAAAGGTGAAAGATAAAATTCACTTTAAATTTAGCGGCTCAGATTATGAGGTTTTAAAGCTGGCAGTTAACCAACCGTTTTATCTCGAAGTCCCTCAGCTCGCAGCTGGTGAAGTAGGGATGATTATTTGTGGAATTAAAACAGTTCGCGACGTAAAAGTTGGGGACACGATCGTTCACACCGATAAGAAAGATACAACTCCGACACTTGCGGGTTATAAAGAAATCAAGCCGATGGTTTTCTGTGGAATCTTTCCGGTTGATTCTGAAGAGTACGAAGTTTTAAAAGAAGCTTTGGAAAAACTGGCTTTGAATGATTCTTCATTCACCTACGAGCCTGAAGTTTCTCAAGCCCTGGGCTTCGGCTTTCGATGTGGATTCCTGGGACTTCTGCACATGGATATTATTCAGACTCGTCTAGAGCGTGAATTTAATCTGGCACTGATTTCTACTGCTCCTTCTTGTAATTATGAGATTCACACCACAACGGGTGATGTTTTCATGATTGATAACCCTGCCAAGTTACCTGATCCAACACAAATTGATTGTATTAAAGAACCAACAGTTAAGCTTTCAATTCATTTACCAAATGAATACGTTGGAAAAATAATTAAACTTTGTGAAGATCGCCGTGGTCGTGATCAAAATATCAATTACATTACAGAAGATCGCGTCCAATTAAGTTACGTTCTGCCTCTATCTGAAATGATGTTTGATTTTTATGATCAATTAAAGTCACTATCCAAGGGCTACGCTTCCATGGATTATGAGCTAAATGAATACATGGAATCAGACATGGTTAAGTTGGATGTACTCATCAATGGTGATAAGGTGGATGCTCTTTCAATGATAACCCACCGTTCAAACGCTGCCCAAAGGGGTAAAGATTTAACGTTTAGATTAATGAAAGTTATTGATCGCCAACAATTTGATATCGCCATTCAGGCGGCCATTGGTTCAAAGATTATTGCCCGTGAATCTATTAAGGCCCTTCGTAAAAACGTATTGGCCAAGTGCTATGGAGGAGACGTTTCTCGTAAGCGGAAGCTTTTAGAGAAACAAAAAGAGGGTAAGAAGCGGATGAAAATGGTCGGAAATGTTGAAATTCCTCAAGAAGCCTTCTTGGCAGTTCTCAAAACTGAAGAGTAGAATAGCACATGCTCGATATCGTTCATGAACATCTTGATAAAGTCCTAAGTCTTTACACACAAGGCTCTCATTTCGAAGACTTAAAATCTGCGAAGGAAAAATATTTTTCGATTACTGGCAAGCTCGATGAAGATAAAGACGAGTTTGAATCAAGGATGAATTGTTTTAATGATTGGTATATTTTTGATTACCGTCACAATGATGGTTCAAAAGTTATTGAAGATTATATCCGCACTGGCGAGCTAGACGTTGAATTGTCACAGTCTCTTCTCAACGTGAATCATTCGCTTTTCGAATTCTCTAAAATAAACTTTAGAAAACAGATTGTTCTTAACGATATTCTTCATGATGAAAAAATAGTTCTCGTAAAAAGTCATCCGACCATTTCTTTAATGGAAGGAGATGTATTTACTGGCCGAGTGATTAAATACAAGGGTGATTATTATCTTTTGAGAGGAGTTTGTATTCTTCCACAAGGTGTAAAATCAATTCTGAAGAAACAATCCAAAAAGATTCGCAAGCTTAATAGTTTCGAGGAAGAGCTTCAGTTCCTACTTAAACTGGAATGTCTGAAGACCAAGGCAATGCACTATTCGCACATTGATCCATCCAAAATATTTATTTTTTAATTTCTCGTCTTGAAAGCAGATAAGGAATAACTCCCACTACATTTATTACCAGCGTGACTACAAAATACAGATTAAAGAGAGATGCTCCGTTATTAATTCCAGAGAATTCAAATAGCTTCTGAAAAATTGCATGCCCAACACCCAGGCCAGATGGTGCCACTGGTAAGGCCAGGGCCATTAGTCCTACTGGAATGAAAGCCAAGGCTTGAACAAAATCCATATGGCCAAAGACAAATGGATAGATAAGGGACCAGAAAATAATCACACCAATTAATTGAATGAGAATTGATAAGCCTACTGCCTTGAGCATTTGAGACCTAATCATGACCAGGTCATCCCAAAGAATAATAATCCGTGCAAATAATGGTGCAAAAAATTTGCTCTGTAATTTAACTAAAAAAGCCCGGATATAGTGATGCCAGTAAGTGAACATACTTAAAGAAATCACGACTAAGACAACAAAAAGAAAATTGAATTTAAGTAAGGGAGCCATGGCGGGCGCATTTTCTAAAATATGACCAGAAAAACAAAGTGAGCTTATTCCAACGAGTAAAATTAACCCGGCCAAACCCATCATGCGATCAATTAAAATAGAAGCGAATAAAAACTGTTTTGAAAATGTTTTTTCAAAATTCTGAACGTAGAGAATTTTAATGAGATCACCGCTGACACTTCCTGGAAGTACGCTGCTAAAAAATTGTCCTATCCAGGTAATTTTAAGCATTCCAAATAAAGGGATATCAGTAGTACTGCGAGCCTTGAGAATACTTGTCCAACGATAAGAAATTAAAATAAAATTGAACACCGATAAAATAATGGCCACACCCAGAGCTAAAGGATGTTCTTTTAAGGCTCCTAAGAGCTTGAAATCAAGCTTTCCAGAAGTTAATAACCACCCTATTAATCCGGCAGCAATCAGCAATTTCACAAGATTTATCAAAGTTGTTTTCAGCATGTTCAGTTGATCTTATAACTTGTACTTAAATCGGTAAACGCGAAAAGGGTATGTGTTATGAAAGTCGCAGTGATTCAAATTCAATCGGTACTAGATCCACAAGTTAATCTGAGCACCATTAGAAAATTTCTCACACAAGCAAAAGATGCCAATGCCGTAGCTGCATTTTTGCCGGAGGCTTTCTATTCCATGTCGGACGGCACCAGGCCAACTCCCTTTCTTGTGCAAGACAAGAATGAGCATTATCTGGCCATCAAAGCATTGGCCGAAGACTCAGGTCTTTTCATTTTAGGTGGCTCTGCGGCTACTTTGGTAAATGGTAATGTCATGAATCGTTCTTATAACTTTGACCCTCAAGGTAATGATCTGGACGTATATGATAAGATGAATCTTTTTGCCTGTGATCTCTCTAAACACTCTAGTAACCAAATCATTGATGAAGGAAAAGTCTATACTCCTGGAACAAAGCCTCAAATAATTGAAGTTTTAGATTTCAAAATTGGCTTGTCGATTTGTTTTGATTTGAGATTTCCAGAAATTTTCAGAGGTTACTCATATCGTGGGGCAAATGTTCTTTCGATTTCATCTGCCTTTACTGTGCCTACAGGAAAAGCTCATTGGCATACTCTTGCTCGCGCTCGTGCCATTGAAAATCAATCTTATGTTGTGGCTTCAGCCCAATGGGGGAAACATAACGAGAAGCTCAGCACTTTTGGCCACTCTTTAATTATTGATCCCTGGGGAGAAATTCTGGCCGATGCAGGTGAAGGTGAAAATATTATTTTTGCAGAGTTCAGTTTGGATCGACTTAAATCAGTCCGAGAGCGCTTAGATGTATTAAGAGATCCTAAGATCTGATTACATGTAGGGATTTGTTCCACTTTGATGGTCGGTAACATCCACTACTTCGGTGATATCCGGAAAATTCTGTTTAATGAGTTGTTCGATGCCGCCTTTTAATGTGGCTTTTGAACTGGAGCATCCCTGGCATCCACCAAAAAATTTCACAAATAGAATATTATTATCTACATCTACGACTTCTACATTCCCCCCATGTTGGGCCAAGGCTGGTCGAATTTGCTGATCAAAAAGTTTTTCTATTTGAGTAATCATACGTGAATTATATCACAAATTAGAGAGATGCTGACTCTTAAAATCTTGGAGTAAAACCTGTAAGTTCTTGGGTTGATTACCAGCATAAGTAAAAGGTGGTACCCAAGTCAGACTTTCTACTTCACCATTTTTAGTAATTTTATAAATCAAACCATCAGAAGGTTTACCAGCAAAAAACCAACTAGGATCATCATTTTGTGAATCTCCTGGGGACATTTGAACGAGCGTCAACTGCTTCATTTGAGGATCTTCAATACGAAGGGGACAATGATACTTAACAATAGCACTTGAGACGATCCCATCTCGTAATGTAACCAAAAGTTGTGATGAATCTGGCAAAATATAAATTAGTGAATTTCTTTGTTGAGAATCGGGAAGACCAAAAGTTTTTTCGAGTTGAGCAGCTGTCATTTGAAGATGTAGATCTTTTAAGTCAACTTTTCTCGTTAATCGCAAATTAGCATTTATATAAGCCGAAGCTATAATCCCGATAATGATAGCAAGTGTTAAACCTATTTTCATATTTTCAGATTAGATCATTTGAGTCTGTTTTTGGCTAGTTTTAAGGAGACTGTAATATTTTATTGGTTTGTAAGATGCGTAGCATTGAAACCAAGTGAAATAAATTTCCCTAATGAAATCATTGTGTCTGAGAGTGAATTTCTTTCGTGGGAAAAATTCTTTTCTATTATCTTGAGTTTATGAATAACCTCTTAATTTTTACCGCACCACCAGCATCTGGGAAAACCTATTTCATTGGAAACTTTCTTACACACCTTAATCAAATACCTCTGGTCATTTGTCCACTCCGCGCTTTGGCAGATGAATGCTGTGCTAAATGGGGTGAAGATTGTGTTGTGATGACTCCAGAAGAATGGTTAAGAAAAAAAAATCGTTCAAAAATTGTTATCTTCGATGAATTTCATCTTTATTTTTATTGGGGTGACAGCTTTAGGCATAGCATGTGGGAAGCTTTTTATGAATTAGTTATGGATGCTGAACTTGTTATTTTTTTAACGGCAACAATTTCTGATCCTATGCTTGAGGAAATTAAAAATTTTTCGGTTCATTTTGATGAAATTATTTGGATTGATCATGGAAATCAAAAATTAAAAAATCATCCGGCTCACTACTACCAAGCTCCTTCCCTGAACTGGATGAGGAAGCTCGTGCTCTATAATGATTGGCAAAAAGGGAATTTGATTTTCTGTGCATTTAGAAAAGAAGTTCTTCAGTGGGAGAGCCAACTATTAGCTCGGGGTTATAGTGTATGGACTTGCTTAGGCGGAGAGGCCAGTGCTTTTTCTAAAAAAGTAATGAGTCAGGATCCTCCTGACTTCATTATTGCCACCACCGTTTTGTCCCATGGAGTGAATTTGCCAAATATAAATCGGATATTTTTCACTTATCAGATTAAAAATCATGATTTCTGGATACAAATGGTGGCAAGGGGTGGGCGAAAAGGTGAAAAATTTGAAGTTTATGCTCTAGAAAAGCCTTTGGGAATAAAGTGGAATTTCTGGTTTAATTGCTTGGCGATCCTTGGATTAAATCTGAAAATAGAGTGGAATAAATTTTATAGGCAGATTCAAGAATGGTTTTTGAAGGCATAGTCATTCATAAGGTAAATTACAAAGAGCGTGATCTCATTGTGAAAATTCTTATGCGAAATGGGACTATGGGTAGTTTTTATATTTATGGTGGTCAAGGTGGTGGAAAGCACCATAAACCTTCCATCTTTGAACTTGGATCAATGGTAAAAGTGCAAATTAAAGATCAAAAGAATAATCGAATTGAAGGTAATGAGTTAATGGTTGCCAGCGAATCAAGTCGCTTGTGGGAGCCACATAACATTCGCCATAATATTCAAGCCTTTTACTTAGTGTGTTTATATTTCGAAGTGCTGCAAAAGTTTTCAATGAATTTTCAAATTGGAAATAGCGATTATGAAAATAACGAACATGCTGGAATCTTTTCAGTCATCAGTAATGCGCTTTTTCATCTAAATGAGTCCCTCATTAAAGAGCAATTTAGCGCTTCTCAACATCTAACTCTTTTTATGACCAAACTTTTATTCCATCTGGGAATTATGCCTGATACAGACAATTGTTCATATTGTGGCACTGACTTAATGGAGTCTGTGGGGGTGACTTTCCTTGCCTCTCAAGGACAATTCGCCTGCACTCAATGCGTGAATGCTGAAAATGAGAAGGGATTTTTATTAAGAATCAAAAAAAGTTATCAGACAAGATATCAGGATTATATGGAACTAACTGATACAAATTTTCAGGAAGCAGATAAACTAATTCAATACTTTTGTCATCAATTCCAATTAAGACCAGTTGAACTAAAATCTTATGGTTTACTGTTAAGATAGTGGGCAAAGTCTAGCAGTGTTTTATAATAAGGGTATTCTGATTTTTCATCATTTCTTACCATGATTCCATTGATTCCTGCATTCTTGCCAGATTCTGCATCACCTATTTTATCCCCAAGCATATAAGAATGTTTTGGATCGATGTGATATTTGGTTACCAACTCCTGAATCATCTGACCTGATGGTTTGCGGCAATGACAATTTTCGTCTGGAGAATGTGGACAAATGGCAAAATCTTTAAATGGGTTAAGTTTATTCATGCGCAAATCATTCTGGAGTTGGCGGTGAATTACGTAGACTGATTCAAGGGAAAAATAACCTCTTCCAACTCCGGATTGGTTGGTCACAACAAAAAGGTCATATCCCAATTTTTGGAATATTTGCAAGGCTTTCATGGTGTCTGAAAAATATTCGATATCCTCTACCCTCGAGAGATAGTTTTTATCGTGGATTAAAGTTCCATCTCGGTCGAGAAATATTGCTTTTCGTGTTTTAATTTACTTAGCCTTTGTTAAAGCTTAAGATAAGCCCATGTTAAATGTTCTCAAGTTAATGTTCCCATATCTTCGTCCATTTTGGAAGAAGGCCCTTTTCGCAACCCTTCTTTCTTTTCCTTTAGCAGGGATAAAGGCTTATGAAGCCTTTCTGGTAAAAGACATTTTTGATAAGGGGTTTGTGGCCGGTTCATCCTCCGATGATGCCCGAAATCTGGCTCTACTACTGATTGTGCTAGGATTTATTAACTATCCTCTTCGCTATCTTCATTACTTTACCCTGAGACAAATCGTCGATAAATCTACCCGTTCCATTCGTGGTCAGATCTATAAAAAATTTCAGAATCTCCCTACCAGTTTTTATTCTCAGAAAAAGCAAGGGACTTTGATCTCAACCATCATGAACGACACAATGGTATTCTCAGAGGCTTTCAAAAATTCTTTGGAAGTCGTTCGTGAACCTGTAACGGCTTTGGCACTTTTAGGGGTGGCATTTTATCACGATTGGCAGTTGACTTTAATCATTTTTGCTACGGCTCCATTTTTTGTGGGTACTTTTCATTACACTGGAAAGCGTATTCGTAGATATGTAGGAATGGCTCAAAAAGATACTGCTGAGATGACTCATATTGTGAGTGAGGCTCTCGCCGGTCAGAAAATTATTAAGGCTTTTGGTTTACGTGACTACATAGTAAATCGTTTTGAAAAAACTCAAGAACTTTTTATTAATCACAGAACGAAAAGTAATTCAGCAGAAGAACATTCTCATCCTTTAGTAGAATTAATCGGATCAGTGGCTTTTGGTGGAGTGATAATTTTCGCTCACTACCGGATTTCCTCTGGCCAATTAACTACGGGTGGATTTATTTCTTTTGTGGCATCTCTTGCCATGTTCATGGACCCAGTAAGACGTTTTAGTAAGGCCAATGCCAAACTTAACCAGGCCCAGGCAGCGGCTACGAGAATTTTCGGTCTATTGGATATTGAAGAAGAAAAAGAATTTGATAAAAAAGAGCTTACCGATTTTCATAACACCATTGAATTTAAAAATGTTTCATTCTCCTATGGAGAAGGAATGGTTTTAAAAAATCTTAATCTGGTTATCAATAAGGGTGAAAAGATTGGTCTGGTAGGTCTTTCTGGATCAGGAAAATCTACACTCATCAGTTTACTTCTGCGTTTATATCCAGTCACTGAGGGTGAATTATTAATTGATGGCGTGAATGTGAATAACTACACCTTGTCTTCACTGAGGAGAGTTTTCGCACTAGTGAGTCAGGACATTTTCCTTTTTAACGACACCATCCGAGAAAATCTCACCACTGGTGATGCTCACACTGACGAAGAAATCCAGCATGCATTAGAAATTTCATACGCCTGGGAATATGTTAAAGATTTACCGGAAGGGATTTTAACTCCTATTGGTGATAGAGGTGTGAGATTGTCGGGTGGACAAAGCCAGCGCTTAACTATTGCCCGCGCCTTCCTAAAAGATCGTGATGTGCTTTTATTTGATGAAGCGACCTCTGCTCTTGATAACGAATCAGAAAAGATTGTACAAGCGGCACTTGACCGCGTAGCTGGCCATAAAACTGTCATTGCAGTTGCTCACCGCTTATCTACTCTGAAAGATTTCAGTCGCATCGTCGTGATGAAAGATGGAATCAAAATTGAAGAGGGGACTCATCAGTTCTTGATTGAGAAAAATGGCGAGTATCGTAAATTATTTGAGCTTTCCCAGAGAGCCTAATTTAATCAAAAAATCTTAGTTTGGTCCCCAGGTCTGCGACACGATGTCATAGTGAGCTTTAATAGCTGTGTCAGATCCGCTTTCACGATTCAGAACTCTGATTCTCGGACCCACTAATTTTTTATAAGGGATTTGTTGAATCGTAGGATTAGTTTCAGTCAATTTCAGATCTAATTCTTTAACCATCACCGCCACATAATTAGCGGGAGTTTGACCCTTAATAGAATGAAGATTGAGTTGTCCATCTTCTCTTTTGTACCAAGTCTTAATTTGATTTTTTAAGGCTTCACTGTAGATGCCATCAAATATAGTGACCTCATCAACTTTCACTCCAGCTTCGAGCATTCTTCCAACTGTTCTGCCACCACCGGAATGTGCTGAAACATGCACAGGCATCTCTTTCAGATGATTTCCGGTAGCACTGTTGATGCCAGCAAAAAACCTTTTAAAATTAGCTGCATCTTTTAATTCCAGATCATAGTCTGCACATTTTCCGGAGCTCTCTGGAAAAATAACAGCTTCAGAGCTTTGGCAAATGTCATCTTCCAGGCCAAAAGCTTTTACCATGGATTTAAGATTTTTATCGTACTCTGGAAAAACATTTAACTTGTGGCCATGAAAATGAACGCGCACTGAAGTCATACTAGGAGGAAGCATCATGAGAACAGGTTTTGAGTAACCCGAAATTTTTCCCAGACATTCTTCATATTCACAAGAACCAGTCGTTTTCTTTTCACAGATAAAACTCGACAGACGCAAGGCATTGCTTACGACAGTTGATGAAATAGGTCCGCAGGCTTCTTGAGCAGAGGCTTGGCCAAGAAAACTGATCAATAATATCAGGAATAATTTTTTTTGCGTCATTCATGCTCCTGTCTGACTCATCGGTAATTCGGGCTTTTTTCTTAGAAGAGTTTCGTCAAATATGATAAAACTTGAACGTCTATAATTACACCAGGAGAGCATTGTGTCAGAAGAGAATCTGAAGTCCATGGCCGATTTAGTCGCCCATTCTAAGAGTCGCGGTTTTATTTTCCAAAGTTCAGAAATTTACGGCGGATTAGGGTCTTGTTGGGACATGGGTCCTCTGGGTGTTGAATTAAAAAACAACATTAAAAATTCATGGTGGAAGGCCATGACTTTTCGTGATGATATTGATGGTGTTGATGCTGCGATACTTATGCATCCAACAGTTTGGAAAGCTTCTGGTCACGTGGACAACTTCACTGATCCGATGGTGGACTGTAAATCATGTAAAGGTCGCTTTCGCGCGGACAATATTGATCTGACGGCACCTTGCCCAACTTGTAAGGCAAAAGATTCTTTTACTGAACCAAGAAACTTTAACTTAATGTTCACAACTCACATGGGTCCGGTTGAAGAGACAGCTTCAGTTGTTTATCTTCGTCCTGAAACGGCTCAGGGAATTTTTGTTAATTTCATGAACGTGCAAGCCACCATGAGAAGAAAACTCCCTTTTGGTATTGCTCAGATCGGGAAAGCTTTCCGTAATGAAATTACTCCAGGTAACTTTATTTTTAGAACTCGTGAATTCGAACAAATGGAAATGCAATACTTCATTAAACCAGGCACACAGATGCAAGCGATGGAGCAGTGGAAAGAAATCCGCTGGAACTGGCATCTTGAAAACGGCTTGAGAAAAGAAAGGCTTCAATTCAAAAAACACGATGCCTTAGCTCACTATGCTGATGCGGCTTTTGATATTGAATATCAATTTGCTCACGGCTGGGGAGAAATGGAAGGGATTCACTCTCGGACAGATTTCGATTTGAAACAGCATGCTGAATTTTCTAAGAAAAATCTTCAATACGTAGATCAAATGGATGGAAATAAAAAATACATACCTTATGTTCTTGAAACTTCGGTTGGATGTGACCGTTGTATGCTGGCAATAATGAGTGATGCCTATAGAACTGAATTTCCAGGTGATGCAGAAAAAGAGCGTGTTGTGATGAGATTCAAGCCATCACTGGCGCCAATCAAAGCTTCCGTTATGCCGCTTATGAAAAAACCGGAACTCGAAGGCATAGCGACCGGACTTCTTCGCGAGCTTCAAAAAGATTTTAAATGTGAATACGATACTGCCGGCTCAATTGGTAAACGTTACCGTCGTCAGGATGAAATTGGTACACCTGCTTGTATTACGGTTGATTTCGATTCGATCACTGACCATTCAGTCACTATTCGTGACCGAGATTCAATGGTTCAGGAAAGAATAGCTCTGGATAAAGTGAAGCCATATTTAAAAGAAAAATTTTCTCTCTAGTATTGGGGATATCATGACTAAATGGGTATATAAGTTTTCATCAGACTTAACTGACGGTAACAAAGACTTGAAGGGACTTCTCGGCGGCAAGGGGGCAAACCTCGCAGAGATGTGTAACTTGAAGTTGGCAGTACCTCCAGGTTTCACTGTTACTACGCAAGCGTGTCTGGATTATTATAAAATGGGAAAAAATATTTCTCCAGAAATCAGGGATCAAATCACTGAATCACTTGCATGGGTAGAGAAGCTCACAGATAAAAAGTTTGGTGATATAGAAAATCCATTATTATTCTCAGTTCGCTCTGGCGCTCGAGCTTCAATGCCAGGAATGATGGATACTGTTTTGAATTTGGGCCTTAATGATAAAACGGTTATTGGTATTGCCAAAAAAACAGGTAACCCTCGTTTTGCCTGGGATTCATATCGTCGTTTTATTCAGATGTACTCTAATGTGGTTTTAAGCGTAAACACTTCTCACCTTGAATCGAACATGGAAGATTTGAAGGAAGCTCGTGGTGTTCATGAAGATACTCAACTTACCGCCAGTGATTTAGAAGAATTGGTAAAAGTTTATAAGCAAGTTCTCTTGGAAGATCATGGGATAGTTTTCCCGCAAGATCCTATGGAGCAATTGTGGAAAGCTGTCGCTGCCGTTTTTGGATCCTGGTACAACAACCGCGCCATGAAATATCGTGAGATGAATAATATCCCTCATGATTGGGGAACGGCAGTTAACATTCAGTCCATGGTTTTTGGAAACATGGGTGACACATGTGCCACTGGCGTATGCTTTACACGTGACCCATCTACGGGTGAGAAAAAGTTCTTCGGAGAATTTTTAGTCAATGCTCAAGGTGAAGATGTTGTTGCAGGAATCAGGACTCCTCAGCCGATTAATGATGCCTCTAAAATGGAATCAAACAAACATCAGAAAACTTTGCAGGAAGTAATGCCTCAGGCATACGCGGATCTTGTCACTGATTACAACACGCTTGAGAAGCATTACAAAGATATGCAGGATATCGAGTTTACCATTGAAAATAATAAACTTTATATACTTCAAACACGTAATGCAAAACGAACAGTAAATGCTGCTCTGAAAGTTGTAGTGGATTTAGTGGCCGAAGGAATGATTACCGAACAAGAAGCCATTCTTCGGATCAATCCAGAAGATTTAAACCAACTTCTTCACCCAAGACTTGATCCTAAGGCCAAGAAAAATGTGATTGCGACAGGACTTCCAGCTTCACCCGGAGCTGCTGCTGGTCAGATTGTCTTCACTTCTCATGAAGCTGAAGTCTGGGCAAAAGAGGGAAAGACAGTAGTACTGGTACGTGCAGAAACTTCCCCGGAAGATATTGGTGGCATGGCCGCTGCTACAGGGATTTTAACCGCACGTGGAGGAATGACTTCTCATGCAGCTGTTGTGGCCCGTGGAATGGGTAAACCTTGTGTCGCTGGTTGTACCGCCCTCGTGATTTCAGAAAAAAATAAAACTCTTACTGTTAAAGGTAAGATTTATAAAGAAGGCGACTTCATTACTTTCGACGGGGCCAATGGCGAAGTTTATGAAGGTGTTATTCCAACGATTGAAGCAAAAATCACCGCTGATTTTGCGACTTTCATGACTTGGGCCGATAAAACAAGAAAACTAAAAGTTAGAACTAATGCTGATACTCCGGAAGATTCTAAAGTCGCCATTGAATTTGGGGCCGAAGGAATTGGTCTATGTCGTACAGAGCATATGTTCTTTGCACCAGAAAGAATTCTGGCCGTTCGAGAAATGATTTTTGCGGAAAATGAAAAAGATCGTAAAAAAGCTCTGGATAAACTTCTCCCTTTTCAGCGTGATGACTTTACCGGAATTTTTAAGGAGATGAATAATCTACCAGTGAATATTCGTTTGCTAGATCCACCTTTGCACGAGTTCTTGCCACATAATCAAAAAGATCAGCAAGAATTGGCAGATGTTTTAAATCTATCGGTTCAGGCAATTAAAGAGCGCAACGATGCTCTTCATGAGTTTAACCCAATGCTAGGTCACCGTGGTTGTCGTCTGGCCATTACTTATCCTGAGATTTATCTCATGCAGGTGCGTGCCATTATTGAAGCGGCTATTGATTGTGATAAAAAGAATATCAAAGTTCTGCCTGAAATCATGATTCCACTTACCAGTGAACTTCGTGAGTATTCAACTATCCAGGCTGAATGCAAAGCTGAAATTGAAAGAGTCTTTAAAGAAAAAAATCACATGATTAAATATAAAATGGGAACCATGCTCGAACTCCCACGTGCCTGTATTATGGCCGCAGAGATTGCCACGGAGGCTGAATTCTTCTCCTTCGGAACCAATGATCTAACTCAAACTACTTTTGGATTATCACGTGATGATGCTGGTAAGTTTTTACCAAGTTATACTTCCCGCGGTATTTATCCAAAAGATCCATTTGTTTCCATTGATACTCACGGAGTGGGTTTTTTAATGAAACATGCTATTGCAGAAGGGAAGAAAACTAATAGTCACATCCATTTAGGAATTTGTGGCGAACACGGTGGTGAACCGGCTTCTGTTGAATTCTGTCATCAGATTGGATTAGACTATGTGAGTTGTTCACCTTTTCGTGTGCCAATCGCCCGATTAGCAGCTGCTCAAGCCGCTTTAAAAAATTAATTTAAAAATAACCAGGTAGGGATTACTCCTTACCTGACTATTTCTTCTTCTACATTTTTAAGAAGGCGTTGGTCCGGAGTGCTAAAGTATTTCACACATCCTCTTATTACTTGTGCCTTTGCACTGATAGTAATAATCAAAAAAACGAACGCTAAAAAAAGTAATTTCATCTTTCTCTCCAGAATAATTAAAAGTGATTTACGAATTTTCCCACTTCTTGAAAACTGAATAGATTCTTGAGTTTTACAAGTAGTTAACTTAAGCTATTCTAATGAAAGAAATTATTCACATCGTTAAAACTCTCATGCCTCTTGAATCATTTGATGCCTTGGGAGTTGGAATCATAAATTTTAATAAAAATGAATTTCAAGTCATTGAAGCCAATACATTTGAAAATGAGTTAAAATTTAAAACTGAGCCAACTTTATATTTTGATCTAGCTTCTTTAACAAAACCTCTCACTAATTCATTATCCTATTTTTTAAAATCCAACGCCTTTGATGCTCAAACCCTACTATGTCTAAATCATCGGGGTGGATTACCGGCATGGGGACTTCTGCCAGATAAAGGATGGAAGGAACAAATTCTTTCCTATCCTATAAAAGAGTCTGAAACACTTTATTCTGATTTTTCAGCATTACGTGTAATGCTAGAGTTGGAAAAAAAAGGCATTAAAGAAAAAGAACTGTGCCAAGAAGTTTGGGACAAGGAAACTAAGTATTGGCTGGATTTAGCACCATGGTTACCGAAACCTCAGTATGGTTTCAAAAACCAACTCCCAAACTTTGGTGCAGTTCATGATCCTAATGCTTGGGTGATCAGAGATTTTTGTTCGCATGCAGGATTATTTTCAACAATTGATGGTCTTTGCCAAACATTATTAAATTACCAAAATAAAACATCATTCATTGAAAAAGTTAAAGCTGATTTGAAGAAACATAATTACCGATTTGCCTTTGGTTGGGACCGCGTGGAAAATCCTGAGTCGACTTTGGCGGGGACCGGGTGTGGACCATTTACTTTTGGTCACTTAGGTTTTACCGGCACTTCAATTTGGATTGACCCCGATAAAAATGTCGGACACGTTATTTTATCCAATGCCACGAAGTATCATTGGTACGAGAAACAAGGACTTAATGACTTGAGACGCGCCATAGGTGAAATTGTCTGGAAGATGTAGATAGAATAAGATTTAATTTGAACATGAAAAATCTCTCTATCTTGTTAAGTCTCATAATCTCATTCCATGTTTATTCTTCAGTTTCAATTATTAGTGACCTGGATGACACCATTAAAATTACTAATTCAGATGATGAAGTTGACGGCACCATTAATGCAGCCTTTAGAAGTGAGGTCTTCACTGGCGTGACTGAATTCTTTATGGGTACAAAAAATTACGCAAATGAAATGCATGTGCTTTCAGCTTCACCTATTATTTTGCGTGCAAAAATTGAGGCGACTTTAAAGAAGCGTCACATCGATTACACTTCACTTATTTTGAAGAATGTTCAGTCTAGAGAAACAAAATTTGAATACAAGGTGAGGGCGATAAAAGTTTTGATGGAAAAAAATCCAGATGATTTTATACTGATTGGTGATGATGTTGGTGAAGACCCTGAGGCTTACGGGGAAATTCAACTTCTCTATCCCAATCGAATTCTTGCTATTTATATCCATGTGATTAAGAACCGCCAAATTCCGGCGGGAACTAAATATTGGACCAGTTTTGATTTGTTTTTAAGAGAATACACTGCCAAACGAATGAATCCAGGATGGGTGGAACATGCTTCCAGAACTATTCTAGCCGAAAAGGAACTAAAAAAAATCATTCCCGATTTTGCAGATTGTCCTGGTTCCGGCAATGTCTGGAATTGGCAAACTAATGTTTGGCCGGGTAATGAAGCCCAACTAATAACCACAAAGATAACTGGCTATTGCCAAGTTAGAAACTCAAGTATTTTAACCCTTCAGAAATAATCGCAACTCTTTTTTCTGTCTGCTACAATTGAGGTTCTACTGAAAAAGGATTTTCATGGACCTCACGAACCTCATTTCCCAAGACGATCTGATTGCTCGTCGCTCTCAAATAAAGAAAGTGTTCTTCTATCGCATCTGTGGCGCCGGAATGGGCCCTGCTGCAGTTTTGGTTAAGCAAGCTGGCTTTCAAGTGGAGGGGGCTGATTCTGCTTTTTATCCTCCCATGAGTACGTTCTTAGAAAGTACCGATATTCCACTTTTTAAACTCGATCAGGTGACTCCTGAGTTTTTAAAACAATACGATTTGATAGTCGTTGGAAATTCAGTTTCTGGAAAAGCTGAAGCCGCCCGTATGATTGAAAAAACGGGTGTGCCATTTACTTCATTTCCTTCTGCTCTAGGTTCACTTGTCTTAAAAGACAAAAATGTTGTGGGAATCGCCGGTACACACGGAAAAACAACAACTACTTTTTTCATGACTCAGCTTTTAGAAAAATTAAATCAGAATCCAGGTAATTTAATTGGTGGAATTATCGAAGGCAGAAATCCTTCTGAGTTAGGTGATAAATATTTTGCTATCGAATCAGATGAATATGATTCAGCTTACTTTCATAAAATTTCTAAATTTCGTTTATATGAAATGAAACATCTAATTCTCACTTCACTGGAGTTTGATCATGCTGATATCTTCGCCTCAGTCGAAAAAATAGAGGACGAGTTCAGGGATGTGATCCCTAAAATGAAGACTTTAATTTTTAATCAAGAATATGTGTCTTCAATGAAACTCTATAAAGATTATTACGGAAAAAATCCCAACCAGAAATGGTTCCTTTATGGTGATAAGTCTGAAATTGGTCCGCATAACGTGCAGACTTTTGAGAATGGATCAACTTTTTCTCTCAAGTGGAATAGTGAATCTATTCCTTTCAAATCGTCTATTATCGGTCTGCATAACGTTCTTAACTTGACCAGTTGTTTGGTTTTTCTGCTTTCAGAGGGATTTAAAATTGAGGAAATTCAAAATGCCGCATCCAATATTGGAATGGTAAAGCGTCGTCAGGAAGTTCGCGGAAAATATAAAGGCATGATTGTTATCGATGACTTTGCACACCATCCACGAGCAATCACTGTAACAATGGACGCTATTCGCGCTCAATTTAAAAATAAAAAAATTATTACAATTTTTGAACCAATATCAGCTACAGCTCGCAGTTCAATTTTTCAAAATGAATTTAGAGATTCTCTTGCTGCTTCTGAAAAAGTGATTATCGCTAAAGCAGATATTGCAACAACAGCTTTGACTGGCACTGATCTTGATGGTGAAAAACTGGCCAAAGAAATTGCGAGTAAAGGAAGAAATTCCGTTTGCGTAAATAATCTAAATGATCTTCGAAATACTATTGATGCCTTTGCAGAACCAGATGCTGTTTTACTTGTTTTAAGCAACCGAACATGTCTTGGTTTATGGGAGTCGAATTTTGTTTCAGAACTTAAAGCCTAAGGTCGTTTTCTTTTTGGCGATGATCTTTTCCCTTTCTTCATGTGCTTCACCTTCGGTTAAGTGGGAAGGTGAAATCTCTAAACACGTCTCAAGCTACATGGAATCTTTTGCGAAATTCAGAAAACAAATTTGTGTGCCTAAAGCTGAATCAATCTTTGAAGAAAACCTCAAGGCCTATCGAGGTCAGGGATACTGGATTCCCGAACTAAATGATGATGTGGATGTAAATTCTATTTCAGTTCTTCTTCCGGAATTTGAAAAGAAAGTTGTCTGGATTAAAACGCAACTCGAAAAAGTTAATAAGACAGGAATGCCCAAGCCTTCTACTACTAAAGAAGTCAGAGCTATTCTCGCCCGACTCCTGGTTCTTAAAAAGAGCGAACTATCCACTGATGAATCGGAAAAAATTAAATCTCGCAAAGAGTCCCTCAAACTTCAGGAAAAGCTTCACCAGAGTTATAAAAATCTCATTAAAAAAGTGTCTTTTCTTTCAAACTATCATTATCCCGTTGATCATCTAAAAAACCGGAAGGTTTTTGATGAGTATCGTGAAAAAGAAGATGACGAGTCCGTTAAGATTGCGAACTATTCCTTTCTTTACCGAAAACTATTGGAAGACGGCGCTTATAATCAGGATCACACCGGCTCAGATATTTATCTCAGAACCACTATCGATACACTTCACTTTGAACTGAAGCAACATGACTTCTACCTCACTGAAGATGCTCGTTATGATCTGGAATTTGTTTTGAGTAAAATTGACAAAGAGCTCGAGCGCCCAAAAAAGAAAATGCTTGAGCGTCTAATGGAGTGGGAAGAGCGCACCAATCGAACTTTTAGTTTCTATAAATCCCTCACTCTTCCAGAAAACAAGCAACACAATAAAGCTCTGGTGAAAGAACACAATCAGGCCACGGAGCGCCTCAAAGAATTCGTCTATACAAAGCAAGCTGAAGTTTATCAGTACTGGCTTAATCAACCGGAACTCACACGCTCGATCTTTGTTCTCGAAACCATTCTTTTAAATGAAGTAGGCGCTGTGGACGGCGATGATGCTCTGGAGCGTATGGACGTGGCACGAGTGGTAGTGAATCGTTTAGATAAACCCAAATACCTTGCCATCGGAAAAAATGAATTTATCTATCCCTATCTTAAAAAAGTCACTAGTGATTCCCACATCAAAAATGAAAAATGGCTTAATACTTTATTCAAGCAAGGTGAGTTCTCTTTCACTTATTATTACATGAACGGTGTGGCCAAAATCTTCTGCCCAGACATGGCAAGCCCGGCAAAAAAATTGCGTACTAAAAATGTGGAAATTGCCCTTCAGGTTCTGAAAGAAGGGGATAGACCACTCATGGCGACTCGCTATTTTTCTCGGTCCAGTATGATCGGCCGAATCCACATGGATAGTATTTGGGAGGACTACGTGCCTTATCCGGAAAGAGCAGGACTCTTGTCAGAGGGACAGGAAAAATTATTAAAGGCATTTCAGGCAGGTGATTATACATATCTCTATTCTTTCCAGAATCATGCCTCCGAACACTTTCAAGTATTAGAAATAGAAGGTCAAAACTTCGTTCTAACTGAGAAAAACGGTCTCAAGCTCTTCTTCAATCATCGAAATCCGCACTACTTTCGCTACTTCACCAAAGTCGGAAAATAGAATCAATTTAGCCTCAAAATAATCCCCAAAATGTTTTTGATAAAATGTTTTTCTCAAGGTATAAAACCGCCTCTAGATTATTATTTGTTTAGTTCTCAATGCCTTCTAAGGAGCATGCTATGTTGAAAGATTATATGTTCACCTCTGAGTCAGTTACTGAAGGTCACCCGGATAAAATCGCTGACCAAATCTCTGATGCTGTGCTTGATGCGATGCTTGCTCAAGACCCTAAATCTCGTGTAGCTTGTGAAACTTTGATCACAACTGGCCTAGTGGTTGTAGCAGGAGAAATCACAACTGGCGCAAACGTTGATATCAACGAAACGGTACGCAAAACGATTAAAAAAATTGGTTACGACCATTCAGATAAAGGCTTTGATGCTAATACTTGCGGCGTAACAATAGCAGTTGGTAAGCAGTCTCAGGATATCGCAGTTGGTGTAAATGAAGGCGAAGGAAAATTCTTGGACCAAGGTGCTGGTGACCAGGGTTTAATGTTTGGTTACGCAGTAAACGAAACTGAACACTTCATGCCAATGACCATTGATCTGTCTCATAAACTGGCCAAGCAATTGGCCGATGTTCGTCACAGCGGAAAACTTCCACTCCTTCGAGCTGATGGTAAGACACAAGTGACTGCTCAATACATTGACGGAAAACTTGCTCGTATTGATGCTATCGTTGTTTCTACTCAACACGCTGAAGAGATGACTCAAAAGCAAATTGAAGAAGCGATCATGGAAGAAGTGATCAAGAAAGTTGTTGATCCAAAGTACATCGACAAAAACACTAAATATTTCATTAATCCAACTGGCCGCTTTGTTATCGGTGGACCAATGGGCGATTGCGGTCTTACAGGTCGCAAAATTATCGTAGACACTTATGGTGGTCATGGTGCACACGGTGGTGGTGCATTCTCTGGAAAAGATCCTTCTAAAGTAGATCGTTCAGCTGCCTACGCTTCTCGTCACATTGCTAAGAACGTAGTGGCTGCAGGACTCGCTGATAAAGCGTTAGTTCAGGTTGCTTACGCAATTGGTGTAGCTAAGCCAATGTCACTTTTAATCGATACTTTCGGTACGGCAAAAGTTGATGAGGCCAAACTAACTGCTGCCATTAACGAACTGTTTGATATGCGTCCTAAAGCAATCATTCAGCGTTTAGATCTTCTTCGCCCAATCTACTCTGAGACAGCTGCTTATGGTCACTTCGGTCGTACGTCTGCTAAAGGGTTTACCTGGGAAAAGACGGATATGGTTTCTGCACTTAAAGGCTTTTTCTAAGATCTTTGAGACAATTTTAATTCAAAAGGCCCTCATGATGAGAGGGCCTTTTTTTTAGCCTTTAGAATTTTAAAATATCATTTAGAATGGTTCATATGAACGAAGTTTACTTCCTAGCTCGCCACACACCTTTTTGGGCAGTTCCTTTGCTTGTCTTGGGTTGTGAGTTTGCCTACATGTTTTGGTTAAAGAAGAAGAAGAAAAGCGCCTCATTCAGCCTAATGATTGCTTTAATCGGCTTTATGTCCATCAGTTTTTACGTCTGGGCCGGAGGTCCAGAAAGATCAGTGTCATTTCTAAAAAAGCTGCATCGCGACAATTATCGAATCGACGGATTATAAAGTCTTACATTTGACACCTCCTACATTAACTTCTTGAAATTAAAAAGATTCATTACAGTTCAAAAATTGACACTAGGACTCGGGTTCTAGTAAATTTGGATTTCCTGGAGGAAACAATGGATGACATAAATTTTCTTCATCAATCATTTGATGGAGCACAAGCTGCAAATAACTTTCCTCCAATCGTCATTGTTGAGGATGACACACTTCTTGGCATGAGTTTGAAAAAGTATCTCGAACACAGCCTTAAGTTGAAAGTACTTCTGTTTTCAAGTGCAGAAGACTGCTTGTTGGAATTCGCTAAGAATCACCCACGTGAAAATCCTTTCTGTTTGGTCTCAGATATTAGTCTTGAGAATGGCTCAGACGGGCTTTTGTTAATCGACATTTTGAAAGAAAAGGGCTTTGAGTTTGTTTCTATTGTTATGACTGGATTTGCCAGCATTGAAACTGCCATTGCTGCTACTAAAAAAGGATGTTTTCATTATTTAACTAAGCCTTTCGAACTTGAAAATTTAAAGATGCTTGTAATTCAAGCACTTCAGACAAAACTTTCTACTAATCTTCCTGTTGATATCATGAACGAAGGTGTGAATATTTTTGCTGATGGTCCTCGTCGTATGCCATCTAAGCTTAAGATTGATCGTCCAACTGTTGAAGATACTTTTGAAGGCATGATTGGTCGCTCGCGAATAATGAAAGATGTTTTCGAGAGAATTATTAAGGTTGCCAAGACTGATTCAACGATTCTTATCATGGGACCTTCTGGAACAGGTAAGGAGCTGGTGGCTTCTGCGATTCATAAATTATCTAATCGTCATCAGAAAAACCGTATTTCAGTTAACTGCGGTGCTATACCGGGTGAGCTTCTTGAGACTGAACTCTTTGGTCACGTAAAAGGTTCTTTTACTGGGGCCATTTCTAATCGCAAAGGTCGTTTTGAGTTAGCTCAGGGTGGATCAATCTTTTTAGATGAAATTGGCGATATGCCAGCACTACTTCAGGTAAAGTTACTGCGTGTTCTTCAAGAGCGCCAGATTGAGCCTGTGGGCTCAACCGAGAATTTACCAATTGACGTGCGCGTGATTGCTGCCACTCATAGGGATTTAGAAAAAGCTGTGAATGAAGGTAAGTTTCGCGAAGATTTATTTTACCGTTTGAACGTCATTCCTATAAGAATGCCAGCACTGAAAGAGCGTCGTGAAGATATTCCTCTTTTGATTTCTCACTTCCTGGATAGATTTGTTTCGGCCGATAGATCAAATGAAATCAGCTTCGCATCTCTAACCATGGACTTGCTGCTTGGTTATGACTGGCCTGGAAACGTGCGTGAGCTTGAAAACGTAATTGAGCGCTTAGTAATTCTTCGTGGAGGAAATGAAATCCTCCCTGAGGATCTACCTGCGAAGATTTTCAGGTCAAATCCACTTGCTACTCAAACTTATAAAACATTGTTTGAGCTGCCGGATTTAGGTGTAGATTTGAAGCAAATCCTCTCTGATATTGAGGACTCTTTGATCCTTCAGGCGATGAATCGCACTCGAGGCAATAAGAATCAAGCCTCGAAGTTGTTGACCTTGAATAGGACAACCTTGATCGAGAAGATGAAGAAAAAGAATTTAGAACTATAAATAATAGCCACCTTAGGGTGGCTTTTTTTGCCTTTTGTTAAGGCAATGTCAAGAATGTCAGGCCACGATCACGATTCTGTTAATTCTCCTTCCCCCCCCTTTTTTATCTTTTTAGAGTTCGCTACAAGGCATTCACACAAGTGAACTAAAACTTAAAATCTCATTAAAGGAGAAAATTATGAAAATGTTTTTTATCGCTCTTGCTTTAGTAGTAGCTGCTGCAGCTTCTCAAGCTGGCGAAATCAAAGTTAAATCAATCAGTCAGTACGTGCTTTATGGTTCTTCAACTGCAACGCCATCTTTTGCTGTAAATCCTTCAATGGGCCGCGCTTGGATTGAAGTAACTGTTACATCGAATGATCCAGAAGGTGGAATTTCTGAAGTTGAACAGATTAAAATCCCAGGTCTTTCATTCGATGCTCAGACAAATTCAATCAATATTGATTTTGAAGGTAAAATTACAACTTGTGCTGAATTGAAAACAACTGGTCGCTCAATCTTCCGTCATACAACAATCAAGATGACTCCTAATTGTAAGTTTGAAGGTCGTTGGAGAAAATTTAGTTACGATAATGGATTTGAAATTAAAAAGACTGCAGCCTATGAAATCTTTCTCATTGTAGAATAATATTTTCGTGGAAAGGGGTCACACTGGCCCCTTGCAAAAACAGCTTCATAACTATACCGATTTTAGCGGTTAATAATAATTTTTATTAAGTTACTGTAATCGTTCTAGTGCCAAATTTTCTGTCAATTACTCGACAGAATTTTTTGCCTATGGGAAAAATATGTCTTTTGGATTTTAAAAACTGAGTTACACTGAAAAAGAGGTAGGTAAAAATGACCATAAGATGTGGTCACCTCGATTGATGAAAGACAGGAAGTCTTCCAGAATGAAAAAAATGTTTTTGCTTTTTATGACACTCTTTGCTGCCAGCGCGTTTAGCGCAGCTTCTGTATTAGCTGATATCTTTAATCAAGAAACATTCAAAACACACATCCGCTGGAATCTTCTGGTTCCCAAAGATCAATTCTTTATAAATAAAAAAGAAAGTACGTTGTTTATTGAAACTGTCAATTTAGAATTGTTTGAACGCTTGACACTAGAATTGACTAAGGTTGAAACTAATAGTCAGTTTATGGAGAGTATCTCCTTTTCTAAAGCAAATTTTCCGGCGATTGCCGCCACTATTACTGTTAAATTAAAAAATCCTTCAGTGGAGTTATTTTCTTTTTATCGTGATGCTGACAAAAAATACATTCTCGATTTTTGGATCAATACAGATTTAATTTCTGAAAAAAATGCAGTTTATCAAAAGCCACTGCCTTTACCTATGGCTCAAGAGCCCATAATGGAGCTGAAGAAAGCTATTGCCACTAAGGCAAAGGCTAAGAATCCCCTGGCTCCTCGTAAGGGAGGCATTCTACCTATTCTAGAGGTTGACCAAGACTTAATTGATGAAAAGATGCCAAACCCTGGTTATAAAGACTTCAGATATGGTGCAAGTTTCATTTGGGACTATCGCCCAATGATTCCTCAAATTGAAAAAGATATTAATCTTGCTTCTAAAATTCCTGATTCTCTTTATCAAATTAAAGACCGCGACAATTTAGATGATCCTAAAGAAGCCCACATGCAACTCACGATTAATTTTTATCGTGAAGAGAAATGGGGCTTGATGAATAAATCAATTACGTTTTATGAGAAGAAATATGGTCGTGACAAAAATGCTGTAACAAACGAGTTTCTTAGGGCCAACGCCTTGTTAAAAGTGAATATTGCCAAGCCAAACCGTGGAATCACGCAGTCTGCGATGGTAATTATTTCTAATATCAAAGAAATGACTGATGATTACGAATTGAAATCGGCCATTCTACGTTATCTCATTCAGTACAGTGTAGATATGAAGGATCATGTCAGGACGCTGGAACTCGCAAAACAACTTTTTGTAGAGGCCAGAGGCGAATTCGATCAAACCATGGTGATCCAATCCGCACTAACGATCCTTCATGCACTGGCCGAATTAAAGCAAGTTGAAAAAATTGAAGAATTTTTATCCGATAAAAAATTGGCGAGCATTCTTCCCTCTCAAATGGGAATTGCTTACACCACCTTTGCTCTACTATCTAGAGATGAGACCAAAGAGATTATCAAGCGTTATAACTCAGTTGCAAAGTCGCTGGTCAAGCCCATTCATCCAGCCATTTTATACAATGTAGCTGAGAGTTATTTTCGTCGTGCTGATTATGTTTCAGCTGCTAAAATTTTCGATGAATTTCTTGCTACTTATTCTTATCTTCTGCAGGCACCTTTTGCTCGCCTCAGACTCGCCCTGAGTTATGAGCTTTTGGATCGAAATGTTGATGAAAACCTCATACTTTACAAAAATGCCATTGATCGTTCTACCGATGCAGCTGCGCGCTTTGAAGCTAAGCTTCGATATGTAGCTTTAAGAGTTGGTCGCAAGATTAATGTGAATGAGTCTGATAGAGAAACTGAAATTTTTCTTGAACAATCTCCTGATGAAACTAAAGCCATGAGTGCAGATCTTCGCAAACTCCTTTGGCTTGTTCGTTTGAGAATTTTTATTGCCAATAAAGAATATGAAAAGGCTTTGGCGTACCTTACCTCGATTCCTCTTGATTCAATTAAACCAGGTGATAGAAAAGTATTTGAAGCCGATGGAGCAGAAATCATATTTGGAATTATTAAAGATTCTTACTTTAAAGAAGACTACACCAAGGTCGTCAAGGTTTGGGAAGTTTATAATAGTAAGTATGAAGCTAAAGTGGCTAAAGACCTTTATATCAATTTTGTTGTTTGTGATTCTTTTATTAAGCTTGGATTATATAAGAGTTATGACCGTGCATTGGAGAATTTCAAAGCTGTACAAGGTGAAGAGAAGAGACTCTTTCCAATTTGGGTTGAGCGAGTTAAATCTATAAATCTATCTGAGTCAGTGGAAGAATTAGAGATGATCAGAATGGTGGCAGATAAGGACTGGCAAGGTGCCAGCGACAAACTGGCCACATATCCAGTGTCACTTAGGGACTCATTAAATTATCCATTTTACAGGGGTCTGATCCATTTTAATCAGAAAAACTACTCCGAAGCGGTGTTGGAATTTGAAAAAGTACTGATTAATCAGAACAAAAATAATCAATTAACACCGAGACAAACAGCTGACCTATTAATGGGTTATGTGGATTCCTTGTATCAGTTGAAAGACCAGGATCGCTTTAAGACAGTAGTGCGTGCTTTAAGTTCTGACATTAATAATTCAAAGTCGGCACCGATCTTGAATGTTTCTGAGCGAGTCAACTACCTCCTCATCGAGTCATTCGCTGGAGAGGCAAATCCAGAATGGAAGGAGCTCGAGATGATGACAGGAAAGTTTAGAGAAAAATTTCAAAAATCTCCTTACACTGCGCGAATTGGATACCTTTACGGGTTATCATTAATAAAGAACTCGCGCACAAGAGAAGGCAAAGAAGTTCTTAGTCTTTTAACAAAAGATGAAAATGTTCCTCTTCATATTAAGGAAATGTGTAGAAGTGAATTAGCGACAATGCAATTGCTAGAAAAGAAATTATAATCCACGAACCCAATAACAACGGACAGGAGGTCTAATGTTAACTCAAGGTTTAGTACTCGTAGGTAATCACCCTAAATTCAACACCACTCTTGAAATGGCTCGTAATGTAGCTGTTACCAAGACTCCTATCTTAATTTTAGGAGAAACTGGATCAGGGAAAAAAGCTATTGGAGCTTACATTCATCAGAATTCAGCTCGCAAAAATGCCAAGCTTGAAATCGTAGATTGTAGCCTTGATACACAAACTGTTGAGAAGATCGTCCTGGGTTTTCGTGATGATGAAACTGGTCGTTTCAACCGTGGCGTTTTAGAAGTTGCCAATGGTGGTACGGTAATATTTTCCAATGTTGACGCACTGGATGAAGTTTTTCAGAAACGCCTCTATACTATCCTTCAAGAGCTGCCTGATTATGAATTAGATGTCCGCGTACTTGCTACTTCTTCTAAGAATCTTTCAAAGTTGGTTGGTGCAGGTAAGTTCTCTCGTGCTCTTTATACTTATTTTAGCGGAGCGCAGATCGATATGATCTCTCTTCGTGAAAGAGGAACAGACGTGGAATTGATTGCTCGTCATTTCATTAATGAGTATGCCTCAGAAAATTCTTCTGGCGAACTTTCACTTTGCGAAGAAGCTGCTCGCAAACTTTCTGATTACAACTGGAACCAAAATCTAATCGAACTTCGTTCTTTCATCCGTAAGACTCTTACAAATATGGAAGGGAGAACTCTTGATCTTGCTGCCATTGAAAATGGTGAGCGTAAAGTTGAATTCAAATCATCTGAAATTGATGAGGATGGATTCAAACTGATGTCCTTGAAAGAAGCTGAAAAGCTGTTGATCAAGAAAGCATTAGTATTTACTTCTGAAAACAGAACACAAGCTGCAAAAATTCTT
The DNA here is from genome assembly GCA_945860895.1 of Bacteriovorax stolpii. Taxonomy (GTDB): domain Bacteria; phylum Bdellovibrionota; class Bacteriovoracia; order Bacteriovoracales; family Bacteriovoracaceae; genus Peredibacter. The sequence goes on from CAMASK010000003.1 coordinate 44,838, forward strand.
GGTGTTTCTATTCGTACACTCAGAAATAAGATCAATGAGTATAGAGGCGAAGGCGCAACTTACTTTATTAATTTAAGATAAATAGTTTTTTAATTGTTTAAGGCAATCACATGGATGTGAATGACAAGACACTAAAAGCACTTACGACCGCGCTGAACTTTCGGGAGATGCGCCAGGAGTTGATCTCCTCCAACGTCGCCAATGCTAATACGCCAGGATTCAAAGCCAAAAAAATGGACTTTGAAGAGGCGCTAGCTCGAGCACTGGATGTTGACGGTAATATGGGCATGAATGTGACTGATGGGCGTCATCACAATGTTGGTAATGGTGGCTTTAATAATTTAGAACCGGAAATTTATGATAATCCAAATGGAGTCGTGAGTGAAAATGGAAACACGGTAGATGTTGAAGCTGAAATGGCCCAGATGGCAGAGAATAAATTGATGTATGATGCCCTGGTTCAGCTGATCAATAAAAAGATGGGTATTATGAAATACGCCATTAATCAAGAGAAATAACAGAGGTAAGAGATGGATTTACTCTCAAGTCTTAGAATTAGTTCAAGTGGTCTGGCAGCGCAGAGAAAGAGAATGGAAGCCCATTCTTCTAACATTGCAAATGCTCAGACAACTAGAACAGCTGAGGGTGGACCTTATCGAAGAAAAGAAGTGGTATTTGGTTCTGAGCCTGAGCGTGATTCATTTTCAGAAATTTTGGAAGGTGAATTAGCTGAAAATGCTCAGACCGTTCATGCTACTGAAGTTGTACATTCTGATAAAGTGATTTTTAAGCATGATCCAAGCCATCCTGATGCCAATGCTGAAGGATATGTAGCTATGCCAGATATAAATCCAATGGTGGAAATGGCAAACATGATTGAAGCTCAACGAGCTTATGAATCAAACGTAACGGCAATCAACACGACAAAACAAATGGCAACTAAGACTTTAGAAATTGGCCGTGGTAACTAAGATATTTTAACAAGGATTGAACCATGTCGATTAAAGACATTACTAGCTTTCAGAAAACTCTTGGGAATGCAGATGCCAAGGGCTGGAGCCGTGCGGTCGATAATGACTTTGGTGGAAATTTTAATATTGAAGGTGCTCCATCAGTTGGTGAGACTGGTGATGCTAAATCTTTTGGGGATTTCTTAAAAGATTCAATTGGCAAGGTGAATGCATTACAAGGGGACGCGAACATTGCCATGGAAAAATTGGCAAGTGGTGAGAGTCAGAATCTGCATGAAACATTGCTTGCGGTCGAGAAAGCGGATATCGCTTTCAGAACGATGAACCAGGTACGCACGAAAGTAATCGATGCATACCGTGAAATCATGAAAATGCAGATATAAGCTCAATTTGTTATATGAATCAGGAGGATTCAGTTGGATAAATTCTTTACGCAGATCACACAGAACTTCACGGACTTCTTTAAGTCATTAGACATGACCAGAAGAATAGGACTGATTGGTATTTCGTTCGTCGTGATAGCTCTTATGGGCGCCATCCTGATCTGGGCCGGTAAAACCAATTACAAGGTCCTCTATACTGACTTAACTAAGGATGATGCCGCAGTTATTTCAAGAATGCTTGAAGAAGGTAAAATTTCATATCAAGTTAAAGATGACGGTAAAACTATTCTCGTATCTGAAGATATGGTTGAGATCTGGCGTTTAGAAATTGCTAAAAAAGGTGTTAACTTCACCGGTACGGTGGGATACGAAGTTTTTGATAAACAATCTTTCGGAACAACTTCATTTGTACAAAAAATTAACAAGCAAAGAGCTCTCGAAGGAGAGTTAGTAAAAACGATTATGCACATTAAGGGCGTTACCCGCGCTCGTATTCACTTATCAATTCCAGAATCATCACCATTTGTTTCTGAAAGAAAGCCACCTAGTGGTTCGGTTGTTTTAGATATTGAACGTGGCGTAACAATGACGAATGATGAAATCAAAGGTGTACAGTCTCTTGTGAGTTCAGCTGTTGATGGGATGAGATCGCACAATGTTGTCGTTATTGATTCTCGCGGTAAAAAATTATCTGAAAATGACGGCGATCAAATGTCTACCGAAACAGCTAATCGTATTGCTCTTGAAACAAGATTGAATTCTCAATATGAAAAGAAAGTGGAAGAAATTCTTTCACGTGTAATTGGTGAAGGTAAGGTTATAGCAAAAGTATCACTTAAGATGGATTTTACTGAAAAAGTTGAAACACAAACATCTTATGATGGTGAGAACTCTGCCATGGTTTCTGAAGTCCGAAATGAGCAGAAAATGGTTGGAGTTCGTCCTTCTCCTCAGGGTATTCCGGGTGCAAGATCAAATTTACCTGGTGAAGCGCCACAGCCAGGGATTCCTGAAACAAGAAACGATGTCGATAAGTCTTTAGTCACTAGAAATATGGCAGTGCCAACGATTGTGACGAAATCTAAAAAACCAACGGCAGAAATTTCAAATATCTCAGTAGCAGTGATGGTAGATGGTAAAAAAGTTCCTGTTCTCTCTAAAGACGGGAATCCCATGGTTAACGATGACGGCGTTAACATAACTAAGTATCAGGCGTGGTCAGAAGAAGAACTTCAAAATTTTCAACAAATTGTTTCCAGTTCACTTGGTATCAATGTTAATCGTGGTGACAAACTCGTTATTAAGAACATGGAATTTGCCACTGAAGATCTGAATGAAATGGAAGCCATAATGAGAGCACGTGAGAATCGTGAGCTTATGAAGAACATTACAAAGTACCTGATGATTGGTGCAATCATCTCATTATTCTTCTTCATGGTTGTAAGACCATTCATTCAATGGCTTACTGAGAACTCAGTTGAGTCGATAGAAGACTTTTTGCCAAAAACAATTGAAGAACTTGAGAAACTTCAGGCGCATCAACGCTTGCCTGGCCTTGAAGATCTCTTGCCTTCCATTGAGGACAAGTTAAATCCCGAGAAGATTGAGGGGAATATGTTACGGGAGAAGATTATTTCTCTGGTTGAAGCTAACCCAGGTAAGGCCGCTCAGGTGATTCATGATATGATTCACATAACAGACGGCCAGAAAGAAATTGCTTAATTTTTTGATATAGATTCAAGGAGCATATGTGGCCGAAGAACAAAATTTAGATCCTGAAGTGCAATACGCGCTTCTGTCCGGACAGGAGAAAGCCGCAATTCTATTATCTGCACTTGGTCCAACCACAACTAAGTTAATTTTTAAACACATGAAAGACAATGACGTTAAACGCATGATTAATTCAATGTCGAGTATTTCAAAGTCACCAATTTGGATGGTAAAGAAAGTGCTGGGAGAATTTTATTCTTTCATAAATGAAGATGCCGATCTCTTATTCTCAGAGAATAAAGGCCGAGACTTCATCCTTGGTACTTTAGGTGAAGATCGCGCTAAACAGCTTCTCGGTCAGATTGTGGATGTTGGAAACAACAATACACTCGAGTCTCTTGAACTCGTGGATACTAGAACTCTTGCGAACTTCCTTATCAATGAGCATCCTCAGACGATTGCACTTATTTGTGCTCACTTACCAGTGGATAAAAAAGTGGATGTTCTTCGTAAATTGCCTGAAGGACTTCAGGCTGAAGTTGTTCTTCGTGTAGCTAATCTCGATTTTGTTTCGCCAGAACTAATCGCACAATTGGATGACGTTCTAAAAACTGAACTTTCTACCCTTGGATCAATTGATACAAAACAGCTTGGTGGTGTTGAACCAATCGCTGACATGCTCAATCTCATGGATAAAAATACTGAGAAGAACATCATGTCACGTGTTGAAGAAAAAGATCCTGAACTCGCTGAAGAGATCAGAAAACTTATGTTCGTTTTCGAAGATATTATCTACGTAGATGATCGAGGTATTCAAGAGCTTCTTAAGAATGTGGATAACACAAAACTTGTCACTGCTCTCAAAACTGCTCCAGATGACGTAAAAGCGAAGCTCTTTAAAAATATGTCAAACCGTGCAGCGAGTCTTCTTAAGGAAGATCTTGATGCCTTGGGACCAACGAAAATTTCCGATGTAGAAAAAGCTCAGCAGGAAATCGTTATGAAACTTAAAGATCTTGAAGCTAAAGGTAAAGCATTTATTGCTCGTGGTGGCGAAGGCGACGCTTTCGTTTAAGAGGTTGAATAGATTATGCAAAAGTACCGTGACTCTGAAGTTAAATCATTTGAATTCTCTGATCTGAAGGGAGTACGTGATGTTCAAAAAGATGAATTCAAAGAATTTAGATTTAATGAATTGAATGGTGAAGTCTTCAAGAATGAAAAAGTTACTGAAGATACTTTAAGAAATGAAAGAATTTTTGAGAAAAAGCATAATTTTAAAATTGATACAGCTGTTCGTGATTCACGCGGATTGTCTCGTCAGGAAAAAATTGATTACGAGTCTACTACACAACAGGAAGTCCAGAAACGTCTGGATGCTGCTTATCAAGAGGCCTTCAATCAAGGTCTAGATAAAGGTAGGGAAGAAGGTAAAGCTGAAGCCTTGGCACTGCATGAAGCCGAATTAAAATTGAAAATTGATGAGTTCGCTGAAGTCATTAATAAGGTTGATGGACAAAAAGACAGACTGATTGAAAAAAACCGTACTGAAATTTATGAATTTGTAAAAAGATTTACAAAATGGATTGTGCTAAAAGAAATTAACGAAAAGGTTTATCTTGAAAATCTTTTAGAAAAACTACTTCTCGAACTTAATGCACGTAAAAATCTTATAGTAAAAGTAGGCAAGGCAAACTTCAGCAGTATGCCTGAGATTATACAAAATATTGAAGCTCGTCTTGGCCCGCTTTCGAATGTCAGGGTAGAAGTTGTGCCTGAAATCCAGTATCCAGGAATTATTCTTGAATCTGAAAATAGTTTAATAGATGGCTCACTTGAAGGTGTTTTTCAGAGTATGGATAAAATTTTTGAGCAGGTATTAAAACATGAGTGATTACCATCCATCTGATGATCTCAAGTTGAACCAAATAATCCGTCACATTGAAAATAGAATACCTTACGAAAAAATCGGCAAAATTATTGCCTCTCGCGGGATGGTTTATGAAGCCGCTGTTCCTCGTGCTGTTCTCGGAAGTAATGTTGAATTTGTAGCCGAAAACGGCGAGAGAAGTCTTGGCGAAGTGGTGGCCATTCAGGGATCAAATTGTATGGTGATGCCATATAATGAAATTTCAGGCATCAATTCGCAGACAAAAATTCATTTAAAAGACATTGTTACCGAAATCGAAATTTCCTCTAACATGCTTGGTCGTGTGATCGATTTTCAGGGTAATCCAATAGATAATAAAGGACCAGTTGCTGGACCTCATGAAAGGCGATCAATGTTTGGTATACCCTTAAATCCACTTGATCGTCCGCCAATTCGTGAGGCTTTAGACACTGGAATTAAATCCATTAATTGCTTTATTACGGCCGGTAAGGGTCAACGTATGGCGATTATGGCAGGATCTGGTGTTGGAAAATCTGTTTTGATGGGAATGATCGCCAGAAATACCAATGCTGATATTAACGTTATTGCTCTTATTGGTGAGCGAGGACGTGAGGTTTTAGAATTTATTGAATCAGATCTCGGTGTAGAAGGCTTGAAACGCTCTGTTGTCATCGTTGCAACTTCAGATACCTCCGCCCTGATCAGGACCAAGGCCGCTTACACCGCTACAACCATTGCAGAATATTTTCGTGATCAAGGAAAAGATGTCCTCCTTATGATGGATTCTATCACTCGCTTTGCCATGGCCAATCGTGAAATAGCACTTTCTACCGGGGAGCCGCCAGGACAAAAAGGCTACACTCCAAGCGTATTTGCGAAACTTCCAAAATTAATGGAGAGAGCAGGAACGAAAAAAGGTGCAGGGACTATTACGGGAATTTATACTGTCCTCGTTGAAGGTGGTGACATGGATGAGCCCATTGCTGATGCTGTTCGTGCGATTTCAGATGGACATATAGTTTTATCCAGACAACTTGCTACAAGAAACCATTATCCAGCGATTGATATTTTGGCTTCTATTTCCCGAGTCATGCCTAAAGTAACTTCAAAAGAACATAAAATTGTGGCAAGTCATTTGCGAGATCTTCTTGCGGCCTATAAAGAATCTGAAGATCTGATTACTGTTGGTGCTTATGCCAGGGGCTCAAGTCCAAAAGTGGATAAAGCAATCGCTATTTACGACGACTTAATTAATCTCCTACGACAGCAGGTTGAAGAATCATTCACTTTGGAAGAACTTTTTGATCGTATGCTTGATATAGCAAGAAAAGCTGAAACTGCAGTCGATCCAAACTTTAAGTGATAATCCATGAAACTCTATACTTTTCGCCTTGAACCAGTTCTAAAAATCAGAAAGCTCAATGAAGAGACCTGCCGAATGGAATTAGGTCGATTGCTCAAGCATCTTAACAAGATTGAGAGTCAACTGGCCCATGATCGTAAAGAAATTGAAAGTTACTTTCAGATCCAAGAGATGGCAATGAAGAGTGGAATTAAAGGAATTCAGGTTCAGGCATTTCCTATGTTAGTGGCTGCCAAAGATGCTAATATTCAGGCTCTTTTAAGAGATAAAAAAAATCAGGAAGCTTTAATTGAAGAGAAAAAAAAAGAACTCTCGACTCTTCGGGGTGAATTAAAAGTTATCGAAAATCTCAGAGAAAAAGACTATACTGAATACCGTAAAGCTCTTAACAAAGAAATTGACCAGAAAGTCGAAGAACAGACTCAAAATTGGTTACAACACAAAGAGCAGAAGGGTTAAGATGAAAATTTTTATTCTACTTCTTGCTTTTCCACTTTCTACTTTAGCAGTAACGAAAAAGACCTATAGTGAAGAAGAGTTACAAAAGAAATTAAGTGAAGAAGTAAGAAAGAAAGTTGATTCAATAAAAAACTCTTCTGTCTCTGATTTAGCCAAAGAGCTTCTTGATAAAGAAGAAAAACTTCGTTTACGAGAAATAGAGCTGGTAAAACAACAGGATTCTTTAAAAGTATCAGAAAACGACCTCGTTAAAAGATATGCTGAACTTTCCGCTAAGCAATCAAGCTTCATTGGTTGCGTTGAAAAAAATAATGAAGAGTCTAAGGGACGTATTGGTCAGCTGGTTGAAATGATTTCCAATATGAAGCCTGAAAAAGCGTCATCAGTATTATCTGTTCAGGATATTGATATTGCCGTTCAAATTCTTCAGATGATTGATCCTAAGAAGGCTTCTAAGATTTTTAATTTTATGGATAAAGATATTTCCGCAAAGCTTCAAAAACAGTACCTATTGATGAAAAAATCAATCTAATCGGCAAAATTTTCCTAACTAATAAATAGATCTAAAGTATTTTGGAAGTTTCTGCCCGGCTTCATTTTTCACTACGATTTATGCGAGAATAATCCATAGGACCACTAAGGAACCAGATGATTCAGGCAGATACGATTAAATCAATTGAACAAAAAGCGACCAACAAATCGCAAAGTGCATCTGCGTCTGAAGCAAAAACAAATGCCAAAGATCTAAATACAAATCTTTGTGTAGATATTTTTGCCAATGAGTTAGAAGCTGCTGTTCAAGTTGGTGAAGAAAATACGCTTAAAGTTAAAGCTATTGAAGTATCTCCAGAACAGTTAATGAATCCTTCTCAAATTGAGGGAGATGTTAATGCTATTAAACCTGAATTTTTTGACCCTGCTTTAACTAAGAATGTAGATCAAATCATTCAACCTAAAGCCACCGCAGTTGAAGGTGAAGTAAAAGTCGATGTGCCAGATATGGCAAAAGGCGCTGTCACTATTGAATTAAATACTCAGAATTTAGAACAAATCTCTGATGGCAAATCAGTAAATAGTGAGCATGATGGCGAGATAGCACAAGTGCTGTTAAAAACTCCACAAGTTCACACTGGACGAACTCCTGCTGTTGATTTGGGCAAAGGTGAAGTTGATCCACAACTTTTAAACCTGGACGATTTCGTTGCTCAAAAAAATCTAGCAATAAAAAAATCTCTTAATAATGCTTCTGCTTACGGTATGCCTGCAAAAGGTCAGACAGCTAAAGCAGGTATTGATACCGGTCTTAATTCTACGCAGACTGTGAATCAGCTTGAATCAGGGGAGAATGGCTCATCAGCTATGAACTCTCAGCAATTTATTCTGAATGCACAAGTTGACTTGGGAACAAATGCTAAAGGCAATGAGGCTCAAATAGTAGCAAAAACGTTTAATATATCTGATTTAAAGACTGACAATTCTAACCAGATCATGACTCAAATTACAGATTATATAGTTCAGGCAAAAGCGGCGAAGGAACCAACTGTGAACATGAGAGTGATTCATGAAGAATTAGGAATTATCGATATTACAGTTAATAAAATGATTCAAGGCCAGGATGCCATTGCCATTAATATCGGAACTCATTCTATTGATGGAAAAAACTTTTTTCAGGCAAATTCAAAAGATTTATTTTCTCACTTAACAAATTCGGGTTTGAATGTTTCGGACTTTAAAGTAGAGACACCAACTCAAACTGCTAAAAATGATTTTGATTTCAATAGTCAGTCTAATAAGGGTTCTTCAGGTCAGGAAAAACAATTCGGCTCTGAACAAAATCAGCGCCGTCATGAATCGGATCGTCGTAAAGATCTCTGGGATCTTCTAAATAAGGAAGCCGCGTAATGCCTGAAATGGGAAGACCAATATCTCCACAGCAAGCTCAATACGGCAATGTTCAAATGGCTCCGAAGTCCCTTGCCGGCAAAGGTCGCTCTGAGGCCCAAGAGCGCGAAGCTCTCATTAATCGAGCCACGGGCTATAAGCCAAAAGATAATACTTTCAAAGATGGTCCACACAACCAACTTGGAAAAGATGAATTCATGAAGCTTTTGACTTTCCAATTGCAGAACCAAGATCCGATGAATCCCATGGATCAAAGTAAATTCACTGGTGAACTTGCTCAGTTCTCACAACTAGAACAACTTACCAATTTGAATAAAAAATTTGAGGATGGAAATAAGAACCAGGGAATACAGGATAAATTTTACGCGGCTTCATTTGTCGGTAAAAAAGTTGTGACTACTGGTTCGACTATGGACTTAAAAGAAAATGGTGATGAAGCTGATGTTCTGTTCAAGCTTGATGGACAGGCGAATAAAGTTTTAATTCGTATTCTCGATTCAAAAAATAACGTTGCTGGTGAAATTTGGAAAGAAGGTCTCTCAGAAGGTGCTCATCAAGTGACATGGGATGGGGTTGCTCTAGACGGTTCACCTGCAGTGAAAGGAAAATATACAGCACAGGTGAAAGCTTGGGATGACTTGAATCAACCAATTGGCACAAGAACTGAAGCCACTGGTATTGTCCAAAGTGTAACTTTTGATTCAGGTGAACCAGTTCTTACAGTAAATAATCAGAAAGTATTTTTAAGAGATGTTGCTAGTTTTCACACTGCTGAAACTGAAACTCATTTTTCAAATAGTAATGCAGCACAGGCATTAAATTCCGACTTGTCGGGGCAAAACGGTTCTATACAATATAATAATAACGGAGCAAACGTGAAAGCAGTTCCGACTCAACAAGCAGTGAATGCTTATACTGAGAATAAAGGTATCTACGATTAATGAGTAAGGTTAATTCGTTCTTAATTCCAAACGTTTCTTCGCTTCCTTCTGATACTCAGAAGGCCGAAAAAGCAAATACCCTCAAACAGGGTGAGAAGAGCGAGTTTAAAGGCTTAGTCGATCAACTCTCGCAAGTTGATCTTCGTCAGCCACAACTTATGCCAACTGACGTTGGCCCTGAAGTAAAAGTTTCAACTCATGCAATGAAAAGATTGCAGGAGAGAAATATCGAGCTTGATGGTGACGAATTCATGAAGCTTAAAGAAGCGATTGGTAAATTACGAGGTAAAGGCGGACATGATTCTCTGGTGATTACTAATAAAGCGGCTTATGTGGTCGACGTGGATAAAAACACGGTAGTAACAGCAGTAGATAAAAACAACATGAACGAAAACGTATTTACTAAAATCGATTCGACTATATTTATGATGTAAATCTACATAGGAGTTGTAGAGAAACATAGGTTTTTAATATTAATTGTTTGAGGTGGCTGGTCCTTTTCTGGAAGCCATGGATGAGAGCCTGTAGTGCTCAATTCCCCTCAACGGATCCAGGAGGGACAGCATGAGTATTCTTTCTTCTTTTAACATCGGTGTTACAGGCTTAAACGCTGCAGGTCAGTCGATGTCAGTGGTAGGTGATAACATCGCCAACGCTGGTACTTACGGTTTTAAATCTTCCCGTGCAGAATTTCAAGACATGTTATCAAACTCTCTAAAGGGTATTGATGGCGGTGATCAAGTTGGGTCTGGTACAAAACTAGCTCACATTACTTCTCAGTTCAATCAAGGAACTGTTGCTCGTACACAAAATATTACTGATCTTGCTATTAATGGTAATGGTTTTTTTGAAGTCAATTCACCATCTGGAAAAGGCTATACTCGTGATGGCGCTTTCCACTTTGATAAAGAAGGCTTCCTGGTTAACGGTGATGGTTATAAAGTTAATGGATTTCAGCCTGATGAAAAGGGAGAGATCTCAAATCAAGCTGCTGCAATCAAATTAGGTAATACAACTATTCCAGCGACTCCAACTTCAGAAGTGACTATATCAATGAATCTGGATTCTCGTGAGCCTGTGAAAAAATTTGATCAGGAAAATCCTGAAAAATCTTCTAACTTCAATACATCAATGACAGTTTACGATAATGTCGGTTCTGCCCGTTTGATGACTGTTTACTACAATAAAGCTGCTGATGGTGCGACTTGGGAATACCACGCAATGATTGACGGGGCTGATGCTGCTAACGGTACTCCAGGTAAGATGGTTGAAATGGCCAATGGTTCATTGAAGTTCAACCAAAAAGGTGTTTTAGAAGAAGAAATCCCTGGTTCTAATAGCTTCAACTTTAATAAAGGTGCAGCTCCAGGCCAAAAAATTAACATGAACTTCGGTGCTTCTATTAAAGAAGGCGGAACTGGTCTTGATGCTTGTACTCAATTTGGATCTAAATCATCTATGGCCCGTCATACTCAAGATGGATCAACTGCAGCAACTCTGGCTTCAATGTCTTTCAATGATCAAGGTGTTCTGACTGCTGTCTACGACAATGGTCAACAACGTAACCTTGGTCAAGTGCTTGTGGCTAAGTTTGAGAATAATGAAGGTCTGTTCAAAATGGGTAAAAACTTATTCAAACAAACTCTTAAATCTGGCCAGGCTGCTAATGGAAAGCCAGGTGCTGATGGTCGCGGTGAAGTACTTGCGAAATCAATTGAGCAATCAAATGTGGATATCGCCAATGAGTTCATTGGATTGATGGCAGCTCAACGTAACTTCCAAGCCAACACTAGAACGATCACAACTTCTGACCAAATGTTGCAAGAAGTTCTTAATATCAAACGTTAATAGTTAAAACCTAGTCTCTAAAACTCCAAAGGAGGTCAGCTTTTGCTGACCTCCTTTATAAAATCAGAATCATGAAAACTATTCTTATTTTTTTAATCTTCACTGTTACTTCTGCTTTTCCTTCAGTTCAACCACTGAAAGGACTTTATGAATGCAAAAATGGAAATGAAGAAAGCATCTGCGACCAAATTGTTAAACCTTTTTATGTAGGTTATGAATTAACTGCTATTTCTGTTGAATATGTAGGGTGGTGTGGTTCTATGGGACCTTATCTTTATGCCTGCGAAAATGAAGTGTGCGAAGATCCGGGATTGAAATTTAAATTTAAGTCATCCACAAAATATCATTGGGAAAATAAGCAATATGGTTTTCGCTGCGATTTTGAGAAAAAAAATAAATCATAGAAAAGCACTTTGAAATTGCGTTGCTCTTAATTGTGCCAAATTTTTTCAATACCTTAACTTTTTCAGCTTTAAGTTCTTGCTCCGAATGATAGACAGCTCAAGCAATGCCAGTACTCTTATAAAAAGAGGGGGCAAGCATGAAAACGTTGATTCTCATTCCGTTAATCACTTTCTCTTTACAGAGCTTTGCTAAACTTAAGGATTGCTACGGAAAGGTTAGCCAAGCCGAAAAAAATGAATGTATGACTTTTGAAAAAGATCAGGTCATCGGTCAATTAATGACTAAGATAACTCTGATTTGTTCTGAAAAAGATGAGATTCAGGACTCAAAAGGCGGATCAATTTATCCTATGATTCTCGACGAATGCATAGCCAAAGAAATTACAAAATTATTAAAAAAGTATCCAAAAGAAGTACCCAAAGAAAACTGAAAATAGCTCAACCATTGTTACCAATGGCTTCTACTGGACATGCAGCAAGTGCATTTTCAGCTTCTTCGATTTCCGCTGGCGTTATAGGCTGAAGGTTAACAAACGCATGGCCTTCATTATCATTCATGGCGAAGAATTTAGGAGCTTCCACACAACAAGCATCACAAGCGATACATTGATCATCTACGTAGTATCTACCCAGTACATTTTCTTTGTTTCGCGAATTTTTATCTGCCATATGAGCTCCCTCGAGGGGGCTAATTTACATTAAAGACGGGTTTGTGACAATCTTAGCTTTATTATTCATAGCTTTTATCAACTCTTCACGCACTTTTCTGGAAAAAGCCTGGTTTTGAGCAGTCACTTCGGTAGTTAGTAGCTCAGAGATATTGGTTTCCTGACCCATTGATTTCGAGTTCACTTTTACGAGATAGATGGTACCGGCATTACCAAAATTCAAAGTATCACCAACATTGGCCTTAAAAAGGTCGTCAGACTCTTTCGGAGAGAGGTTAAGTTTACCAATTACCTGGTCATATTGATTCACCATAGTGTTCTTAAACAATTGCGCATCGAGTTTCTTTTGAAGAGCATCCAGTTCCGTTACTTTATTTTCTTTCATTAGGTTAATGATTCTTTCTTGCTCAGATTGCAGTAACTTATCCAGATCCTGAGCTTTGGTTTTTTGAATTGCCATTTGAGCAAGTTCAGATTTTACTGCTTCAAGTGGCTTTGTTTGAGCAGCTTTTTTATCTTCAAGATAAATCAAGTGATAACCAAACTGTGTCTTCACTGGTTCAGAGATTTGACCGGGCTTCATTTTGAAAGCCACATTTTCAAATTCTGGAACCATTCTACCTTTAGCAAACCAACCAAGGTCCCCACCATTGGTCTTGCCAGAAGGATCTTCACTTTCTTTAGCAGCAATTTTTTCAAAGTTTTTAGTATTCACAGTTGCTTTAATAGCTTTGATCTTATCCAGGGCTTTAGGATCTTCAGCTTTGATTAAAATGTGACGAGCTTTGATTTCTTCCGACTGGTTATATTTAGCATAATTCACAGTGTAGTCTGCTTCTAGAGCTTTCATATTTGCTGGATTTGCGATGTAATCTTTAATTTCTTGCTCAGAAACACTGATAAGAGGTGCAAGAGATTGACGACTGATTTTGATGGCAGTGACATTTAAATTGTTATTTTTGAACGTAAGGATATCTTTTACCGAATTTTCTGAAACGATTGTTGTGTTGAAAATGCTATCAACTTTCTTCTGCTTTAAGTCATTACCAATTAGTTCTTCAAACTGAGTAGGAGTATATCCATTTGATTGCAATACATTGCGATAAAGATTTACATCAAATTGCTCATTTCTTTTGAAATACGAAAGATTCTTAATTTCATTTTTGATCTCGTCTAATGACACAATGAGTCTCATTTGCTCAGCTAGGTTACCAATTAATTTTTGCTGAATAAGACCATTTAATACCGATTGTTTGATTCCCATTTCTTCGAGTTGTTTTTGACTAATGCCTTTTCCACCCATCATCTGATTAAAGAATTCTACCTGACGGTTAAGAGCAATTTGATACTCTTTAGTCGTGATAGGTGTTCCATCAATAGAAGCTACATTTTTACCGCCTCCCATTGAGGAAAACTTGTCAAAACCACTGAACAAAAAGCTCGCAATAATGACTAGGAAAATAAAAGTTAAGATAAAATAGGACATTTTACTCGCAAATGCGTTTCTCATTGGATTCCTTTAAGCAATAAATGAATGCGAGTTATTTTATCGGGGAACTAGGGGTCCGGTCAAAGACTTTTAACTCGAAACTTCATTGGCATCAGGCATTGTTTTCGATTACTCTTAAGGTATTATAGAAAAATTTTGAAGGGCCCTAAGCTTGAAACTGATTAACGAATCTTCCAAGACTAAAATTGTCAATAATATCATCGTAGGTATGCTGGCAATCTATGGCATCTCGCAAAAACGCTTTGATTTGAGTGAATCAACCCTCTTTCACCAGTTAGTGACGGAAGTGATTTCTCCTATGCAGGAGGGATTAGCGAGTTCAAAAAAATCTCTCTCATCTTTATGGGAAAACTATCTTGTGATTGTGAATACCAGCAAAGAAAACACTGTGCTTAAAAAGCAAATTTCCCGACTTGAAAGTGATATCACAACGATGGAAGAAGTTCGCAAAGAAAATCTTCGTCTAAAGCGCTTACTTAATTATTCAGATGAGATGTCTCATGAGCGAGTAATGGCTCAGGTAGTGGGCTGGGACTCTGCCAACGAATTCAAAGTGATTCGTTTGAACAAAGGGAAAAATCACGGCGTTAAAGTAATGGCTCCGGTAATTACAGATCACGGACTAGTTGGTTATGTTTACCGCGTGACTGACAACTATGCTGACGTCTTAACTATTCTTGATCAGAACAACCGTGTGGATGTCATAGTAGAGAGAAGTCGCACTCATGGAATTGTTGAAGGCGTAATTAATTTTAAATGTGCGCTTAAATACATAATGAGAAATGAGCCCGTAGAAGTTGGCGACAAGCTTATTACTGCTGGTGTAGGTGGAATTTATCCAAAGGGCGTAAAAGTTGGAATGATCACTAATATTGACAAAGAAAACTTTGGGATGACGCTTTCAATTGAAGTTGTTCCGAGTGTCGATTTTGACAAATTAGAAGAAGTTTTGGTTTTAATCCCAGTTGATACTGCTTCTACTACCAACGTAGTTATCCCTGCTACTGCTCCAGCTAATGTAGAGGCTAAAAAATGAGAATGAGATTTTCACAACTCCTTATATCTTTTGCTATTACTCTTGCTTTTCTTGTTGGATTAGAAATAGTCACTGCGACGATTCTTCCGGCGCTTGGATGGAATGAATATCGACTTACTTTCAATGTGCTGATTATCCTCTTCCTCGCCATTAGAATGGATTCACCTATCGTTCCTTGGTTAATTCTTGGACTCCAGATGCTCCATTCCATTTTTTCCATAGAAGGATGGGCTCTTGGAACGTTAGCTGGCCTCATTGTCATGATGTCTGCCAATTATCTTAAAGAAGTGCTGCATCTTACAACTGCATTTATGACTATGCTCACAGTGCAATTGTTCCAGATCGTCTGGTTTATGACCGTGACGATTGTCATTTGTTTAAAAATTTCCGACTTTGATAAATTTGGCATGATTCTTTGGAGCTTCATTCCGGGAAGCATTCTCTTGTCCCTTATTTCGCCGGTACTCTTTTGGCTTTTAGGTCTTATTTGGAGAGTTCCTAGCGAAAGTGGCCCTCGAGGAGTAGAGATTTAGTCATGTTTGGTGAAGAAGAACTAGTCAAAATTCATAAAGATAGAGCAACCCTGCTTTCCTACATTATCACTGCCGCGTTTGGCTTAGTCCTTTCGCGTCTTTGGTATTTGCAAGTCTATAAAGGTGAAACGCTTCATAATTACTCCATTCAAAATCGCTTAAGAAAAGAAGTCGTTTGGGCCCCAAGAGGATTAATTTTCTCCAGGGATGATCAGTTAATTGTGGATAATATTCCCCGTTTCGATGTTATTTTAACTCCACAGTTTTTGATAAATAAGGACGAAACATTAGTTAAGCTTTCTAAAATACTTTCCATGGATTCAGAGGCGATTAAGGCAATTCTTAAGAAGAACTCCAATCAAGCGAAGTACCGTCCAATCATTATTAAAAAGAATGTTACTTTCAAAGAACTTGCCCAAATTGAAACACAGAATGCTGATTTGCCTGGAATAAGTGTTAATACTTTCATTTCCCGGGAATATCGCGATAAAGAAATTGGGGCACATTTACTTGGATATATTTCAGAAGTTTCACAAACGCAGCTTCCTAAACTGCGAGAACGCGACAAGATGGATTATCGTCTTGGTGACTTTATTGGACAGTTTGGTATTGAAGAGCAGCTTGATAAATATCTTCGCGGGCAGAATGGTCTTGAATTCGTTGAGGTAGATGCTCGAGGAAGAAGAAAACGCTACATCAATACTGATAATTTATTTAAAGGAATTGAAGCTGAAAAACCACTATCGGGAATGAATGTGAAGCTCACTATTGATCGTGATATGCAGATCGCTGCATATAATGCCATGGAAGGAAAAGTCGGAGGCATTATTGCCATTGATATTGCTTCTGGTGAAGTTCTTACGATGATTTCTCGTCCTTCATTTGATCCTTCACAATTTTCTCGAGGTTTAACCCCCGAGTATTGGAGAAGTCTTATTACCAATAAAGAACATCCACTTCGTGATAGAAATATCCAGGAACATTTCTCGCCAGGTTCAACCTTCAAAGCTTTGACTGGAATTGCTGCTTTTGAAGAGGGTGAGATTGATGAAAATACTGAAGTAAACTGTACTGGTAAATGGATGTTTGGAAGACGGGCTTATCACTGTTGGAAAAAAGAAGGTCATGGTGCCACGAATTTAGTGAAAGCAATTCGAGAATCTTGTAACGTTTATTTTCAGAAGGCTGCCAACAGAATGCCTATTGATGCTCTGGCAAAATATGCCAAAGCCTTTGGTCTTGGCGGTCGAACAGGAATTTCACTACCAAGAGAAGTTGCCGGATTAATCCCTACTTCAGAATGGAAGAAAAAGCGTTACGGGCAAGAATGGCAACCAGGTGAAACTCTTTCTTGTGCCATCGGTCAGTCCTATGTACTTGCCTCTACAATTCAATTAGCAACTGCCTATGCTGCCATTGCTAATGGTGGAAAAATTTATCGTCCGTTTGTGGTTAAAGATGTTTACGATACCAATGGCGAATTAGTTAAAACTTACACGCCTGAACTACTTTCAAGTATCCAAATGAAAAATCCTAAAACTCTAAAATTTATCCGCGAGGGTTTATTTCAAGTTGTTAACAGTCCTAAAGGGACTGCCTGGTACCGTCGAGGTCAGGGAATTCTTATGGCCGGTAAAACTGGAACTGCACAAGTTAAAGGTGCCAGTGCGGATAAAGTTCACCAGAAATGTGAATTGATGGATTATGAATCTCGTCACCATGCTTTATTCGTAGGCTTTGCTCCAGCTGACAATCCTAAAATTGCTGCAGCTGCCATCGTGGAGCATGGTTGTCACGGTTCAAGTGCTGCTACTCCAATTGTAGAAGCGGTAATTACTAAATACATGCAAAAGTATCATCCAGAAATTTATCTTCAAAATTTAGAAAAAGATAAAACCATCAAGGACAACTGGATTAAATCTCTTCGAGCTGCTCCGGCAAAACCAGCAGTGGGTGACGAATAATGAATCAAAGACTTGTAGATTTTTTTAAAAGATATGATTTCAGCTTCATAGGAAGCATGTCAGCTATTTTTTTAGTTGGGATTCTGAATCTCTACAGCGCCACTCACTCACAAGCACATGAAGGTCTTGATTCATTATATAAATCCCAATTGATGTGGTTTTTTATATCGGCAGTAGTGGCCATTTGTATAAGTTTCTTGAATCCAAAAACGTTTGAGCGTTTTTCCTATGTTGGTTATGTTCTGACTCTCTTTTTAGTTTTCCTAGTAATGCTAATGGGTAAAGTAGGGATGGGTGCACAACGATGGCTTGTTCTCGGGCCAATCAGAATGCAGCCATCTGAGTTTATGAAAATGGGGCTTGTGCTCGCTATGGCCAGATTCTTTACTAAGGTAAATCCTGAAGTAGAGTTAGGCTTCAAAGAGCTGATACTACCTGGCATAATTGTGATGGTTCCAGCAGTCATGGTTATTCTTCAGCCAGACTTAGGAACTGGGATGCTTTTATTATTTATTTTTTCCATGATGATTTTCTATAAGCGTTTAAAATGGAAAACAATTGCAACTCTGGGAGTAATCTCAGTGCTTTCTGGAGTGCTGATGTATAATTTTGGATTGCGAGAATATCAACGTAAGCGTATCCATACATTTATAGATCCTTATCAAGATGCCCGAGGTTCTGGTTATAATGCCATTCAATCTGAAATTGCTATTGGTTCAGGTCGACTTTTTGGAAAAGGGTTCAAAAATTCATCCCAAGCTTCTCTTAATTATCTTCCTGAAAATCACACTGATTTCGTGTTTGCTATTTTTAACGAAGAGCATGGATTCTTTGGCTCTGTTTTTTTAATCATTCTTTATTTGGTATTCTTTATGAGGCTGATCTGGCTCGCCACTTCAGTTCAACGTTTTTATGACTCTGTCCTGGTCGTGGGAATTATGTCTATTTTCTTCTGGCATGCCTTTATTAATATGGCGATGGTGTCAGGACTCTTACCAATTGTGGGTATTCCGCTTCCGCTTATGAGCTATGGTGGATCGAGTATGCTTACCTTTGGCGTTGGAGTAGGAATGGCGACTTCTATATCAAATACTAGAAATTTCTTTAACTAGCATCTTCGTATAAACTTTCGACATTTTATCGGGGCATCTCCTTGAATTTTCATGCATAAAATTGGCGACTAGTTTGCATCAATGGTTGTTATGATAAAATTAATCCTTATAGTTTACCTAGTAGCTTCCTCCTCTTTAGTGAGTGCATCACCCATGGAGCACTCTATGTCCATGAAGGAGCGATTGAGAATTTCTCTCTGGTTCAATGGCATAGAAGAGAAGCCTAAGGCCAAGACCGTAATCTCAGAAAAACGGCTGCCAGAAGAAATAGAAAGACCCCTCAGAAAATGGTAATTTGATCTTTTAAATATATATAGTATGATTGTGAGACTATATGAAACGAATAGCGAATATTGGAAGTTTGCTTAAGAAGATCTACCGTATTTACAGTATTGAACTAATGAAAGAACTTCAATCCCGTGGCTTCAATGATCTGAGACCGAGCTTCCTTGAAATTTTAATGTACCTCTCTGAGCATGATAGTCCTTCCATCAAGATGATTGGTATTGCCTGTGGTCTAAAAAAACAGACTATGACATCTCATTTAAACGAACTCGAAAAACGCGGTTATATCACTCGCATGCATTCCATCAACGACAAGCGCGAACAGTTAGTAAATCTCACTGACTACGGAGAAAAGTTTAAATTGAATCTTCTACAGGTAACGAATGATCTGGAGCGACAGTACACCACTAAATTAGGTGAAGTGGAATTAGATCGTGTAGAATTAATGTTAGATAATATGTACCGCGAATTGCTTGAGACCCAAAAAAAAGGCAGCTTGCTTTAAGCCGATTCATTCTTAGCTTCTTGCAGTCGAAATCCTTTCCAGTACTTGTAACCACCAGAAATATTATTACAGTTATAGTAACCACGCTTCACCATGAACTCACAAGCAAGTACAGAGTTAGTTCCATCTTCTGAAATAATCAGGAGAGGGGTTATAAAAGAAGCAATTTCAATAAACCTTTCTGCGAAATCTTCCCATGGAATATGCACTGCTTCCGGTATACGATTTTTGGCATCATACTCTTTTGATGTCACATCAATCAAAATGAAATCAAAGTCTGGGTTCCTATAAAGTTTCCAAGCCTTATCTGGATTTAAATCCATATAGGTCCGGGCATTTTTGATGAAATCATCGGAAATTTCTTCTTTATTTTTTATGCGGATCAAATGATTGCGCTCAATGTCCAACAACTTGTTGATGCGGGAATCGAGTTCCAAAATTTTGTCTTCAAGTCGAGCAATTTGTTTTTCGAAAATTTCAAGTTGTCCGAAGATATTTTTTGGCTTTTGATACATAAAGAGCACCTCTGACTTTTTATTTTATCAGAGATCCGCAGGACTAAAAAAATGGGTAAATAGTTCCAAACTGGATACGATTCACGATCATTGTAGTCAGGATAGCTGCCGAAATAAATATACAGCCTTCATAAAATCCATAACCCAGGCTCTGCATATCTGTATCAATTTGTCCCACCTCACCACGCTCGTCACCCAGGTAGACAGGGAATATCTTAACTAGTCCCTTTTTAAAGAGTGGGAAGATAATCAGAGAAAGAACTGTTTTAAGCAAAACCTGAATACAGTAGATCGTAATGTCATAATGTTCCTGGTCAAAGCAGCTGGCAATAATAAAGCCAGCTCCCAATGAAAAGCCACCGTAAGAAAAACATAAAGAAAGATTTTTTTGAATTAAAAGACGGTTAAAAGTCAGTTTACTGATAAAGGTAAAGTATTTTACTGAAAATCCCACTATAACCAGCATGAATAGCCAAAGAACTAAAAGGATAACCAAGGAGTTTTCTGCTTCCATCATCACTGTTTTGGTTAAATAAGCAATCACGATAGCATGACAAAAACTGATGAAAGCATAGCTCATGTTTTTTCGCTTCAGGATCTCATCAGTGTAATCAAAATTATAAAAGACGATAGATTCAATTATAAATAAAGACAATAAATAGAGAACAATGGCGATGGTTCCCCAGACTGCAAAATGAAATAAGCTAAGAAAAAATCCGGATGATTCATTAAAGGTAATAGACGAAAAAATAATGGAAATCCCCACCAATCTTGAAAAAAGATGGAGAGTATCGGCCGGATTCTCGGCCGGATGGATTTTTTTAAGCACTTGGCGCTTAACACTTGGATAGAAAATTACATGGGCGTATCTGTAAAGATAAATCATCAAGCAGACAAAAGCTGCCAGAAGTATTCGAATGACTAATCGATCAAAAATTTCCGCCATGTAATATCCTTAAAAATTCTCTTTAAAATATTCAATAAGTAGGGTTTTCATATCCAGTTTTTTCATTCTTTCTTCTTTGAAAAAATGGGGAAAATTTCTTCTAGTGATTTTCCCTCCTGGACCGAATTCTTTATGAGGTCCATAAAAAGGATGATTTAAACTTATGCTTGAGCGCATTTGTTGATAAAAATTCATGTCCGGCTTAAATTTCCCCCAGCCAAGATACTTCGGAAAATTTTTGAAAACCTTATTAAACTTCCAGACAGTCTGACCTTTTTTATTGATTTTCCATTCACCGAATTCACGGTTACCTATGTAAAGAGATCCCGGTGGTAAAGGTAGAAATTCTTCGAGTTCATCAGATTTGCGATAAAGAGAGAGACCAATATGATTAAGGTTTTTCTTCGCAAACTCTTTACTGGTTCTAACGATTAATTCTTCAACATTTTCATAACCAGAAATAACCCGAAATTTTTGGTAATATGTCTTAATTAAAAAACCTGTAGCATGGGTATCAATCAATATAACAGTAGATTGATTACCTTTAATAATTTTAGAAAATCCTCCGGCATTTTGCAGATACTGAACTCCATGCTCTGAAGGAGAGAGAACTTTGGCCAGTCCCAGATAAAGTATGATCAGAATTGTGTAGAGGAAAAACTTATACATTCATTATGCCTGTAGTATTTCCATAATTTTACTGCGAGTTGCGGGGTTTAGCTCTTCAAAATCACAATGAATCCGGTTTACTGCATGAGATTCACTATATTTTTGGAATAAATCAGTGGCTTCCTGGATATTCTTGGTAGAAATATGATTTTTTGAAAGAGCGGACTCGCGGACAACCTTCATAGGATAGTACTTTTGAGGAGAATTATCTGAATAGTACTTGGAAAGTCTTCCGGTGGATGAGCATTTTATGTAATCTATATTTTCAGATTTAAGGAATTTCTCAAGTTCATGCATTTGTGTCATCTGTAGGCTGCCAAAAGTTTCAAGAATCTTTTTAGGAATGCTATTTTTAACAATTCGCTTGGCCCAGATATTTGAAGAGTTTTTCAAAACTTTATACAGAAATGGATCGTCATGTTCCTGGTAGGCTGCGATATCCGCTGGAATACTGTACTCATTATTAGCACTGGCAAAATATCTCAAAAGCATTTGCTCAAGACATACAGCACGGTAATGAAAATAAACCATCATAAACATGTGAAAACGAGACAAAAGAAAATCGTCAAATGTAGAGATCGCACGCTCAGAAATACCAAGATAAGCCGTAGAATTTTCCACACAAATTTTTAAATTATCAATAATCCAATCCAAATCAAATTTTCCATAACTAACTCCACAGAAGTAACTATCTCGCAGAAGATAATCCATTCTGTCACAATCCATTTCAGAGGAAACCAACTGATGCAGAAGTGGAAAGTAATTAATGCCTTTAACAGTGAAATATGCGGGGTTTTTAGTTTCACCCACAACCAGTTCAGCTACTGAATTTGGATCGACCCCGAATTCTGCTATTACACCTTTGAAGCTTTGGGTGAATGAGCTGTCGGTAATGGTCTTGATTGTGTAATCTTCATGGGAAGCCTGGCGGTCTTTTTCGACACGGAATTTTTTAGGTAATTTGAGCGCAGAAACTTGCGGCATAACTGACTCAGTCGAATGACTTAAAGGTGCATGGCCAATGTCATGTAAGAGACATCCCAAGCGGAGAGTTTCTTTGAGACGCAAAATTTCGGATGAACTCTGGTCTTTAAACAAACTATTGAAAACTAATGTAGATACATTCATCACTCCGATGGAATGGAGATATCTTGTATGGGTAGCTCCCGGAAAAACATATTCCGAAAATCCCAGTTGCTTAATATTTCTTAGACGTTGAAAAAAAGGGTGCTCTAATATTTCAATTTCCGAATCATTTATCGGAATTGATCCGTGTACCGGGTCGCGAATTTCCACTAATTTCTCCCTTCCTCTCCCTGCAGTTCACGCGCATATTTATGAAGCCATTCACCAATATCTCTGGATTCGAACATTGGTTTGCCATCAATATACATGCATGGAACTGTTGTCCTTCCAGTGTCTTTTAACAATTTTTCTTTGAATTTATGATCTTCACGAATGTCAAAATAAGTAACTTTTTCTTCCAAACCAGTAACTCGCAAAATGGACATTACATATTGGCAGTACGGACAACTTTCAAAATAATAAAGTTCTAATTTTTTCTCAGTCATATTACCATCCTAAAAAAAGTGGCTCCTTACGGAGCCACTTTCTATTTAATCATCGTCATTATCATCTTCTTCTTCAGCATCTTCAGTTACTTTCTTCTTTGGACCTTTTACATATTCAACATCTTCGTCCAAAACGTCTACCTCATCTTCTTCATCTTCTGGTGAATCAAGACCTTCTTCATATCCCCAGCCATAGCCATAGCTGCTTTCTTCTTCATCTTCAGTTTCTGCAGCAGGCTTAGCTTCTGCTCCTTCCTCTTCTTCATCGTCTGCATCAAATTCCGCTTCGAAGTCATCGTTTGCAGAATCGACTGTGTAATCATCATTGAATGGAACAGTTGCAGCATGTGCTGGTGTTTTTGCAACAACAACAGGAACAACAACTTTTTCTTTTTTAGAAGCTGGGGCTTTTTGAGTTGCTACTTTTTTAGCAGTTGCCTTCTTTGGAGCAACCTTTTTAGTTGCTACTTTTTTAGCAGTTGCCTTCTTTGTAGCAACCTTTTTAGTTACTACTTTTTTAGCAGTTGCCTTCTTTGGAGCAACTTTTTTAGTTGCAACTTTTTTAGCTGTTACTTTTTTTACCGGAGCTTTCTTCGCTGCTTTCTTAGGAGCTGCTTTTTTTGCAGGGACTTTTTTTACAGCTTTTTTAGGAGCAGCTTTCTTAGCTGGTGCTTTTTTTGTTACTTTCTTGGTCTTTTTCGATGCCACAAAAGATCCTTTTGCTATGAAGGGGGTGATTTTTAGTCCCCTCGATTATAAGGGGTCGATGGGCCCTATTTCAAGTCAGGAAATTAATACTTAATATTCTCCAGACCGGGCTCAGTACTGGTTTCTAAAGGATTAGCAAAGACAGCTTGTGAATAATCTTTTCCCCCAGGGGTGTTTAAATCACCTTCTGAAAGTATAGCTATAGAATTTCCAGAGGTTTCGTCATATTTGCCTCCGCCGCGCAGTGAGTTAATCGTGACGAGCTTTGTCGAATAAAAATTTCTTCTCATGAGTTCCGAATTTAGTCCCGGAAAAGGTGGAGTGAGGGTGCCATCTGGGCCAGCACCAGTATAGGGACCTGGTGTATAGGCACTAAAAATGTCTGTCTTAGAATTAGTTCCCTCCCAATTAGGAGCATAATAATTATAATCCATTTTATAATGGAGCGGGCTGTAGTTTGGATCATTGGCTGAAGCAGCAAAATACTTACGTAAAAGTTCTACCAAATGAGTAGGGCAAGGAGTTGAAGTTTTATCTGCAATAGCGGTAGGGAATAAAGTCGCATCTCCATAATAAAATTCATAAAATTGTCCTGCTAAGCTGCCACAACTCTTGGGAAAAGCATTCACATACGCCAGAGGATCTGTATCTTTCACATCGATGTCGGAAATACCCTTGGCGGCTTTTTCATACAATGGTTTGGCGCCTTCCGCTGCGTCTGAAGCGAGACCGGTTGTTTGATAAGTCTCAATCGCAGCTCTGTTCATGGAGCGGATATAATTATCAATTCCTGATTTTTGGGCAGTCATAAATTGGACAATGCTACTTAGGACAACATCTGCAGTTGGGAACAAAATATCCTGCTGATTATTGGTGTAAAGAGGAGCATAAATGCTCGCACTATAAGTATCCAAGCCTGGAATCAGTGTTGAACTTGTTTTCTTACCACCGATGGATCCGTAAGAATCTACTTTGAGTCCAATATTAAAATCATGAGGAGTTGGTATTAGATAATTGGCAGCCTCGTATCGGGTTGCAGCCTTAACTCGGTTGATCTGTTCCTCAAGCATTTGTGGAGTGATGATTCCACTAATCTGTCCCTTAAAAGCCATGAATTGATCATAATTAAAAAGTCCCACCGATTTGTCATTGGTATCGCTTTGCGGTTTGATCACAAATAATTTTGATCCCTGATCGGAATAAACATTCGGATCCATGCTTGAGGTTGGAACTCCTCCGGCCGAAACAAAATCATAAACGAGATTTGGTATACCGAATTGAACATCCTCCCCAGTGGCAAGTCCACCAACAGGGGAATTTTCATCCTTGATCCAAAATCTTTTTGTATCACTGATGTCAATAGGAAGTGGAGCACCTGATGCATACTTGCCCATTTGAAGTAAACCACCGCTAACATATCTATTTGGAGTTCCTTCGACATTTAAACTCGCAATGTAGGGGACAGAACGATATCTATTTCCGCCTCTTGGTCTTATGGCCTGCTCACTTGCCTTTTGAGCAAATAGCATAGGGCCAATTCTTCCACCGGCTGGCTTAGCAGCTGAGTAGGCCGTTAATTTAATTGTATCAGTAGAGAATGGGTTAAACATTCCTTCAAATTCTGCTTCCCCTCTGACAGCGTAGTAAGTCAGCACATCGGGATTTTTATAATAGCCTAACGGATATCCGGGAACTGGGACTGCGACTTTAGACATTCCACACGCTGCAGAGGATCCTTTGTCTGCTCGCGGAACAAAAGCTGCAAAAAAAGTTGCATAGTTAACCATCATTAATTTCAAATCAAGGTATTGCTTAGGATATAATCGATCATTCGGAATAAGTAAGTTTGAATTAGAATAGATGCTTGTATCTTTAAATTCTTTGGGTGGTAGCTCTTTCAGTGTGAAAGAGTTTTTCATTTCATCATCAATATGATTACCCAGGTTTCTGTACCCAGAATAAAAAGCTTTAACGATTCGTTCGTTACCCAATAAATTGGCCGATTCAAAATCTCCTATCTTAGAGATGCTAACTGGATCTGTAACAGCGGCACGGTTTACGACTTTCTCTAAATTTCGAATCCGCATGGCCAGTTCAAGTGCCTTTGGCCAAGCCCCTTGTCGATTTGCTAAAATGGCGGGCCCCTGGGCAGTTAACGTCGAACCCATGTCTGAGGCCAACACATTATAGGCCCAAATAGTGTTCACGAGCATGTTAAGCCGGGAACGTGTTACACAGTCTTCAACTTTTCCCCCAACCAAAACATCCTGGAAGGAACGCGAGGCTTCTTCTGTTCCGGCCATACTGCTGCCACCGAATTCTGGTAGACCGGGAACTCCAAAATTTCGACAAATATTAGTGGATGTATTTGCAATGTGAATGCAAGTTGCAGGAAAATTATAAGGATCAGGAGTGATAACTGGAGGATCAGGAATGACGTTCTTATCAGCTGCTAAACGATAGTCCATACATGGTCCGCCTGAGGAACAAGCCTTAGGCGCAGGATTTTCAACTTTAGGTAAGTTCAGGCTTCCGATTACATAATACTTATACATCCACTCTTTATAGATGTTTCTCATTTCCCAATTTAAATAAGCAATCTTTGTGAGTTGTCTCGATTGAACTGCAGCACCCGCAAAAGCCGCGGCATCTGTAGCATTTTGTAAATTAATCTTAGCCTTTACGAATAATCCTACATTTATCACGAAGGCAACAATAGAGATGAACACCACCAGAGAGGCAGAAAAAAAGATACTAATCTGTCCCCGCTGATTTCTCATGAGGGCCAATTTGTGGTTGCGTTTTGTCACTAGCGCCAATTTTTGTCAGTTAAAGTCATGGTTATTACGTGTTCTTATTTTGGTACGCCATTTGCGAGGTGTAAAGACATCCAAAGGGTAACGATCTTTGGAATCCGTACGTTTGTTGAATTCGTTATACCACTCCCCAGCAACATCCCCACCTTGGATTAACCCTATCAAAAATTCCCCACCCTAGGCATCGCGGGATGCCTAGAGGCGCGTGCGTAGCTGACAATTGAGGCAAAAGTTGCACTCCTCTTAATGAGGGCAAAATGTGGTCTAATAAAGAAAGCAGGAGACATAAATGAGCGACTATTGTTATCGGCCTACCCAAAAGAAAAATCACAAAACAGAATGTTTCTGTGCCCACTGTCGCTCACCAAGAATTCTTCGCTATTCCCGAAGATTACAAGGCCGTCACTTCGGTCAAATTTTAACTCTGGGATTTGTTTTTACTGCGGCCACCTACAGTTGGTTTGGCTTCAATGGTATTTACGCTCTTCCAGTAATCTGGGCCATTTTTGAAACTTCCCATAAAGCTCTTTATCGCAAAGATCTTAAGTGCCCTTTTTGCGGTTTTGATCCCACTTGGTATAAAAAAGACGTGAAACTGGCTCGCTTGCGGGTAGAAGAATTTCTTAAACAAAATCCAGAGAGTCCAGTGCTGGCTCGAGCTAAAACTTTCCAGAATAATTCCCAAACTCCTGGCCATTAAATTTTCAGATTTGCGTTATATGATTCCTGATTCCTTAAACTTGCAGGTTATATTTCTGGTCTCCTTTTTTCATAATGAGAGTCAGAAAAGAAAAGAAAAATAAACTTTTCTATAAAAATAAACCTGAGGTATTAAGGTTGGATAGTATACATAACTATTTCCTGTATCTCCCATGCGAAGGAGCATTTATGAGCGTAAACAAAGTTATTTTATTAGGTCGTCTTGGACAAGATCCAGAGTTGAAATACACTCCGGGCGGAGCTGCAGTTTGCAACTTCTCTATGGCCACAACTGAAGCTTGGACTGACAAACAAGGTCAAAAACAAGAAAAAACTGAATGGCATCGTATTGTTGTTTGGGGAAAACTTGCTGAACTTTGTAACCAGTACTTGGCCAAAGGTCGTCAGGCTTTTGTAGAAGGTCGTCTTCAAACTCGTAACTGGGATGATAAAGACGGTACAAAAAGATACACTACTGAAATTATGGCCAGCACTGTTCAGTTCATTGGAGGCGCAACTGCTTCTAATACGAACACAAATCCAAATGTGGATAAATCGTTTAATCAAGCTCCAGCACATGAGAATGTAAATCAAGAGTATCAAATCTCTAATGACGCTCATTTTGCAGCTGACGATATCCCATTTTAATATTTGTTAATACTCAACATTAATATAAAAAAGCCCACACAAGTGGGCTTTTTTATTCGTTTTTTAATTCATTCAACCGAATTTTCAAGGAAGTGCTACAATAAGTTCTTATGGATGATAAACGGAGTTTTTTCTCGGTAAGGTACGACCTTATTCAGGTTGATACAACCATCACTTATGATTTATTCGTAAATTCATCCTCCATCAAAGAAAAAGAAAAATTTGTTAGGATCTTTCCAGCTGGTGCAATTTTAATCAAAGAATATCTTGAAGAGTATCATCGAAAATATTTTCAACTTTATGTGCCTGAAGACCAGCGACGAATCTATCTTCGAAGCTTGGTAAAATCAGATGCTGATGATGTGAAGAAAACTGAAGTCATCAAGAGTGCAGCCTTAGATTATCTAACTAATATTTTTGATAATGGTAAGAAATTCTCTACTGAATATCTGTCTAAAAGTATTGATGGTTGCAAAGAAGTCGTTGAGGCCATGGTAAATGTACTGGATCAGCATAATATTGATAGCCTTCGAAACTTAATTGCAAATTTAAGCTTTCATGATTTTTATACTTACGACCATTCCATTAACGTTTCTATGTATTGCATTACCATTTATAAAGCAATTAATCCCAAGGCTACCAAAAGAGAATTGATCCATGCCGGTCTTGGTGGACTCTTACATGATTTAGGAAAAATAAAAATTCCCACACATATTCTAAATAACCCCGGTGATCTAGCAGACGAAGAGTACCAGATGATTAAAAAGCATCCTGACTTTGGTATTGATTTGCTTTTGAACGGCCACTGCGAAGTGAGCGAAGAAGTGGATTTAAATATTATTGGTCGCGTGATTCATGAACATCACGAAAATATTGATGGAACTGGATATCCTAATAAACTCAAGGGTAAGGAGCAAATTCACCTTTTAGCAAGGGTTTGCACGATTGCAGATTTCTTTGATGCTATCACAACCAAACGTTCTTATAATGAGGTTCTGACTATTCCTGAAGCGATGAATAGCATGAGAAAATTTCGCAATATCAAATTAGATCCGGATATTTTCGATATATTCGATCAGCACATACGTTATGTCCGAACAGATTTTACCCGCGATTTTAAGCTATCCGATGCCTTTGATCCCACCATTCCTTATGCCAAACTCCCGGTTGAAGAGATTAATAAATTCAAAAAAGAAATGGATTTTGGGAAAATCAAGTTTGTAGATAACATAAAGCCGAAAAAAGATTAGGGATCATGCCGGCCAATAAGTCAGATACCTATTTGCATTTTTTTTAATTTTTTAAATTACTTTTTAGTATTAGTAGCAGCGCTATCGTTTGCTGGAACTGTCTCAACTTTTTTAGTATCTAAAGCCTGAACATCAGAGTTAAGAGGAGCTGCCACAGGAGCTTCGTTATCAAAGAGTGAACGTTTTGATTCACGAGATTTCATCGTGGTAAGAACAATTGAATTCACCATGAAACCAATCGCCAAAATGGTTGTTGTTTTAGTTAAAAAGTTTCCTTTAGCACTTGATGAGAAAACTGCTTGTGAGGCACCACTGCCCATAACAGCTCCCATTTCAGCACCTTTACCGAACTGGAGAAGAACAGTAGCAACTAGAAGAATACAAATAACAACGTGTAGTGTAACAAGCATAGTAAGCATAAAAACCTATCTCCAAAAATTAAATTCAACTATTTTTAACAGTAATTCCGAAGCCTTGCAAATCAAAAAAGCCTATTTATCACCACACAGGGCAAGAAAATCTTTCGCCTTTAAGCTCGCTCCGCCGACTAATCCGCCGTCTATGTCTTTTTGGCCTAGTAATTCCTCGACGTTATCAGGTTTTACGCTACCGCCATAAAGTAGTCGGACTTTATCTCCGAATGATGGAAATTTCTTTTTTAACTCTGCACGGATGAAGGCGTGCACTTGCTGAGCTTGGGTGGGAGAAGCTGTTTTTCCTGTTCCAATGGCCCAAACAGGTTCATAGGCCACAATAAGATTATCTTCATGGGCATCAGTTATATCATTTAATCCTTGGTGAATTTGATCACCAACAATTGATAATGTTTGATTAGATTCTCTTTCTGGTAAAGTTTCTCCAACGCAGTAAATTACTTTTAAACCCTCTTGAAGTGCAGTCTTAACTTTGGAGTTCAAGAGTTTGGAAGTTTCATTAAAATATTGGCGGCGCTCAGAATGACCTAAAAGTGTAAAATGAGCACCTAGCTCTTTTAAATTTTTAGGAGATAGTTCTCCAGTATAGGCACCACTAGTATGGTCGGAAGCATTTTGACTTCCACACTTTACATTCTTTTTAGCGCCTTCATGGATTGCTAACGATAGATGTATTGCTTGCGGAGAAACCCAAGCATCTCTTTTAGCTGAGTACTTACTATTAAATTCATTGAAGAATTCAATACACTCCAATGTATTTTTATTCATTTTCCAGTTGGCGACCAAAAGTTTGTTCATGACTAGACTCCTAGTTTTAAAGCTTGGATACCTGGCAATTCACCTCTTTCAATATACTCAAGACTGGCTCCACCACCAGTTGAGACGTGAGAAAATTTCTCCGCTTCACCAGATTGTTGAACAGCTGCCACTGAATCACCACCGCCGACAACGGAGAATACTTTATCGTTTGCTGCGATTGCATGAGCAATAGACATGGTCCCTTTAGAGAAATTCTTATTTTCAAATAATCCCATTGGACCATTCCAGAAAATCGTTTTAGCCGTTTTTATATAATCAGAGTAATAAGCAATTGTAGCAGAACCAATATCAAGACCAATTTGGTGTTCAGGAATACTGACACCCGGACAAGGAGCTGGCGCACCTTCCAGTGAATCAGAAACGATATGATCTTTGGGAAGTTTAATCTTTCCACCTCTATCAGCGGCTAAAAGATGTTTTGCTAAATTGACATCTTCATCACTGCAAAGAGACTTTCCAATGGACGCACCTTTCGCTTTTAAAAACGGATAAGCCATGGCTCCACCAATCAAAATAGTGTCAACCATGACCATCATTTTTTCAATGGTTTTAATTTTGTCAGAAACTTTCGCTCCACCAATAATGGCAACAAACGGTTTTGCTGGCTTATCCAGAAGAGAAGAAAGTGAATCTATTTCTTTTTTCATAAGCAGACCAGCATAAGCACGATTTTTGAAAAAAGCATTTATGGCATGAGTAGAGGCATGTTTTCTGTGAGCAGCTCCAAAGGCATCATTCACATATACATCACCATAGCTTGCGAGCTTTTCAGCTAAAGCTAGTTCATTTTTTTCTTCTCCGGCAATAAAGCGGATATTTTCTAAAAGGACTAATTTTGTTTCGGGCAGATGGAGTAAATTCTTTACGCCATTATCAATGGCAGATTCAGAAAGAACGACATCGGTTCCAAGCTTATCGGCCAGGTATTGAGCCACTGGTTCCAAAGAATATTTTGTATTCACTTGGCCATCCGGACGACCTAAATGGGATATCATGATGATTTTTGAGGCACCTTTTTCCAGCATCAATTTAATAGTGGGTATGGCCTGATCAATACGACTTGAATCAGTTATTGTCCTTGGCTCAGTTTTTGATAAAGGCACATTAAAGTCAAAGCGTACTAAAACTCTCTTACCTTTAAGATCAGCGTCCTGAATGGATTTAAGTTGCACAAGAATCTCCTAGAGTTTTTGACCAATGTAATTAGCAAGATCGATCACGCGATTTGAAAAACCAACTTCGTTATCATACCAGCTCACAACCTTAGCAGTATTACCAAGAACGTTTGTTAGTTTTGAATCAAAGTATGAAGACTCGGTAGCACCCATATAATCCATAGAAACTAATTCTTCTTCGGTGTATCCTAAGATATTTTTTAACTCACCTTGAGAGGCTTTTTTCATAGCTTCATTAATTTCAGCTTTAGTGGCTTTCTTTTCAAGTACGACAGTTAAATCAACCATTGAAACGTCAGGAGTTGGAACGCGTACAGCGTAACCATCAAGTTTACCTAGCATTTCAGGAATAACTTCACCGAGAGCTTTTGCAGCACCAGTAGAGGTAGGGATCATAGAAAGAGCCGCAGCACGGGCACGACGAAGATCATCATGAGCGTTATCAAGTAAATTTTGATCAGAAGTATAAGCGTGAACGGTTGTCATTAAACCATTTACGATACCAAAATTTTCGTGAAGAACTTTAACAATTGGAGCAAGGCAATTTGTTGTACAAGAAGCATTTGAAATAATGTTGTGTTTACTTGAGTCATATTTCTCGTGATTGATTCCCATTACGAAAGTACCATCAAGATCTTTTCCGGGAGCACACATGATTACTTTTTTTACAGTTCCTCTCATGTGTTTACCGAGCTTGTCCTTATCTTTAAAAATTCCAGTACAATCAATAACGACTTGAGCTCCGTAAGCGGACCAATCAATTTCAGAGGGATCTTTTTGATTGAAAAATTTGATCTTTCTCCCAAGGTAGCTGATCTCTGAAGTTTCTTTATTAAAAGAAAAATCTCCTTCAAGTTTTCCGTGAAGCGAATCATGCTTTAGAAGATGAACATAAGGTTTCTGATCACCGGGATTATTGATGGCAACAATTTCGATATTCATATCGGTGTTTTTTGCAATTCGAGCGAAATATGCGCGTAAAATAGTTCGTCCAATTCGTCCGACACCGTTAAGACCAATTTTTACATTTTTCATAGAACTCCTCATGTCACTAAGCTTAATTTGATTTTTTAGAAGCTAAAACGAAGATATTTAAAGCGTTTAGACCATACTCCTGTTAGGTTGTTTTGGGTAGCGGATTCAAGCAATTTCGTGTAGTCTGAAAGCCATATTCTGGGCACTTGACGCTAGACGTTCCATTCTCTTAAGAAGGATTCTTTGTATGACCAAACTTTTCGTCACTGATCTCCAAGGCAAAGAAGAAATTGAGTCTATTTTTTTGGTGAAAATTTTTAACACAATGGAAGGCAAGGACGGCAGAAAGTATTTCAATATTATCCTTTCCGATGCCAGTGGAGATCTCGAATCCCGCTTATGGCAATATTCGGAGGAGGTCGAAAAAAATATTACTAAAAATTCATTCGTGAAAGTGCGAGGAAAGCTTAATTTCTTCCAGGGACGAAAACAATTCATTCTTTCCCAAATTGAAAAAGTAGCTTCAAATGAAGTGAATGAGGAAGATTTTGTTATGAGATCAACTCAAGACCCTGAAGCAATGTTTAAAGAACTTTTAGCAATTATCGATGAACTCTCAGATGTTTACATTCGTGATCTATTAAGAAGTATTGTGACCGATGGAGAAATTGCCCGTCGACTTAAAACCTGGCAGGCAGGAAAATCCATTCATCATGCTTATCGTTCTGGTTTGTTGGAACATATTCTTTCATGCACTTATCTTGCAACGAATCTTTCTCGCCACTACAAGGTTAATCATAATTATGTGGTCGCCGGTTGTGTACTTCATGACTTATGCAAAATTTATGAACTAACAGACGGATTGAATGTAGAGTATACCGAAGAAGGAAAGTTAGTTGGTCACTTAGTGAAGGGACTCGAGCTGGTTGATCGCTTTTCGTATAAAATTAAAAATTTTCCTCATTATACAAAGATGCACATCAAGCACATTCTTCTCTCCCACCATGGTGAGTATGAATATGGCTCTCCCAAGATACCTCAAACTTCAGAGGCGTTTTTGGTTCATTTGATTGATTTGATGGATTCCAAAATGAACTCTCTTGAGATGGTGAAAAAGACAGATTCTCAAACAGGTCACTGGTCGGGGTTTGTAAAACATCTGGATCGCATCGTTTATAAATCAGATCTTCCTTTTTATCCTGAATATATTTTGGAGGAGGAAATTATTGATGAGAGACGCGAGATCAGAGCTCAACCAATTCAACAGGCACAAGCTCATTCAACTAAAAAAAACAATGCACCTGATCCAAAAACTAGCATGGCGAAAATATTAAGCAGCCTTAAAATAGAGTAATTCAAAATGAGAATTTTTATCACTGGCGGAGCCACGGGAATCGGAAAATCTGTTGGCGAAATTTTTCTCAGTAAGGGTGCCAAAGTTGGCGTTTGCGGATTTCAAT
This sequence comes from Bacteriovorax stolpii, assembly GCA_945860895.1. Lineage (GTDB taxonomy): Bacteria > Bdellovibrionota > Bacteriovoracia > Bacteriovoracales > Bacteriovoracaceae > Peredibacter. The sequence goes on from CAMASK010000003.1 coordinate 79,008, forward strand.
CTTCTTCAGAAATTGAAAATTTACCTAAAGGATTTACTTACTTTCAAGCCGATGTGACAGATGAAGTTGGATTAAAAAACGCCATTGACTCATTCGCAAACGCGCATGGTGGATTAGATATAGTTATTGCAAATGCAGGCCTCAATATGCCAAAGACTTTGATTCCCGACACCGAAAAGGGAAAAAAGCTGACTCATGTGAATGTTCTTGGGGTAATTCATACCTTTAGTGCAGCCTTACCTCATTTTCTTAATCAAAAGCACGGGCATTTCGTTGGAGTAAGTTCACTTTCAGGATTAAATGGATTACCAGGTATGAGTTACTATGGGGCCAGTAAAGCATTTGTTTCCACTTTTTGTGAAGGTCTAGCTGTAGATCTCTCTGCTCAGGGAATTAATGTAACGTGTGTGCATCCTGGATTTATTGCCACAACCCTTACTAGCAAGAATACTCATCCCATGCCATTTTTGTTAGGACAGGATGAAGCAGCTAAAATAATTTATAATGCCATAATCAACCGAAAATCTTATTTATATTTTCCAACTATACCTGCTCTATTTATGGGGCTATTAAGACGAATCCCTAGAAAAATCTATTATGCAGTAATGAAGAAAGATTTACTTAAATTAAGACAATAATTTTTAAAGAGGCTTCCTTGAAAGTCACTCTTATTTTGCACGAATGATGTGCAGAATCGTCCCTGGTTCATCTTCACTGAGATAAAAACTTCCGTCTTCTAAAAAAAAATGCACTGGTCTGGCTAAAGTCTTCTGATCTTCCTTAAATCCCGTAATTAAAGGCTCATAACTCACAATTTTATTATTTTTAATACATGCCTTTGTGACCGGGTACCCAGACTTTATCGAACGATTCCATGAGCCATGTCCAGCAACTAAAAAGCAGTCATGAAATTCCTTGGGATATTTATCTTTAGGAAAAAAAGCAATTCCTATGGGAGATGAATGTGCCGGGATTTCAAAAATTGGATCTGTAATTTTTAAACTCTTAGGCATCTTGGAAAAAAATTAGGATACTTAATTCCTCTAGCATGTACATAAGGAAAACCAAAATGAGGTTTTCCTCCTGCTATAACATTGATTTCATCAGGAGGAATATTCTCTCCCATTTGATCACGTCCCATTTCAGTGAAATAAAGTTTTTTCGTTGCATGATTCCATGTGTAACCCACAGTGTTTCTGATTCCTGTGGCAATCGTTTCAAAATTTTTTCCATCAAAATCCATCCGACAAGGAGCACCTATGGGGACGTAAAGTTTACCATCCGGTCCTTTCGCAATGGTTTTCCACCCATGCCATTTTTTATCGGGGAATACTTTAATCGTTTCGAGAGTGGGCTTGGTGTTGAGATTTACAACTTTTGAGATCCTCTGAATTTCAGCAATGTATAATTAATTTGCATTCCACAAAACACCTTGAGGCATATTTAGTTCAGAGAAAAGTGTAACTACTTTACCTTTGGTGATCGAATAAACTAGACCTTGATCCATTGTTCCCACATACAGCACTCCATTTGGAGAAATAGTCATTTGCCTCAGGCCAATTTAGGAAAACATTTTATCGAATTGTTGAAAACTTGCTTTTTTAGTTCTTCCAGATCAACATTTTTTAATTCTGCGATTTTTGCTGCGACAAAGGGCAAATAGAAAGGTGCATTTTCTTTTCCTCGATGAGGGACCGGGGTTAGAAAAGGAGAATCAGTTTCAAATAAGATTCTTTCAACTGGCGTAATTTTAACCACCTTTTGAACATTTTCGGCTTTTTTAAAAGTAATGATTCCATTGAAGCCGATGTAAAATCCTTCCGATAGGACAAAATCTGCGAGCTCAATACTTGAAGTAAAACTATGAACAACACCCTTATATTTTAATTTCGACGAAAAATTTTTAAGTATTGCCTTCGTATCTTCATCTGCATCTCTCGTGTGAATAACTACGGGAAGATTTTGATCACAAGCTATCTGAAGTTGGGTTTCAAATGCACTTCTTTGAACTTCTGGAGGAGAATTATTGTAATGATAATCCAGACCTATTTCTCCCACTGCGATCATTTTAGGCATTTTAGACCTTTCTATGATTTTATTAAATTCAGTTTCAGTGGCTTCTTTAGCATCATGTGGGTGAATACCCTGAGTGAAATAAATCTCAGGGTAGGTATTAGAGAGCAACATAACCGCATCAATATTTAGAGGATCTACGCCAATCGTAACAACCTTGGTGATCCCTGCTTCTTGAATTTTTCTCCGGATTTCTTCCAGTGGTTCAGCTTTCAGATAATCCAGATGGCAATGAGTTTCTATATACATTATTATTTAGCACCACTTAAAATGTCTTCAAAGATAGCAAAGTACTGACCACTGGGAATACTTCCCTCGATCTTTTTCCCATTAACAATAATTGTGGGAGTCGATTTTAAACTAAACTGTGTGGCTGCATTAATTGCCGTGATGACTTTGTTTTTAACCTCTTCATTAGTTAAGCAGCTTTCCATATTATGTTTTTTAGCTAAATCATTAATCACATTAGATTTAAACTTTTCCTGGTTGGCAAAAATCTCGTCGTGCATTTCCGGAAATTTGTTCTCATTACAAGCCGCCAGGTAAGCAGCGCTGCAAGCATATTCATGGAATCTGCTTTTTACATTACTGTTACATTTTGCATCCAGGGGATAGAAAAAATATTGGATATTAATTTGAGTTGGATACTTTCTGATCAGTTCCGGCATTTGCTCAGCGACAATTTTACAAAATGGACACTCAAAGTCAGAGAATACGCTGATTCTTAAGGGAGCATCCTTAAAAGCTGCTGTAGCCATATGTATTTTATAAGGTGATTCCTGAGTAGGATCGCCAATCAATGGAAGCTTTCTATATTGTTCTACAATGCTGGTATTGAGCTTTGCTCTAAAAGTTTCTTTATCTGCTGTATGCTGATGCATTAAAAAAGCACCAATGGCAAAAAGTCCAACCCATACCCCTGTCACCTTTAGATCAGGAACCCATGTATTAATCCCATATTTCCAGAGAAGAAAGCAGGCAAGTCCAGAAAGAACATAATAAACACTGCAAAAAGGACAAAGGCTTCCCAACACAAATAAAGAGAAGAAAAAAAGAATTATGCAACCAATAAAATTATATTTTGAAAGTGCACTGGCCGTTTTCTCTAGAGCTTCAGATGGCATCAAGCTGCTGAAAAGAAAATAAAGTCCAATGATTATTCCAAAAAATGAAGTGGGAACACCCATCAATTGAGCCGCTTTGGAATAAGTGGCAGTATCGCAATTAAAAAAATTACTTAAATTACATAAACTACCAGCTCCACCTAGTTGGGTCGGATAAAGTGTATCGTAAAAATGAGTCGTGAGATAAATGCTCACACCTATCATGGCAACAGCATTTATAATAAAGAGAAAATTCAATCCGGTCATACCGTTCAAGGTCAACCCTTTTTTTTGTTCCATGGGGACTATCCTTTGAGATAAAGATTCCAATTGCGGTCTTTAGTTTTATTTCTTCGATAACTATGAAAATCATTATGGCAACAAGTGCAGATGGGTGCAATACCCACTAAAAGATTTGGGAAATCAAGGCGAAGTAATCTTTTGGCCTCTAGTTGTAAATCAAAGTAAAGTTTTCCTGCTGTTTCAGAGAAGTATGGAGAGTCTTTAAAATTATCTTTGAAATCATGACTGACTTCAAAGCAGCAAGAGTGGATGCTTGGACCGATAAAGACTCGTTGAGGAACGATTAAATTAATTTCAGGGCGTCTTAGAATGCCATCTGCCAGACCCCTCCAACCCGCATGAAGAAAAACCACTCCCTGTTCACCTTCAATGATTATAGGCATGCAGTCTGCGGTCTTAATCGCCAAAGGAATAATAAATTCATCCCACGAAGATATAATTCCATCAGCATCAGCAGGAAGTGTATCAATTGTCACAATCTCTATGCCATGAACCTGGGTGACATGGTGAAAACTAATATCAGGTTTAGTGGTCCATGTTTCAAATCGGCCATGATTTAAGTTCTCGCTAAAAGCTCTTGTCATGGGTTAATTCTAACTCACGGATCACCGATTGAAAAATCTCAGGAGCTGGTGCGGTGAAGTGAATTTTAACTTTTGTAATAGGATGGATAAATCCCAATTCGCGGGCATGCAGAAGTTGATAGGCATAGCCTTCCACTAATTGCTTAATTTTTTCTGACTGTTTTTTGAGACTACTTGACCCTGAGCCATATAAGGGATCGCACATCACTGGACAGTTCAAAAGTTGTGCCATATGTACTCTGATTTGATGAGTTCGTCCTGTCTCAAGCTGTAGTTCTATATGCGTACAATTTTCGTATTTCTTAATAACTTTAAAATGAGTAACCGCTTTTTTTCCATTTTTTACATTCGCTGCCATTTTTAACCTATTGGTTGGGTGCCTTCCAATAGTTGAAGCAAGATTACCTTCATTTGAATTTGGGATTCCAATAATAATGGCTTCATATTTTCTATCAATATCGTGGGTAGAAAATAATTGTACTAAACCTTCATGCGTCGCCTGATCTTTTGCCACTACCATGACTCCAGATGTTCCCATGTCCAGACGATGAACAATACCTGGTCTTTTTTCAGAGCCAATGCCTTTTAGGTCAGGACAATGATGGAGGATGGCATTCACTAGTGTTCCTGTGTAATGCCCCGGAGCTGGATGGACGACCAGTCCAACTGGTTTATTGATGATAATTAAATGAGGGTCTTCATAAAGAATTTCTAGGGAAATATTCTCGGCGACTAAGTCTGAAGGCAACGGCGGAGGAACTTCCACTTCAATGATTGTTCCAGCCACAGGCATTTTATTTAAACTTAATGAGGCTGTTTCGCTGGATATTTCCTCATCTTCGAAAAGTCGTTTTAATGTTGATCTTGAAAATTGGGGTAGCTTTGCTACGAGAAAGACATCGAGTCTTTTAAATTCATTACGATCTTCTGTTGTGACTGTAATTTGATAGTTCTCATTTTCAGTCTCTGGAGTGGCTTCAGACATTATTTCTGATTTTTAAGCTTCTTGAAATTCAAGAGAAAGCTTGCTGCTACTGCATCCGGATTGAGTTTTAGTACCTTAGCGTATTGATAAACATATCCGCGGACATAGACATCGGCAGGAAGTTTTGCCAGTTCTTCATTTTCCAATGCTGTGATGTGAGTTTTAGAAATTCTAGTCATCTCTGCCATACGCTCAATTGAAACATTTTTATATTCACGAATCTTTTTAAGGAAGCTACCAGTGAAATCAGAACAGTCTGCAATTTTTTTATCAAACTCAGAATTCTCTTCATATTCAAGACCAAATTTTTTCTGAGCTGTAATTTTTGAAACTTTTGCTTCAATCAAGTTTGATCCAAAATCTTCGTATTGAACTGAATCTTTGGGTCTATTTTCAAATGCACTTGCTCCATGATTTACGTCAGTAGCAGCGGAATTAGCAGCAATGCCTGATTGATTATAGCCTCTGAGCCGATCGTATTCACGGCGTTTTTCTGGAAATCCAATAATAGAATAGGCTTCCTCAATCAGTCCGAGAACAGCATCACATTCATCTTTAGTCATTAAGGAATAGAGTGCAACACTATCACTGGAGTAAGCATTGCGAGCGCGTGTATAGGCATTTTCTATTTCTTGTGGAGAAGCATTACTTGGAATTTCTAAAACATCGTAATAGTTTTTCTTTTCAGCATCCATGCCTGATAGTCCTCTAGTATTCGATTAAACGATGAACAATTCTGTCAAAATTATTCACTAACTTAGAATTCGGGTATTCAATAAGAAGTGGCTTTCTTTTTCTCACACTCTGCCAAACTGACTGGTCATAGTCTAAATAACCAGGGAAGGTCATTTCAATTCCAAAATATCTGCGACAAATGCTTTGGATAGAGTAACCAATATCAATATCTGCTTGTGAGCGAACCTGATTAATGATGAGGTTTGGTCTAAAATGCGCCATCTCAGCTTTAATTCTTAATCCAACTTCTGGATTCATTTCAGTAATTTTTTTTACTAAATCAGCAGGGGATGAACCACCACCGCTCGTGACTTTTGCATTCAACGATTCAGTAATCATGTCTTCAAGGTCAGCCACGCCTTCAACCATCTTTAAGCGGCGATAGAAAACTGATTTAATAAAGCGATAAGTATTCTCGATAGAAGTTGGTTCTGGCAAAACGACAAGAATGCCTTTGTCAGCTGTGATAAAAAAATCAATGGTGTTAAATGCTGTACCTGCACCTAGATCAAATAAAATATAATCAGCATCAAGATCACCAAGTTTACTGATGATTTGGTTTTTATGCATGTGTTTAAGATTGGCCATGCCTAGTTCATCTTGAGCACCTGAAATAATTTTTAAGTTATTAATTGGTGTTGGTACCAGAAGGTCTTCAAAATTTGAAATTTTCTTTGAGACATAATCTGAAAGTGTAACTTGAGGAATCGGTAGTCCTAAACAAGTGTGAAGATTTGCTCCACCCAAATCAAGATCAACGGCTACTACTTTGTTTCCCATTAAGGCCAAGCAAATAGCAACGTTCGCAGAGACTAAGCTTTTGCCTACTCCGCCTTTGCCGCCACCTACGGCCCAAATTTTTTTTGAATGGGGAAGCAAAGCTTCCGTATTCATTTGATTAGTCATTATTTTTCAACCTGTTAAGAAAATTATATGAACCTCTTAAAGGGTTTGGGAAGGTTAATATGTGAATGATTTTCGCCAGATACAGATTTTCACACTAAACCTTTACCACATGGTAGACGCTTGAAGTTCAATCTATTACATTGGTTGCACTTACTACGGCATAAAACTCGAGGAATTTTATTTACTCCTCAACGAACTTAAGGAGAAGACATGTCCGTATCTCAATCTCAAAACTATGATTCGTCTCTAGATAAGGTTCTGCATAAACGATCTGATCTACATCTTCTTAGAAAACTTTGGCACATCAGCACAGGCTCTTTGGGTTTATTTTTATTCTCTCGTTCTAATAACGAACAACAATTTTGGGGATTTCTGGTTCTAGGGATTGCCCTCGCTGGTTTTGTTGTGGATATTGCTCGCGCTCGTTACCCTATGGTTAATTATCTGGTCATAAAATTTATGGGTCCATTGATGCGTCGCTCTGAACGAGAAGGCCTTAGTGGTTTTCCTTTTTATGCTTTAGGTGTTTCGCTTTCTTTATTTTTTTACAGCCGTCACATTGCCATCTTATCCGTGATGTTTTTAGTTTTCTCAGATCCTATTTCATCATTTTTTGGTGTCCTTTACGGTAAGGATAAAATTCTTCCTAATAAATCTCTTCAAGGTGCAGTGGCTGGTTTTTTTACCTGCTATCTAATTACACTTTTTTACACCATGAATCACGCGACTCTCGGAAATCATATTTTGATTTTCGCCGTAATAGCGGGATTGGCTGGTGCCCTCTCTGAGCTTATTTCAGCCTTCAACATCGATGATAATCTCACTATCCCGGTCATCTCAGGCCTGGGCATGACAGTTCTGAACCATTTTGTTAAAGTTTTTCCATGAAATTGATCTTTGCTTTTATTTTTTTAGTTCCCTCGCTCGTTTGGTCGGCCAAGATTCCTGTGGATGTTTTTGATCAGCAAAAACTCGAAGGCTTATTACGTCAAATTCCTCATGCACTTTTAAATTCAGAGAACCGACCTGGTTTTGTTCGAAAGCATTATTTATTTCCTCAATCAAAAAAAGCTGATTTTACTATTAAGTGCTACGCCGATTACTACGGTAATTCATCTATTCCGAGTTTAAGGGTGTGTGATGTAAACGTGTCGAGCACGGATTTGCAAGGTGATGAATTTGTTTTGAAATTGAGTGATGAATTGGATGTTCAGGCTTTATATAAAGTTATTGCTTACAATCGGGAAGTTAAGAAGTTTTTCGCCACAGAGAGAATTTACGGTCAGGCTTATGATGGGAAATATCATGATTTTTTCCGTTACTCATTTATTTGTCAGGCTTCTTCTTGTGAAATAACTTTTTCACCTAAAGAAGCCCAACTTTAAATTATTCTTTAACTACAAAATTACAAATTTTTCCAGGGACATAAATCTCCTTCACAATTGTGCCTTGTAGGTATTTCGTTACTTTCTCATCACCTTTAATGATTGCCATTAAATGATCTTTTGAAATATCAGGATCAACTTCAAAAGTCGCACGGGTTTTACCGTTAATCTGAACAGCTACTGTGATGAATTCATCCTTAGCGAGCTGAGGATTATACTCTGGCCATTTTTCCAGGGAGATGGTTTTAGTATGACCAAGATGTTGCCAGATTTCTTCGGCCAAATGCGGAGCAAATGGACCCAAGACAATGGCAAACTTCTCTGCATTTTGCTTTGAGATTTTACCTGTTTTATAAATGTGATTAACAAAAATCATCATCTGAGAAATCGCGGTATTGAAATGTAACTCCCCAATATCTTCAGTCACTTTCTTAATCAGCTTATGCATCTGTTTATTATTAGAGGTCGGTTCAACTTCGGGATCGGTATAATTATCGTGATCCATGAAAAATCTGAAAGAACGATTTAAAAAGTTATAAACTCCTTTCACGCCATTCATTGACCATGGTTTCACTTTATCAAGGGGGCCCATAAACATTTCATATAAGCGAAGAGCATCTGCTCCGTATTCTTTAACAACAGTATCCGGATTTACTACGTTACCACGAGACTTACTCATTTTCTCGCCGTCTTCACCCAAAATCATTCCCTGGTTTACCAGCTTATGAAATGGTTCTTTCGTTGAAACCAGTCCCAGGTCATAAAGAACTTTGTGCCAAAAACGAGAGTAGAGAAGGTGAAGAACTGCGTGTTCCGCACCACCTACATAAAGATCAACCGGCATCCAGTAATTCTCAATTTTAGAATTCCATGGTTCTTTTTTATTTTCTGGATCCATGAAACGCAAATAATACCAGCATGAACCTGCCCACTGAGGCATGGTGTTGGTTTCGCGTTTTGCTTTCTTCCCAGTTTTTGGATCTATTACATTCAACCATTCTTCAATTGTTGCAAGCGGTGATTCACCAGTTCCGGCTGGCTCATATTTCTCAACTTGAGGTAAGGCCACTGGAAGTTCGTCTACATCTAAACAGCGAACAGTTCCGTCTTCAAATTTAAGAATTGGGAAAGGTTCACCCCAATAGCGCTGACGTGAGAAGAGCCAGTCACGAAGTTTGTAATTTATTTTTTTTGTGCCAAGTTTTTTATCTTCAAGCCATGCAATCATTTTCTGGATAGCATCAACTTTATTAAGACCATTTAAAAAATCTGAATTTACATGTTTACCATCTTCAGAGAAAGCAGCTTCCTGAACGTTTCCGCCTTTGACCACTTCTACGATGGGAAGATTATATTTTTTCGCAAACTCATGATCTCTTTCATCGTGAGCAGGTACTGACATGATGGCGCCAGTCCCGTAAGTATTAAGAACATAATCAGCAATATAAACCGGAATTTTTTGATTATTCGTTGGATTGATTGCATAGGCACCAGTAAAAGCGCCAGTTTTATCTTTATTCAGTTCTGTTCTTTCAAGATCAGATTTCAAAGCAGCAGCATCACGATAAGTTGCAATTTCATTCTTGTGAGCAGCAGTTGAAATTTTATCAACCAGAGCATGTTCTGGTGCCAGTACCATATAGGTCGCACCGAAAAGTGTGTCAGGACGCGAAGTGAATACTTCAATCTCTTCAGATGATCCATCAACTTTAAATTTGATGATCGTCCCTTCCGACTTTCCAATCCAAACTCTCTGCATTTCTTTCACTGATTCAGGCCAGTCTAATAAATCCAAATCCTGTAAAAGTCTTTCAGCGTATTCAGTAATTCTAAGCATCCACTGCTTCATTGGTTTTCTGATAACCGGATGACCACCAACTTCTGATTTACCGCCAATCACTTCTTCATTGGCCAGAACGGTTTTTAAATTCGGGCACCAGTTAACCATCATGTGAGATTCGTATGCGAGACCTTTATTGAACAGCTGCACGAAAATCCACTGAGTCCATTTATAGTAATCAACGTTTGAAGTTGCGACTTCGCGGTCCCAGTCATAAGAAAAACCTAATGACTTAAGTTGGCGCTTGAAAACTTTAATATTGTCTTGAGTAGTAATATTCGGATGAGTTCCGGTTTTGATCGCATGGTTTTCTGCCGGCAAACCAAATGAATCCCATCCCATTGGATGAAGAACGTTAAAACCTTTCATACGTTTGAAGCGGGCAATAATATCTGTGGCAGTATAACCTTCCGGGTGGCCTACATGAAGACCTGCCCCAGAAGGGTATGGAAACATATCGAGTACATAATATTTAGGTTTAGTGGTGTCTAATAGAGTTTTAAATGTCTTATGATCATCCCAATATTTTTGCCATTTTGGTTCGATCTCTGAAAAGTTGTATTCCATACGAATTCGCTTCCTTTGAATTTAAGTGTCAATAGCTTAAATCATCAGGGGCGAGATTGAAAGAATGAGAACATGCGTTAGAGTCATTTAATGAGTTTTTAGATGGCCTTAACCACAGCGGCGGCATTGCCTTTAACTTTGAACCAGTCATAGTCCCGTAGCTCAACTTTAACTCCGAAAGAATCTCTTACGTAGAACGAACCGATATCGTCTTCGCACTCTTTGGGATCCGTATCATAACATTCGCCCGGCAAAGAGTCGTCATAACCAACAATCAAAACCACATGCCAGTAATTTTCATCATTGTAATTGATAATGACCGGGCTCTTATATTTCCAGAGGGCTTCTTTAATGATTTCAACATGATTATCGTTTAAAACATAAGTCGACCAGCGATTGCCAAAGTGGAATAATCTAATCGTCTCAATTTGAGGTAGAGTAACTCTAGGAAGTTTAGAATAGTTTGGATGTTGATTCCAAACAGTTCTGTTTACATTAGTTTTATCCCAGGCTTCGAACGGCCAGTCTTGAATATGAATTCCAAAGCCATTATTAAATTTTAGAACAGGTGTTTCAAAGAAAGCTTTTGCTACCGTAACTGGTGCATTAATCACAAAAGATTCTGAAAGATCAAAAGGGCCATAGGGCCGTGGATTTTTGATGCCATTTATTTTATTGGCAATCAATTCCATGGCACCAGTTGAAGCGACAAATAAGCAGGTATTAGTATCACCCTGGTCAGGGGCTTCCTGGACGTAGTCTAAAAGTTCTGTGTATGAAGAAGGTCGGGCGAAAGCCAGAGAGGTCCAAAACACAAAAAGTAGTAAAGTAGTGATGCTTTTTAACATCCGGAAAAATTATCAATTCAGCAATGAAATGTGAAACAAAAAAGGGACATCCGCATCCAGCATTGTCCCTTTTTTTACGGGGGGGTATCTGTTACTAGACTGAGTGACAGTTTAGGGGGTAGGTCATCTCATGTCCCTTAGGAGAAGTAATTGAAAGGTAGTCGTTAACATCTGAGAACTCTTTGGAGTTCTGGACGTTGATACGGTGTTTAAAACCGTCAATATAAAGTGTTTTTGTGAAGCCTAAATGCTTTGTGTGAGTTCTGATTGAGCCAGCAGCTACAGAGGAGATCGAGCGGCTTACGCCAGCGTCATCTTCTTTACTAAAAGAGATCCGGCCATCCGCTATTATAAAGCTTTTTTCGGCAAAAGCGGTTTTACACTCAATGCCGTTGGTAGAGGCAGATGCACTAAAGACATGGACTGTTAGTAATAATCCTAAAAAAGCTAAGACTGAAGAGATTGATAGTGATTTTTGTTTCATGTTTTTTCCCCTGTTAATTATGAGAATGTAAGCCTCTTGCCACCACCCTTCTTGGGACTTTATGTTACAAGCTGTGTGCCAAAAAGTTTTTCATAAAATTGGGTACTTACGACGGGGAAGAAGGTCAGTTTTTAACACCTGTCAAAACACTGGTCACTTTGAATGAAAGGAGTCTTTATTTATTTGAAGTTACTAATTAATTCTTTTTGAGACATAGCTTCGTTCTTGAAATTTGATTTTAAAACTTTTTCTAAGGCATAGAGCTTTTGTACCGCAAATAAAGAATAACTTAAAATAAGAGTTTTATTTTCTTTGATTGGTATATGATTACTGACCTGAATCCCCCCAAAACTATATTTTGTAAATTGAGTAAATTCTTTAAAAACAGTTGCGGAAGAGCTTTGTGAAATAACGTCTTGTTTTCTAGCCCAGCTAACAGCTCGAATAGCTTTAGAGTTCGGCAGGGTACTGATTTCATCAGAATCGGAATAAATTTTAAGTTGGTAAGAATGGGTTATTTTGCCCGGAACAGTGATCCAGTAAGTATTATCACCAAATTTTTTTATCTGTTGCTCTCCTAATGTGTGTTTAAGATAGTTTTCATTAATTGCAAGTTCGTGATCAAAAAAACCTGCCGGTTTATCTACGATAAATGCAGACTTTCCAATCATTATTTCTATATTTGGCTCTTGCAGGATAGATAAAGAATCTAGATCATATAAACTGGGATATTTATCATTTAGTTTTTCAGGTGCTATTATATCTACAGCATAATGAACTTCACCCTTCATTAGCGCATTTGTATCAACAGAAAATTTGATATCTTTTTGTAATTTACTTTGAGCGTAAATTGGATTGGAAAGAAAGAGATTTAGACAGAGAACGATTAAAAGTTTAGTCATGTAAGTTCCTTATTACGATTAAACCGATCGGATATTCTAGATGAAAACTTGAGTAAAAAAGTTCAGGAGATTTATGATTCGTCCCATTTGTCGTATGGGGAACCCCATTCTTAGAAAAATCGCAGCCGATGTAAAGATTGAGGACATCAGTTCCGACTCTTTTAATCAGTTATTGAGCGAATTAAGAGAAGCCATGAATCACTATGGGGGGATTGGTATTGCCGCTCCTCAAATTGGCGTTTCAAAAAAAGTCTGCATCATAGAATTAGAAGGCTTTAATCGTTACGGTCAAGACATCAACTTACCCTTCACTGTTTTCATTAATCCGGTCATCGAAGTTTTAGACCCTGCTGAAAAAGGTTATTGGGAAGGTTGCTTGTCGGTACCTGGTCTAAGAGGTTTTGTTGAGAGAGCGCAAAATATTCGTGTTAGTTATTTAAATGAGAAGGCTGAAAAGAAAACTTTAAATGCTGAAGGCTTTCTGGCCACAGTGGTTCAGCATGAATTAGATCATTTGTTCGGTAAACTCTATATTGATCATATTAAAGATCCATCTCTCATTAGTTATCAAGAAGAGTATGACGAATTTATCCTGTCCAAAGATACTAATGAATAATAATATTCTTAAGCGTCCAGAGGCTCTTAAGCAGATTTTAATTTTTGCTGCTCCGATTATTTTTGGCCAGATTGGCCTGATGTTAATTGGCACTGGAGACATGATCATTGCCGGTAGATATTCTAGAGAATGTCTTGCGGCCATAGGGCTTGCCATCGCTATTTTAAATCCCATTCAAATTTCGCTACTTGGACTGCAATTTCCAATCGGATCAATCCTGGCCCAAAAAAGAGGTCAGGGTGAAGAAGTGTATTCCTCTTATTGGACTATTATCTTTTATAGTTTGCTGATCTCAAGTTTGTCAGGAGTACTTTCGCTCTTAAGTTATTTTTTAGTTCCGCTTATTGATTATGGCACACAACTTAATAGCATCATTCAAAAATATATTTTGATTACCAGTTTCTCTTCTTTTGGCATTTGTCTCTATCAGGGGATTAAAGAATTTTATCAATCAGAAGAAAAAACATTCACCGCTAATTTAATTGCCATTGTTGCTTCAGTTGCAAATCTAGGGTTGAACTATGCTTTAGTATTTGGGGTATGGGGATTTCCGAAGCTGAATGAAGAAGGTCTTGCGTGGGCAAGCCTAACTGTTCGCTTAGGCATGTCATTAACACTTTTCTTTATGTCCTACAAATTCTGGCATCACAGCAAGAAAATAGATTGGTTACTAATAAAAAAATTTGTGAAAGTTGGTTTTCCGATCACCGCTTCTTTGTTCTTTGAGATTATGGCCTTCTGCTCTGTTACTTTATTTGTAGGAAGATTTGCAGAAGATCAGATTGCTGCCAATAACCTCGCCTTAAATGTGGGCTCCCTTGCATTCATGATTCCCCTTTCTATCTCTTCAGCTGTTGCTGTTAAAGTTGGACATGCCTACGGAGAAAAAAATTATGAACGAATAAAAATCTATTCACAAGTCAGTCTTTTTGCTGCTCTTTTTTTTGCGGTCTTGATGGGGTTATCTTTTTATTTATTTCCTCATAGCGTTTTATCTTTTTACACTGAGGATGTAGCAGTCATTGAATGGGGTAAGAAACTACTTTTTTGGGTCGCTTGCTTTCAGTTATTCGATGGAGCGCAAATTACTTTATCCGGAATATTACGTGGACTGAATGTAACAAGACCTTCATCCATTGCCATTTTTATTGGATACTGGATTATTGGAATACCATTAGGATATTACTTAGGATTTCATGGAGGCATGCAAGCTCAGGGGTTCTGGATAGGACTCGCACTTTCTCTGGCATTAGTGGCATTAATGTTAAGTGTAGTAATGAAAAACCACATGCGAGAATTGATTAAAATTTAAAAAAAAATCAGACTTAACTTGGAAGTATATGGTTGAACAAATTATTCAGGATATAAAGCAGCAAGGATGGAGCTACCTTGAGGGAGTCTTGGATGCCTCATTTCTATCTACTCTAAGTATTCTTTATGCCGATAATTTTGTTCCTGCCATGGTGGGCAAAGCCAGTGAACGTCAAAGGATGGAAGAAATTCGAGGTGATTTAACTTTTTGGCTCGACCCCTTAAATCCTCCATCTCAACTCAGAGAACTCATCCATTTATTAAATGAATTAAAACAACATTTGAATCAACATCTCTATTTGGGTTTAAAAGATTTTGAATGCCATCTTGCAAAGTATCCCATCGGTAGCTTTTATAAAAAGCATCTCGATCGTTTTGAAACAAATGCTTCCAGGTCTTTATCCTTTATTTTTTATTTGCATGAAGAGTGGAATGACAAAGATGGAGGAGAATTAATTTTGTATAATCAAAAACATGAAATAATAAAAAAAATTTTACCTAAGCCGGGATCATTTATTATCTTTTTGAGTGAAGAGTTTCCTCACGAAGTAAAACCTTGTTTTCGAGAGCGTCGAAGTTTGACCGGTTGGATGCATACCAAGATTTTAAATTAGGAGTTTCATGACTTGTCTTTTATGTGATCGAATTGAAATAACTAAAAAAGGGCAATATCCCTATCTTATCCATGAATTTAAAAATAGTTTTCTCTACTTGGGCGAGCACCAGTTCTTCAAAGGGTATTCTATTCTTGTTTCCAAAAATCACTACCGAGAAATGACTGATCTTCCACTTGGAATAAGTGAAGAATTTTATTCCGAAATGATGAAGGCTTCTAGAGCGATCAATGAAGCTTTTCTTCCTAAGAAAATGAACATGTGTAGTCTTGGCAATCGAGTTGATCATATTCATTGGCACTACTTTCCTCGTTATGACACTGACCCACGATTTTTTGATCCACCCTGGCTAATGATGGATCAATTTGATCTTAGTAAAGTTACTCCCCGAGAAGCTCAGGCAACAATAGAGCAAATTAGACACTTCTTAATTTGAAACGATTTTGTCGGGTTTAATCTTTTTGCAAATAACCGTTGTCAAAAAGAGTCGGAAATCTTTCAATTTAAGGCAAATCTTTTTACATGGATGTGTTGATTGAAGCTTTTCCTCTTTTTAAGTCTGCTTATAGGTTCTCAAGCCTGGGCCGAATGGAGTGTCTCTTCTTACAATATTAGAAATTTCGATCATGACCCAGTAGCGGGACAAACTAATATTAACGAATTAGGCAAAATCATCACAACTTTTAAAAGTGATGTAATGACATTTATTGAAGTGGTAAATCTTCCTGCTTTTAAAAATGTGATTGCTTCTCATTTGCCAGATTATGAAGTCAGAAGTTCAGCATGTGGAGGATTGGGAAAACAAAAAATTGCCGTTATTTTTGATACAAAAGTTTTCAAATTCGTTGAACAAAGTGAAGATTTGACTTTTTCGGGCTCAGCAAATTCTTGTGGAAGTCTCAGACCAGTTCTGTTGGTCACACTGGAGCGCAAAGCTGATAAAAAAACTTTTATCTTTGCCGGAGTTCATCTTAAAGCTGGTGGAGATGATTTAGCTATGCAAAAGAGATGGGCCCAATATGTCTTAGTATCCAAGCTTGCTAAACAGTATGCATCTAAAGATTTCATTATGATGGGTGACTTCAATACCACGGGATATAATCTAAAGAATGAAGATTATGATAATTTCCAGTCCAACCTCAAGGATGCCGCCTTACATTCGATGTCAGAGAAGCTCGCCTGTACTAGTTACTGGGAAGGAATATTAGAAAATGGACAGCATCAGTCCTCTGTTCTTGATCATATTATTTTGAACAACAATCAAGTTGATCAAGTTCAAAATGTTCACCTTGGTGGTCATTGTGCTGAGTTAGATTGTCATGACGCAACTCCCGAAGAACTTGGAGTTACTTATGAGTCTGTCTCTGATCATTGTCCAATTCAAGTCACTTTCAAGTAGAAACCATCTTCATTATCTTTTAAACTAGGGGTGATCCAAAAAAACCTTTAGGAAGAATAATGAACTTTTTATCAAATCGTGTTGAAAAATTGGCCGAATCAGAAACTCTTGCCATGTCTCGTCTTGCGAATGAGCTCAAAGATAAGGGCATCAATATTATTAATATGAGCTTAGGTGAACCTGATTTTGCGACTCCAGATTTCATTAAATTATCTGCTAAAGATGCTATCGATAAAAATTTTTCATACTACACTCCTGTACCCGGATATAAAGATCTGCAGGAAGCAGTCGTAAATAAGTTTAAACGTGATAATAATTTAACTTATAAGCCTTCCCAAATTGTTGCCTCTACAGGTGCCAAGCAATCCATTATAAATTTAGTTATGGCCGTTGTTAATCCTGGAGATGAAGTCATTCTTCCTGCTCCTTACTGGGTGAGTTACTCAGAAATGATCTCGCTCAATGAAGGCAAAGTTATTTCACTCTCTACTGATTATAGGAGTGACTTCAAAATTACTCCTTCCCAATTAGAAAATGCAATTACGCCTAAAACTAAAATGTTTCTTTTCTCCAATCCATGTAATCCAACGGGAACTATGTATTCAGAAAAAGAATTAAGAGCACTTGGTGAAGTTTTTAAAAAAAATCCTCATGTCCTAATCTGCTCAGATGAAATTTATGAATATATTACCTTTGAAGGAAAAATGTTTTCGATTGGTTCTATTTCGGAACTAATTGATCGAACGATTACAGTGAATGGTCTTTCTAAGGGCTTTGCCATGACTGGCTGGAGATTAGGATATCTAGGTGCACCTCAAGCCATTGCAGCGGCTTGTGTGAAAATTCAAGGTCAATTTACTTCTGGTCCATGCTCTATTACTCAGCGTGCTGCCATCACAGCGTTGAATGCAGACCCATCAGTCGTTCAACCTATGCAAAATGCTTTTTTAAAGCGCAGAGACTTACTTATCTCTCTCATGAAGGAAGTTCCAAATATTAAAGTAAACAATCCCGGCGGTGCTTTTTATTTATTTCCTGAAGTGTCTTCCTATTTCGGTAAAAAACATGGTGATGTTGTGATTAAAGACGCTAAAGATCTTTGTATGTATCTGCTTAATACTGGCCATGTTGCATTGACTCCAGGGGGCGCTTTTGGCGCACCTGAATATATTCGTCTTTCATATGCCACTTCAGAAGATATTATTCGCGAAGCTGTGAGTAGAATAAAAAAAGCATTAATCGATCTTAAATAAAACGACATCTATAGTTTAAATTTAGGTGTTACCGATAGCTTCATGTTGTATCGTCCAGAGCGTTTTATCCAATCAGGATAAATAGTTCAACAGGAGTCAAAGATGAAATCGGTTTTCTTTTTTTTACTCATGTTTCTCACAACTCTGGCATGGTCTGCTGAGGACTGGAAGGTTGTTGCTGAGACGACAACAAGATGCAAAGACAAGTTCCAAGTTTTGGCTAAAGAAGGTGAGAAGTTTGTATATATAATTGATGGTAGTTCAAAAAAAAACTAATCGCTGAAGAAGGAGCAATTTATAGCTCGCAAAATCCAAAAGCTGTAACGTTCTCAAACCCTAAGAATAATCCTCAGAACGACAATGCAAAACGCTTTATCTTTAATCAACCAAGTATGGTTGATGCAAATCCACCTAAGCTTGATATTTCCATGAACAATCAATCTGAAAAATGTAAAATGAGTCTAAAATAATGCTGCGAGACAGAATGGGCTCTTCCCACTTTCGTATAGAAAAAGATTCTTTTGGTGAAATCGAAGTTCCGATAGATCGATTGTGGGGAGCTCAGACTCAGCGATCTCTCTATAACTTTGCTATCTCATATGAAAAAATGGATATCCATTTTATTAAAGCTTTGGTTCTGATTAAAAAAGTAGCAGCTGAAGTGAATGGTGAACTTAAAATCCTACCACTTGAAAAATCTCTTGCCATAAAAAGTGCAGCAGATGAGATCTTGAAAGAAGGGTTGCATTTAGACAATTTTCCTCTTTCCGTTTGGCAAACTGGCAGCGGAACTCAGACGAATATGAATGTTAATGAGGTTTTGGCGAATCTTGCCAGTGAAATAATGGGAGGAGAAAGAGGTTTAACCAGATTGATTCATCCTAATGATGATGTGAATAAAGGACAGAGTTCAAATGATGTTTTTCCAACAGCGATGAATATTTCCGCCTATCAAGCTGTTATATTTGATTTGATTCCTGCAGTGGAGAGATTAAAAGAATCATTTGAAAAAAAGTCTAAAGCTTATATGGCAGTCACAAAAATCGGACGAACTCATCTAATGGATGCAACACCAATTTCATTGGGACAAGAAATTTCGGGATATGTTTCACAGTTAGATCATAGTTTGAATCATCTCCAATATAATTTAATACATCTTGGAGAGCTTGCCATCGGTGGAACTGCTGTAGGGACCGGACTAAATGCACCTAATAACTTTGCAGAGCTAATGGCACAAAAAATTTCTACTTACTGCGGAATTAAATTTAAACCAGCATCAAATAAATTTGAAGCCATGGCTTCTCATGATGCCATTGTGCAAGCCCATGGAGCGATCAAAGGATTAGCTGCTTCTCTTTTTAAAATCGCAAACGACATAAGATGGCTCGCTTCTGGTCCAAGAAGTGGTTTAGGAGAAATTACGATACCTACCAATGAGCCTGGCTCTTCCATCATGCCTGGAAAAGTGAATCCTACCCAGTGTGAAGCTCTAACAATGATTTGTGCCCAAGTAATGGGTAATGATGTTGCAATTAATTTCGGTGGAGCTTCCGGAAATTTCGAGCTGAATGTTTACAAGCCATTACTCATACATAACTTTCTTTCTAGTGTCAGACTCTTGGCCGATGGTTGCCATTCCTTCAATGAATTTTGCGTCAAAGGAATTGAACCAAATTTAAAAAGAATCAAGGAGCATTTAGATAATTCTTTGATGCTTGTTACGGCATTAAATCCTTACATCGGTTACGATAAAGCTGCATCCATCGCGAAAAGAGCGCAGAAGGAAGACAAAACGTTGAGAGAAGCTGCCATAGAAAGTGGTTACCTAACAGCAGAAGACTATGACCTTTGGGTTAAGCCTGAAGCGATGATAAATCTTAGAAGCTAGACTCTTATTCCCATTTTAAAGTAGAAGAATCTTAAAACCCAAAGTGGCCCAATTAAAAGAAAAACTAGATCCTGAAGAAATGAAGGTTTTTTGCCCTCAACTTGGTGACCGTAGAATTGCGCAATCCATGACAATATAAAAATTCCACTTGATATAAGTAAAAGTATGCCTGCATTTTGCAACTGCTGACATACTAAGCACATGATAGCAGTTAAAATGAGCATACCTAAAAACATCATAATACTTAAAGTTAAGTAAAAAATTAAACATGCTGCCACAAATATTGTAGCCCAATTCAAAAAGGGAATAGCTTGAAAGAAGGCAGGTGTTGGGATAACCCAAAAAAGACCAATCACTGATAGCATAATCAAAGGAACGCATACTTTATGAATTGATTGATTGGTTGGATTTTTATGACTAACTCCATACTCATTCATCCATTGATCTAAAGTTCTCATGGTCCTCGCTTTTTTATTATTATAAAGACTGAAAGACGATTTTTTCTACTTCTTTCTAATACTTGACTGCAGTTATAGAGAAATACGTTGTTGAGATAGTAAAAAAAACTAATTAGGAGATAATATCTGTATGAAAATATTTAATCTATTTTTTCTGATCATATCTTTGAATTCTTATGCTGATGAAGGTTTGTTGCCAAAGCCATTCGCCACAGATTTCTGTACTATGTACAAAGAAGGTTCAGTCAATAGGCCTGATGCTTGGAAACATTGCTGTGTTGAGCATGACCTTTATTTTTGGGCTGGAGGATCACAGAAAGATAAAAAAAAAACAGACCTTCGTTTGAAGAGTTGTGTTGAAAAAAGCGGATATCCTGGCCAGGCTAGATTGATTTACACTGCTGTTACAATTGGAGGGGCGTCTCCCTTTCATATCAAAGATAAACAATGGGGGAATGCCTGGGATAATCGTCCTAGATATCTGAGTCTTAGCGAAGAAGAAACTTCGGCTATCTTGTTGTTCTTGGAAAGAAATCATTTTGAATTACCTGAATCTCTTCAACAAACCTTCAAAGAACAATTAAATTCTCGTCTGGACGATAAATGATTTATTTTTTTCTCCTCTTGTTGAGCTCAGCGACATTCGCCACTTCTGATATAAAGTGCGAGGCTAGTTACGACGATCTCGCTATTACTCATCAAAAAGTTAATTCACTCCAGGATTATTACTATTGTTTTGGTTATCACCATGGCCGGGATCGCGCTTGGTCGATGGATTATTTTCGACGAGTGGGACAAGGTAGGAATGCAGAACTTTATGGTTATTCTTCTTTGAAGGGTGACTTAATGATGAAGCTGTTGGATCTTCCTAAGTTGGCGACCAAGCTTTATGCTGGATTGCCGGATCAGAATAAGCTTTGGCTTAAAGCTTATTCTGCTGGCGTCAATCTCGGATTTAAAGAAGGAAAAAAATCTCACGAATTTAAAGAACTCGATTATGAACCAGAGGCATGGCAACCAGAACATTCTTTACTCGTGCTTTTGCTTCAATCTTTTGATCAAACAAGAAAAACCTTTATTCGCGATTATGAAGAGGAAAAGCTCAAGGAAAAATGGAGAGATAAAACTGAAGCCCTTTTCGACGAGGATAATGTTCCTTGGCTCAATACGATTCTTAAAGAGGGGGAGTATGAGAAAAGAAGTGAACTCACAAAAACATCTGAGACTCAATTCTCTCGTCCAAAATTATGGGAAAATTTTCCAGAAGTCTTTGGCAAGGAATCAGGGTCAAATAATTGGGTGATCAATAAAGCAAAATCGAAAGAAGGTTTTGCCATGCTTGCTAATGACCCACATTTAGATTTAAAAACTCCTCTTTTCTGGTACTGGATGAGTCTCAGTGGACCTGGATTTAATGTCGTTGGAGGAACTATCCCGGGTGTTCCTTTTGTCGTTAGTGGTACTAATGGGAAAGTGGCTTGGGGCCTTACCAACGCTTATATTAATACCGCTGATGCTGTTTATCTTAAAGATCTCCCGCAAGATAAAATTATTTCGTTTCGTCCAACCGTGAAAATCAAATTTGGTTTTTTTAAAATTCCTTTTTTCTTTAAGACTTTTGAAAAAACTTCTGATGGCGATATTATTCTTCCCTTAGAAACGCAGGCTAAAGAAAAACTAGGACTCAAATGGGCGGGATTTCATTTAAGGTCAAAGCATATTCTCCCAATGTTTAATCTTATTCAGGCGAATACTGTTGATGACATGAACGAAATGCTAAAGCAAATTGGATTGCCCGCCTGGAATTTTGTTTTTGCTGACACAAAAGGTGATATTGGATATCGGGTAGTTGGACAAATTTTTCGTCAACTCATAAATGACCCATACGGAATTTCCAATGCCACTCTTGAAGAATTTCAAAAAGCAGATTTTCTGGATCCCATGGAGCGACCAAGTGTTTTAAGACCGAAACGTAATTATGTTTATACTGCAAATAATCGGCACTGGCCGGCAGATGCAAAATTCCATGGTGGCAGAGGTTATAGTTATTCATTCAGAGGTTTCCGTATTGATGAACTCTTGAAAAATAATAAGCATGATTTAACTAGCTTTAAACATATTCAATGCGACAGACAGGCAGTGGATGCGCGTTTTTTTGTTCCAAAGCTTTTGAAAGTCGCTGATATCCCAGAAATAAAAAATTGGGATTTTCAGACATCAGAAAACTCCATAGCGACTTCAGTTTACAGAAGATTGATGGACTTGATTATGGATGATTGGCAAGTCAATGAATACGCCCTCTTTAAAATGCTGGATAATCTAACGGCAAAAGAAAAAAGTGAAATATCTTCCTTTTATAAAGTTGCAAAGAAACAAATAAATAACAAAAGTTGGGGTAATTTTCACATATTGACTTTCGCCCATCTTTCAAAAAATAAAGATTGGAAATTTGCTCCGGAAATTTCAGGAATTGGTGATAATCATTCGGTAGATCCAGGAACATCAAATTGGGATTCTGATAGAAAAATTTATGAACAATATTCTGGTGCTTCTATGCGTATGATTATAGTGATGAAAAAACGGCCAGAAATTCATCTTTCATTACCAGGATACAATCGAAACTATACCCAGAACCAACCAAATGTTCCTTCATGGAATGAGTGGCGGGGATGTGAGTATAGAAATATTAAATGGTGAGCGTTTTAAATAAAACAATTAAAGACCTAAATATTTGGAACATTTCTTCTGACCACTTCTAAAAGCTCGGCCAATTGAAGTTGTCACTGCTTCTACACAAGCCTGGTAAACTTCATCAGTGTTGATTTCATCGCGTGTATATTGAACTGGTTTTCCGTCTTCATCCACACCCAGTAGACCCATAGCTACGCTTGATGGTGTCCAGTAACCAGCTGGAGTGTACTTATAATAACAATCATAAGAACCATAAGCAGTTCTTTCAGGAAAAGTGTAACCCGTGAACATTCTTTCAATGAGATCGTTTTCACCAGCTTGGATTTCTTTACAATTAGTGCTGCCACTAAAATTCTTTAACCATTCTTTAGGGCTAAGTGCGCCTAAAATTAGGCCTGGGAATCCAGCATCCAGAACAAAGATGCTTCCTTTTTCATTCACCACGGGAGAAACATGGTACCACCATGTTTTGCGACCAATATTCCCACTTGTTTTTGTGTAAAATAAAAAGATTTTACCAGCATCCACATCATGTATTCGTTTAAAATCATAAACCCAAACCATGGCGCGATTTGAACAAATCGAATCTCCCATTTTGATAAGATCTCTGTTCATATTACTGAATAACTTTTCCTTAGTTACTCCCTTAGAAGTAATGTTAGTCATGTTCCAATTATTGAAGTCTTTTAAGTTGATAGTTTGCGAGAAACCACTCGTAGTCAAAATGAGTAGAAGCACTAAAAAGATCGTCTTCATCGAAGTCCTCGTTAATAAGACCGTAAAACACATCGTCTTAAATCACTTTTAGTGGACTTAATCCAGTAAGTTTATAAAAAATGCTTTTACTTGGCCATAAGTACACGTTTTTACGAGGATCTTTCGCTATAACTGATTGCGGCGCTCAAGTAATTTCTTATTTTGACCGATATGGCTTTGAGCCGGATTATATCGAAAGCTCTTAATTTGGAGGTACGTTTATGAGTAAGAAGCACGAAGGTCATAGTCATCTGAAGAAGAAGTTAACCAAAAAAGAAATCAAGGCCCAAAATCATGCCAAGTTAATGGCTGGCAAAGGTGCTGCTCAGTCTGAATCTAACGTAGTTGATATCAACGCGTTTAAAGATCAGAACAAAAAAGCTGCTTAAAAATTTATTTTCAGGGAGGGCAATGTCTGCCTTCCCTTGGGTCTGTAATTAACTATTCAATGGTGTCTGTTGAATCACTAGAAGTTTGAGAGCTTTCTTCTTCTGGAACTATTGCGCTTTCTACCTGAGTTTCTTCAGGCGCAGCTTCTTGCGAGGTTGGAGCTATACTTTCTGCAGGAATGGATGTTTCTTCCACAAGCTTTTTTTCTGGTTCTGGTAAATCCCATTTCTCTTTCTTACAACTCGGAGAATGATCAAGCTTACATCCCATTTCATAGTACTTATCTACCTCATCCTCTTTTCCACTTCGGCTAAGCATATTGGCGTAATTGTAACATCCAAGAGCTACTTTTTGTTTTTCGCAAGACAAACGCATGGCTTTCGATGCTTCTGATTCTTCGTTCTCTTGAGCTAAAGCAGATAAACTAAAAGATAAAATTGTGATTAACCAAAATGACTTCATAAAGCACTTGTCGGCTTTTTTTAAAGAATATTTTAATAAAAACCGATAAATTTATTATTGATGTTTTTGACCGCAACTTTAGTTAAAACTATAATTTTTTTATTAAAATTCTTAAGTTTTTTTGGGTTTTTAAGCTCGCTTGATTGAATTAGCATTTTTATTTATGGAATAAAGACCTGAATTCTTGCCGTATTATTAGCCTCGTTACTTTCTTTAATTCGATTATCAGGATCAACTATTGATTCAAGCCAGTATCGTCCTGTTGGTAAGCTGGTAACATCAATCCATTGGCCAGGAAGCTCCTTGCCGTATACATCCATCCATCCCACGCTGATTCCCTGAACTCCGGTTCCACAGGTTTTATATTTTGCCCAAGGCCTGAAGTGGCTCAAGCGAAAATTATAAATTGAAGAATCGCGGATACAAAAACTAATCTTTTCACTTTCCGCTATCACTTGTCCAAGCCCAGAGAGTCCTACAATCTGTCTCAATCGATATTTAGCATAATCATTAAAATGGGTATGTTCATGTTCAGGATGGTATTCGAAAATTCCGGCAAGCCTTGAAGTATGAAGTCCATTTGTTGCATAAATTCTCTGGTAAACTTCAATATTATTATCTTCCCGAATATTCCCACCCCGGAGTTCCAATTTACCTCTACCAATATTTGGAGTTGAATTAGCAAAACGAAGTAACTTCTTACCAGGGATGGTAGAAGTATCAATTCGATTATCAAACAAATAGGCTTGAGAGGTAATGAGATCTGGATACAAATATGACCATGCGTGAACCTGAGTCGAAGTTATCAAAAAGAGTAAGAACCATTTCATTTGAGCATCCTTGTTAAAAATCAGGATGGGAGTATCTTGAGATGAAAGACGGGTCAAAGGGCAGTGAGCTTACTGAAGGGCGACATAGGAGTTTATATGCTCCTATGTCATTTTTAAATTATTGAAAACTACTTAGAATTTCGTTGAGAGAAGCAAGTTTATCCATGAAGCCTTGCGCTTTTTCCCTTACCTCTGTGACAACTTCAGTGGGAGCATTTTGCATAAAATTAGCATTATTAATTTTGGCTTCAACTTTTTTATATTCTGACTGAGTTTTCTCCATATCTTTTTTTATTCGGTTAATTTGCTCATTAATATCGATCAAACCTTCAAGTGGTATAAAAATTTCAGTATGAGAAGTTGCTAGTGAGGCAGATTTCTTGGGACGCGATGAAGCTTTCTTTCTGATGGTACCAGATTTGACATTTGCCAGGTCTTTTAAAAAATGACGAGAGTCGTAGAGGAATTTCGCAAGTTTAGGATCATCAGTAAAAAGACGAACATCAATTTCATCTTTAGGCTTCAGATTAACTGAAGAGCGAATGTTTCTTACTCCTGAAGTTACTTCAATAAATTTATTCATCAAAATCTGGACGTCAGCATTTCCCAATGCTGGATCGAATTCAACATATTCCTGGCCAATTAAAAGAGATTTACCGTCTTCCAGATGTGCCCATATTTCTTCAGTAATAAATGGAGTGATAGGATGAAGCAGAATAACAATTTTACGAAAACAGAACTTCAACATTGTAGCACGGATGACTTTGGCTTTTTCGTCCTGTCCATAAAGTATGTTCTTAGAAAGTTCAATGTACCATGAACAAAATTTTTCATAAACAAATTGATAAATTTCAGAACAAGCTTCATCATAGCGATAAAGGTCCATGGACTCATTCATTTTCTTGGCAACGGTGTTCAGTTCCGCAAGAATCCAATTATCATGCAAATGCCATTCTGATTTTGTTGGGAGATCCTCTTTAGCCTTTTCAAGATAGGGGTGTATGAATCGGAAAGCATTCCATAATTTGTTGACAAAATTTCTGTAGCCCTCAATTCTTTCTGGATCGAGATTTAGATCTCTATTGTAACCAGAGCCAGCGGCCAGAGTGAATCTCATGGCATCAGCACCATACTGTTTGATTAATTCTAAAGGGTCGATGCCATTGCCTAATGACTTACTCATCTTTCGGCCCTGCTTGTCTCTAACTATGGCGTGGATATAGACATCTCTGAAGGGAGCTTTATTTGTAACCTTCATTCCCATCATCATCATTCTGGCGACCCAGAAAAAGATAATGTCGAATCCGGTTACTAAAGTTGAATTGGGATAAAATTTCTTAAAGCCTTTAGCCTTCATGGCATTTTCATCTGGCCAACCAAGAGTTGAAAGCGGCCACAGGCCCGATGAAAACCATGTATCCAATACATCTGGATCCTGGAATAAATCACTACCTTTACACTCTATACATTCATCTGGAGTTTCTTCTGCTGCCCATTTAGCATTACAATTTTTGCAATAATAAACTGGAATTTGATGACCCCACCATAATTGACGGGAAATACACCAGTCCTTGGGATTTCTCAACCACGAGAAGTAAGTATTCTCCCAACCCTTAGGGTAGAAAGTCATTTCGCCATTTTCAACAGCTCTAACTGCATCGTCGGCCATTTCAGTTGTTTTCAAAAACCACTGTTTTGAAATCATTGGCTCGATAATTTCATCCGATCGTTCACCATGGCCAACGGGATGAATGTGTTCTTTTTTCTCAACCAATTTATCTAGTTCAATTAAAATGCGCTCAACTTCTGCTCTGGCATCTTTAGGCTTCATTCCCTTGATTTCAGGTGCATTGGTATTAAACGTTCCATCTTTATTCAGGATATTGATGATGGCCAAACTATTTCGTTTACCAATTTCAAAGTCGTTGAAGTCATGTCCAGGTGTTACTTTTAAACATCCAGTGCCTTTCTCCATATCGACGTGCTCATCTCCAATAATGGGAACTTCTCTATTACAAATAGGGATGATTGCCGTTTTTCCGATCAAATCTTTAAATCGCTCGTCATTTGGATTAACGGCAACAGCTGTGTCTCCATAAATAGTCTCAGGGCGAGTTGTGGCCACAATTAATTCAGTGCCAGGCTCTTCTTTAACTAAATATTTCAAATGGTAAAAAAAACCTTTAACTTCTTTATGCTCAACCTCTGCATCTGAAATAGCAGACTGAAGAGATGGATCCCAGTTAACGATGTAATCCGATTGATAAATTAAACCTTCATTGAACAACATGACAAAAAACTTTTTAACAGCCTTATTGGGAATTTCATCCAGAGTAAAAGTCGCGTAGTCCCAATCAGCTGAGACACCCATTTTCATTTGTTGATTAACGATTTCATTACCGTATTGCTCTTTCCATTCCCAGACTCTTCTGACAAATTCATCACGGCCAAGATCATGGCGAGTTTTCTTTTCTTGTTTCCATACTAATTTTTCTACTACTGATTGAGTTGAAATGCCGGCGTGATCTGTACCTGGAATCCAAAGAGTTTCAAATCCCTTCATTCGCTTATAACGAATCAGAGCATCTTGAGTAGTAGCGTCTAGAGCATGTCCCATGTGTAATTTGCCAGTCACGTTGGGTGGCGGCATAAGGACAGTAAAAGTTTTATTTTGTTTACCGGAGCGCGGTTTGAAACATTGGTTTTTTAACCACACGTCATACCATTTATTTTCAGCTCCTTCTGAGTCGAAGGTTTTGGGAAGTGCGTTCTCAATTTCCATGGAATAATATCCTTTAAAATTCTAGCTTTAATTCGCCATAGTATACAAAAAGCAGCATGAAAAAGTAACTTTTAGCACGGGATTTTTTAATATCTTGCATGTTGTCAGGAAGTACTATCCTGAGAAAAGTCTTTCAAAAGCATGATTTAGATCAACTTCATAATTCGATCAGAGAGCTATTTTCATATTAACTCAAAGGGAGATTTTATGAAATTAGCATTATTCTTATTACTTTTTTCTTTATCCGTTTTCGCTCAACCTGTAATTATCTCTGCCCCAGTTGAACACCCCTACGTTCCAACCGGTTTTGACAGCAATGATTCAGTTGAAGTTATAGTAACTGGTAATTTTCCTAATGCCTGTTACTCTCGCAACAATGTCGAAGTAAAAATGACTGGTGATATTATCGACATCAAAGTGACCTCAATATCTCCTGGTAAGCTAAAGAAGTTGTGTCAGTTGGAAATCTTCAAGGGGGTAACTATGAAGTAAGAGTCAATCAAAATAGCCAAGCTGCTATTTGTGAAACTCTCTCTGTTGCTGAAGCCTCATCAAATTCAGTTGATGATAATATTTATGCAGCAATTGAATGGGTTGAGAAAACTTCTGAAAATGAAGTAATTCTTCATGGATGGCGTTACAGTGATTGTATGGTTTTAGATCAAGTTAAAATTGCAAGTAATAACAAAGATACCCTTTCAGTTTTACCAATAATGAAACAAATACGTGAGCATTGCCCGATGAAAGGAATGCCAGTTTCTTATC